>CAZTCD010000039.1:0-35559 GCA_964612065.1 uncultured Bdellovibrionales bacterium | reverse complement strand
AACAGCTGATGGACCAGTTCAGCTGCAGCTTCCAGAACAGCGAACTGAGAAAATTGAATCACCGGCTGGAAAAAGCCGAGGGCGCGGAAGATCCAGAGGGGCGTTCTATCGAGCAGGGCTACTATGAGCTGATCGTGAGTATACACGACACGGCCACCTATTTCCGCGCCTCCCGGAAGGCTCAGAGCATTCAGAAAGTGGTGATCATGGGCGGCGGCCTCATGAAGGATGGAGTGGCTGGCCTGCTTGAGCAAAGCCTCAATGTGCCGGTGATACTGGCCGACCCTCTGAGAAAAATTGAAATCTTTGGCGGCAAAGAGGGAGACCGGGAACGGTTGCCTCAGATCAGCCCGATGATGCATGTTGCGGTGGGCTTGGCTCTTCGAGGTGTGGCGTGATGAAGACCGCTTTTAAGCACCGCCGCATTAACTTTCTCCCGCCGGAAAACAGGCCATCACCTCTTAGCCCTGCGGTGATCGCGGTTGTTTTCCTGTGTTGCCTGTTAGGGGTGCCGTTACTCGGAGGAGGAGCAAAGGTTGCGCGCTGGAGTGCTGAGCGGCGCTTGTCCAGCTTAAGCAGCGCACGAGACAGCCTGGCGGCTCAGGTGGCCTCCAATGTAAAGGCCCGGGACTCTTCCGTTGACCAAAGAGCCGTGAGCGCGGTGAAGACAGCGCTTTCCCAGAAGCTGTATTGGGCGGAGGTTTTTAAGGAGCTTTCCAATGTTGCTCCCAAAGGAGTTTGGCTGACCACTTTCGATACCTCCGTGGCGGAAGGGGTAAAAAAAGTGGTGATAGCCGGTGAAGGGATCTCTCAGGCCGAGATTGCGGAATTTTTCTCGCGGCTGGAAAAATCCTATTACTTCCGGAATGTGCAGATGAAGTTCACTGAGGCTGCCACGGAAAGCGCCACTAAATTCCGTTTTCAGTTCGAAGGAAGTGTTTTTGACGAAAAAAAAGGAGGGAACGATGGATCAAGTTAAAGCCCTCCTGATCAAGATGAATCTCCGGGAACGGATTCTTCTAGTCGCTATCCTGATCGTGGTGGCGTTGATCGGTTTCCGCTTCACCGTGGTTGACGAGTTTTTGCAGATTTCAGAGATCAGAAAAAACACTGAAGCTGTGGAGGCGGAAATTGCCCGTAGCAGAAGCATGCTTTCGGATCTTGCTTCCCGCAAGCCTGCGAGTTTCACCTCCTCCCCCCTGTTCGCTTACAAGCAGGAGAATAGCGGCCTGGGCAACCTGATTCTCAGGGTGAGCAACAGTGCCGAGAGTAGCCGTGATTTCGTGGTTCGCCGGATCGCGCTGGAAAAAAACGAGAGCCTTCCCGAATTCGAGAAGAACAGTTTTCAGCTGGAGGTAGAGGGGCCATTTCATTCGATCGGGAACTTCCTGCAAGATCTCGAGGAGTCGCGCTTTCTTACCAGGGTTGAGTCGGTTCAGGTGTTTCGAATCGAAAAAGAGCTGAGGCTGTGCCGGGCCAGGATTCTGGTCAGCAGCTTTTCCTGGAGGGAGCCATGATCCGTATCTTAGCCTCTCTCCTGCTCCTGTTGAATGCGGATCCGGTTTGCGCCGGAGGCCCGAGATTTCAGACCACCGTCGACGGCCAGCTTGCGGTGGATCAGGATATTGACTTCTCGCGTTTGCCGTCCTTTCAATGGGCCTCCGACCCCTTTATGAGAACCGGGGGATTGGGCCGGGGTAACCGCGCACGTTCCAGTTCTGAGATTGAGTACAAGCTGCAGGCCACAACGCTGGAGGGGGAAGACTCCATTGCCGTAGTGAATGACCAGGTGGTGCGGGTGGGCGACCGGGTTGCCCAAAGAACCGTGCTCAAAATCGGTGCGGATTATGTCTTGCTCGGGGAGGGCGGCTCGGTGATCGAAGCCACTCTGGATGCCGGCAACCCGGATGGCAGTGCGGGTCGCTCACCCGCGTCCTCCGCTGTGCCTGAAAAAGCTCGTTCTGCTGAAGGCGGCCCTGCAATGAAGGCCGGAGCCGTTCTGGATGGTTTGTCTGATGGGAAGATTTCAATCGAGGAGGTGAAGAAATGAGACTCTTCACGATGTCCATTATCGTTACTTTTCTGCTGGCGGCGGGGCTAGCCCTCGGCGCCGTAGGTGAAGGCGGCGGGGACCGCTCTCCTGCTTCGATGCTTACCAAGCGTTTATTCTCATTGAGCGCCAGCGGGGCTACCGCTGAAAGCGTTGTGCGAATGATCGGCCAGAAGGCCGGAATTCCGGTAGAGGTGGAAGGAGACCTTTCCAAGCGTGTGAATTACGATTTCGCCGACACTACGCTCGAGAATGCTTTGCAGCAGATGGCCAAGGACGTGGGATTCGATTATCGGTTTGACGGGGGAAAGATCTACGTAAGCAAGGCCGGAGGTTTACGCACCGGAGGATCGCTGGGATCCCATTTGATCGAGTTGAAATATATGGAAGCCTCCGAAATGGGCAATAAGCTCAAAACTTTCGTGGGTGAAGGGGAAACGATTCACGTGGATTCCCGCCTGAACGCTCTGATCTTCGTGGGCTCCCAGTCCGGCTTGCAGCGTGTGCGAGGATTCGTGGATCTTTTCGACCGGATGCCACAGCAGATCCTCATTGAGGCGAAGATAGTGGAAACCAACCAGAATTTTTCCAGGGAGATCGGCTTCCTGGCCGGGGACCTGGCTAACGACAGCCTCGATCTGGGCACTTCCCCTTCCAAGGGCACGGCGTTCTCCAAGCCGCAGAGAAACTCAACGGCAATATTTGGTGCCAAGTATAAGATCGGAGGAGTGGCCGGGCGGGATCTGGATCTTCGATTGCTGGCAGCTGAAACCAAGGGCGACGCACGAGTGGTGTCCAGGCCGAAGGTGGTGACCATCAACAATACGCGAGCTTTGATCAATAGCGGTCTCACCATGGCTGTGAAAACACTGAGCACAGTGCAGTCCACGCTTGGGGGCACCGATACGAGCACCAGCTCCACAAGCGGGGGATCTACAGTGGCCGGTGGGCTTGAGCGAGTGGAGGCGGGACTTCAGTTGGGAGTGCTGCCCACAGTTGTGAACAACAATATGGTTAGGCTTGTGGTGGATGTGAACAACAGCCAGCCGGATTCCCAGATAGCGATTGATGGCGTGCCTGCCGTGAATACGAATTCAGCCAATACCTCCATCATCGTGGATGATGGCGCCACGGCAGTGATAGCAGGCTTGATCAAGCAGAACGACAGTAACGTGCGGTCGGGTGTTCCTTTCCTGAGTGAGATCCCGATTCTCGGGCTTTTGTTCCGGAACGACGGCAGGATCGAGAAAAACAACGAAATGATCATTTTGATCACGCCGCGCATTCTCAAGAGCCCCATGGAAAATCAAGCTCCAGTGGAAACGGCGAGGAAAAACTAGCGCCACCCCTCCCCGTGGTCCGGGTGGAGTCCTCCTTCTGGTCTCTCTTGTCCTAAACTTCTATACGGTTTCGGTGATCACTTCTTCGAGCGAGGTAACGCCCGCCAGCGCTTTGCTTGCCCCGTCGTGGCGAAGGGTGTGAAATCCGGATTTGGCGAGATGTTCACGCAATGCCTGATCAAAGTCTCCTGAGCTTATGATCTTGCGGATTTTATCGTCGAGCTGAAGAAATTCGAAGATCCCGATTCTTCCCCGGTATCCGATATTATTGCAGGACTCGCATCCCTTTGCGCGAAACAGCCTGGCGTTTTCCTGAACGAGGTCTTTTCCGATCAGTTCACGCTCTTCTTCTGTTACGGTATATTCCTCTTTGCAGTGAGGGCAGAGCTTCCGAACGAGTCTCTGGGAAAGCACCCCTGCCAGTGAGGAAGACACCAGGAAGGGTTCGGTGCCCATGTCCACCAGTCTCGTGATCGTTCCGGCGCAGTTGTTCGTGTGGATGGTGCTGATCACGAGGTGGCCCGTAAGAGAGGCACGAATCGATACATCGGCGGTTTCCTGGTCGCGGATCTCCCCCACCATGATCACGTCTGGGTCCTGGCGGAGCACGGAGCGCAGGGTGTTGGCGAAGAGCACGTTTGCTTTGGGATTTACCTGCACCTGGCTTACATCGTCGATCTCGAATTCTACTGGATCCTCGATTGAGACCACGTTCAGGCTCGTGCGATCGATCTCCCGGATCATGGAATAAACGGTGGTTGTTTTACCGGATCCAGTGGGGCCTGTTACCAGAACGATACCGAATGGCCGTTGCACCATCGCACGCACGGCATTCTGGAGCTCGAGTGACATCCCAGAGTCCGCTAGTGACGCCCTTTGTGCTCCTTTATCGAGAATCCTGAGCACCGTCTTTTCCCCATTGGTAGTGGGTAAAGTGCTTACACGAAGATCGATTTCACGGGGGCCCATCATGATTTGAAAGTGGCCATCCTGTGCCTGGCGGCGTTCGGCGATGTCCATATTGGCCAGGATCTTGATCCTGGAGATCACGGAAGGATAGATGTCCAGAGGTAGCTGCTGGGATTCATAGAGCGTTCCGTCTATGCGGGATCGTACGCGCACGGATTCCTTCAAAGGCTCGAAGTGGATGTCAGAGGCTTTCTGGTCGATTGCTTTCTCAATGATTTTGTTTAACAGGTTCTCAACGGAGAACTTCTTTTCGTTGCTGAGGCTTTCCGTGGGAGCCGCTATGGCCGTTGGTTTTCTGGCGTGCGCCGCCGGCTCGGCCCGACCCTGCAGGTTTGAGGCGATCAGATCGATGATTTTTGTGGAGGAGTCGCTTTGGTAAAGACGCTCAATCGCAGCACGGAGCTGGCTCTCGGTGGCTACCATGGCCACGATCTTGTCTCCGGCCAGTTCCGGGATGGAGTTGAGGTTAACGATGTTTAGAGGGTCGTGCACGGCCACCAGAAGGCTGTTGTTCATCACTTTGAGGGGAAGAACCCGGTGCTTTCTTACGATCGCTTCCGGGATCATCTTCAGGGCAAGCGGATCAATTTCATCCCATTCATCGAGGTCGATGCATTTGAGGCCGAATTGATTGGCGAGTGCCTTCGCCATGTCTTCTTCGGTAACGAAGCCTTCGGAGAGGAGGAAGGCGCCGAGTAGCATTTTATTTTTCGCGGACTTTTCGAGGGCGAGTTTGAGCTGGTCTCCCGTAAGGAGATTCATCTCGATGAGAATTTCACCGAGGCGCTTCCGCTCAGTGAGTTTTTTCAGGTTCTGCCGTATTCCCATGCTTTAACCTAAATCGTTGGAATCCAAGAGCTTATCGGTAGAATTCGGCCCTTGGATTAGGGGGGATTTATTCATAAAATCACCTGATTACAGGTGGTTAGAGGTGGCGGTTGGGCAGGCCCGCGGGGCGCGGCGAATGTGTTGCCCTGCCAATAATTGTGTTAAAACAGCGATCTATGAAAGCGAAAGAGGATCTTTTCTCGAAAATAGCGCGCCTAAAAAAAGAGCGGAATGCGGTGATCCTAGCCCACTATTACCAGGAGCCTGATATCCAGGACATCGCCGATTTTATCGGAGACTCCCTTCAGCTTTCTCAAAAGGCCGCACAGACAGCTGCCGACGTGATTCTTTTTGCCGGCGTTCACTTCATGGCTGAAACGGCGAAAATTCTTAATCCTGGCCGCAAAGTGGTGCTTCCCGACCTGGAGGCAGGGTGTTCTCTTGCGGACTCCTGCCCTGCCGGAGCCTTCCGCGAGTTCAAGAAAAAGCATCCTGGTCACGTGGTTGTCAGCTACATCAACTGCACTGCTGAAGTGAAGGCCGAGAGCGACTATATTTGCACCAGTTCCAATGCGGTAAAGATCGTGAACAGCATCCCCGCCGAACAGAAAATCATTTTCGCGCCCGACAAAAATCTCGGCCGCCATGTGATGCAACAGACCGGCCGCGAAATGGTGTTGTGGGAAGGCGCTTGCATCGTTCATGAAACTTTTTCCGAGAAAAAGCTGATCCAGCTGCAAACCGTTTATCCCCAGGCAAAAGTGATCGCTCATCCGGAATGTGAAGCCCCTGTTTTGAGCCGTGCGGATTTCATCGGTTCCACTACCGCTCTTCTTGATTTCGCCGTGAAGAGCGATGCCAAAGAGTTCATCGTGGTTACGGAGAGCGGGATTTTGCATCAGATGCAGAAAGCCGCTCCCGGAAAAACCTTCATCCCTTCCCCCCCCAATGCGAACTGCGCCTGCAACGAATGCCCTTACATGCGGCGGAACACTCTGGAGAAGGTGGCTGCAGCCCTGGAAACCCTTCAGCCCGAGATCGATGTGCCTTCTCCCTTGCGGGAAAAGGCTCTTCTTCCGATTCAGCGCATGCTGGAGATGAGCCGTTGATGCAGGATTTCAAGGCAGTGCTGCCCCAGAAAAAATTGATTGTTTCCTCTCTGATCGTTTTTTTTACCGTGGTGCTGGATCAGTTCACTAAGTGGATCGCCTGGCATTCGCTCCGCGGCACTCCGGGGCATGCCTACCTGGGCGGAGTGTTTCGTATAGAATATGCGGAAAACTCCGGCGCATTTCTCAGCCTTGGAGCTGAGATGAGCGACGGGATGCGAACCGCTTTTTTCGTGGTGGGTGTGGTGTTTATCATCGGCTTTTGCGTGTTCTGGCTTTGGAAGTCAGCGCACAACTGGCTAGCCATCATTTCGCTCGCTTCGGTGATTGCTGGGGGGATCGGGAATCTAATCGACAGGGTAATGCAGGGCTTCGTGATCGACTTCCTTTTCATGGGAATCGGCCCCTTGAGAACGGGCGTATTCAACGTGGCGGATATCGCGATCACGGGGGGTCTTTTGGCCATGCTCTATGAGCAGTACTGGCACAATAAAACGGAGGCGGACAAAACCTGAGTTGGGACTTTGTCTGGTTATCGAGGGTTACCGAATCCCCATATCATCCAGATCGCGATCGGTGATGCCAAGCAGATAAAGAACGGAATCCATGCTCTTGTGAGTGATGGAGGTTCCTACCAGCGCTTTGGTAAGAGGTTTTGCATTGAACGCGATACCCAAGCCGGCCTTTTTCAACATCTGAAGATCGTTGGCTCCGTCCCCTATCGCGATTACCTGATCCAGAAGCACGCCCTCCTGCTGTGCCAATAGCTCCAGAAGGTCGGCCTTTCTGCGGCCGTCCACAATCAAGCCTTGAAGCCGGCCTGTAACGGTCTCGTCTTCCAGCTCCAGGGCGTTTGCGTAGGCGTAATGCACTCCGAGCTCATTCTTCAGGCGTTCCACAAAATAAGTGAATCCGCCGCTGATAATGGCAATGCGGTAACCCAGGCGTTTTAGCGCTTTGATCAGGCGCCCGGCGCCCGGGCTCATTTTGATGTGGGAATGAACATAGTCGAGATCTTTACGGGTGAGGCCTTTCAGAAGGCTTACACGCCGGAGGAGCGACTCCTGAAAATCAATCTCCCCTTCCATCGCGGCTTTGGTGAGCGCGGACACTTCTTTCTTTTTGCCGAGAAGATCCGCAAGTTCGTCGATCACCTCGCCCTGAATCAGGGTGGAATCCATGTCGAACACCACGAGGCGTTTGGAGCGGCGGTAAATGTTTTCCCGCTGAACCGCAATGTCCACTCCGGGGAAGCGGGTTGTGATGGCCAGAAGCTTTTCCGTAACCTGGGCGAGATTCACCCTCGACTTGGAGGAGCAGATCAGCTCGATGGTGGAAAATCCATTCGCGCTTAGCTTACGAATGGAATCGATGTTCATCTGGTCCGCGGCCAGCTTGGTGGTGAGTTCAGCCACCAGGCGCGTGGGAATCTCCTCCGCGATTACGGTGGCCACGATTCTCTCTGATGGATCGGTAGCGGTTGCCGCGGCATCCAGGCGATCAAAGCGAAGATCTAGGTGGTAAGGCTTAAGCTCTTCACGGATGCTTTTTTCGAATTGGGCAACGTGATCTGTTTTCACCTCCACGTGCACCATAAGGCTGAGCAAGCCTTGAGTGGCTGCTTGCTCGATATCGAGCAGCTTGCCATTCTCCCGGTCGATACAGGTGGCGATGGCGGCTGTGATTCCAGGACCATCGATACCGAAAACCTTGAGTAGAAGCTGCTGGCCCATGAAGATCTTATATCACCTAAATGTTGCCGTGGCTTGAACGAGAGGTGCCTCTGTTCTGATTTCCGCCCCCGCCACCTCTACGGCCGCGCCTGCGACCGCGCCTGCGGCGGTTTCCGCCCCCGCTTCCGCCTCCGCTACTATGGCGCTGCCCGTGTTGTCCGCCTCTGCCTGGGCGGCCGAGAACGCCCTCGCCATTTATGCCCACATGGCCCGACGTGGGTGGAGCATCTAGTCTATTTCCAATGTTGTCATCAATATCTTCGTCGTCGTATTCCATTGGGCGCGCACCGGCAAGAGGGGCAGGAGCTTCGCCTGGTCTCAGGCGATTGCCGATATTCTCGTCATCGTAATCCTCGCCAGAACGTTCGTGGCGGCGGGGGCCACGATCATTTCGGGGGCGTCGTTCATTGCCTCTCTCCGGTCGGGCAGCTCGAGTTTCGCTCTCGCCGCGTACGTTTTCTTCACGCTCCACGCCTGTATCCTCCTGAGAGTCATGCTCTTGTGCGGATTTCCGATCATTTTCCCGGTCTGGGCGGTCGCCACGGTCGCGCCCGCGGCCACGACCACGACGCCTTCTCCCGCCTTTTTCCTCACCTCTGCCCTGCTCATCGCCTCCACGCTGGTGGTTCGGATCGATTTCCGGCTTATAGTTGTAAACCAGATCCAGCTTAAGCATGGCGTGATCGATGGGGGGATTGGGAATGCCCGAAGGACGATAAGCCCTGACGGTCTGGTTTTTTCTTGCCCAGCGGATTGTTGGCTCGTCCTGGAAAGACGGGCGGAGAACCGGGGCATGCAGGGGGCCGTTCCAGACCATCGGTTGATCCGGGGGGGGCAGCCGGTTGACTTTGGGTTCACGCTCTCTATCTCGCCCGCGGCTCCGCCGGCTCTCTCCGCGAGCACCTTCTGCATGATCGCTCTCTTCGGAGTTTTGGGAATGGTCGCTATCGGATTCATTTTCCGCTGCTGAAATTCCATCACTCTCTTCGTTGTGTTGTTCGCGTTCCCGATCCCGATCTCGGCGGCCGCGGCCCCGGTCCCGGCCCCGTTCGCGGCTCTCACGTCCCTCGCGATTATCTCGGCGCCCAGTTTCATGGTCGGCAAGCTCCTGGATCCAATCCGGAAGCTCACGGCCTTCCAGGGTAAGAGAAATTCGCGCCATACGGGCAGCGAGCAGGGCAGGAGGATGCTGGAAAAGGCGCCCTACGATGCGGCGAGGAGGGCCCTGCTCCAACCATAGGCCGCTCATTCGGCTGTAATAGAAAAGTGTTCGCACGATGTGATCAGTCTGGGCGCGGGAGATGCGAAGGTTTCGCAGGTAAAAGTTGCGCAGGGTCTCGCACGAGAGGAAATACTTCATGTCAGGAAGGTAGTTCTTCTCGTCTTCCTTGAGGGTTGCCTTATAAGGTTCGAGCACCAAGGCCTGAATCAGGGGCACCATCATCAGAGCCAAGCCCAAGTCGGGCGAAGCGCGCTCGGGTATGGGAGTTTCTTTGAGCCCATTCCAAAGGCGCATTCCAGTTTCCCAGTCCTCTTCGGAGAGATCCTGGAACCAGGGCATGATGTGCGGCACTAAGCCGAGCCTGCGCCCTTCGGCGAGGAAGGCCCCCAGGGAATGGTCGTTACATACCTTCAAAAACTCTTCTCGGATTCTGTCTTTGGAAGTTTGTTCCAAGAGAGGCGATTTCTCGCGCATTGCTGATTCAAGGGAGGCGTCGTATTCCAGGCCAAGTTTCATTTTATGGCGAATGGCTCGAAGGATCCGGATTGGATCCTCTTCCATCCGAAGCATTGAGTCGCCAATGGAGCGGATCAGGCGGCGGTCGATGTCCAGTTTGCCTTCCACATAATCCACAAGCTCATCCGCGTCGGGATCATAAAAAAGAGCATTAATGGTGAAATCCCGGCGTTTTGCATCTTGCTCGGCGTTCCCGAATTGATTGAGGTCGGGATAGTTGCGGCGCCTGTCGTCTCGATCTCTTCCCTCCCGGTTGCCGGTCTGTTGGCCTTCGTCGGCATTTTCCTGATTAGTTGGTTGATCTTCCAGGGATTCATCGTCGAGCTCAGCCTGCTCTTCCTCGGCCTGCACCACAGGGCCACGGAAAGTAACGATCTCGTATCTTCCTCCCTGCTTTTCCAGCATCACGTGGCGGAATCGCCTTCCGATGATGCGTCCTTGAGGAATAATGCGCTTGATCTGCTGGGGAGTGGCGTTGGTGGCGATGTCGAAATCTTTGGGGCTCTTGCCGAGAAGGAGATCGCGTACGCTTCCTCCCACGAAGTAAGCGGAAAATCCCGCCTCCTTCAGCATTCGGTAAAAGTGAAGGGCGTTTGGGTCAATCACTGTTTTGTCGATCACAGTTGTCCTTTTGGTCCGACGAGGGCCCAGAGGCTGGATGCGGGCTCTGGGCGCTGGGGCTGTGGGCCCCGGAAAAATCATCGAACTCTTTTTTTAAACGCGCTCCTCAAAGGGGGCGCTGCTCTTTTCCTGGTTTTCTGCTTACAGGCGTAGTTTCCTATTTCGTCCGTTAGGAAGCAGGCCATCGAGTTTTTCGATGCCTGCATCTGCCCCTCTTCTCGGTATATGGCCCGGGGAGGGCCCCTATTCTGAAGCGGCAAAGCTGCCGCTCCTGATCGAGGAGGAGCAAGGTCGCACATCCAAAAGAAGCAACCTATATAGATAGGGATACACCTTCCAATGGGGGGCGGCAAGCGGAAGGTGTATCCGAAGCCGGGATACGGTTGTGGGTAAGTGGGCCAACCCAATGGATATCCTGAGTGATTTTAGGGTTAACTTATGCTTAAATCCGGCCATGACTCACTGGGAAGCTTTTACGCAGGAAAATGTAAATCTCGTGCCCGAGGGAATACTCGGCGTGTTTCAGCTCTCCAAGGGCGGCGAGGAGATTCAGTATGTAGGCCGGGCCGACGACGATCTCCGGGCGCGCCTCACGGAAATGCTGGGAAAAGGGTACACCCAGTTCCAATGGGTTCATCTGCCCTGGGTGAAGGAAACCTATGAAATGCAATGCCGCCTTCACCATCATGGCGGGGGCCGGAAGAAGCTGGACAATCTCGACCATCCTTACCCTCCCGAGGGGAAGCTGTGGCAATGCCCGGTTTCGGCGCAAACAGCCGCCGTTTGCGAAGGCTGAATTTCTAAACGAAGCGCGATCAGCGGCCGGGAAGCCATCCGGCCAAATATACTTTCTTGACTTCGCTCATTCCTCAGAGCAAACAAGATGAATGCCCCAGAAGAAAGCTAAAAAACCTACCAAACCAGCCAAGCTTGATAAGTCGAAAAAAGCCTCGAAATCTGCGAAGAAACCGCCTGTAAAAGCGGCCAAGTCCGGTGGATTGGGCGCCGCACTAAAGAAGGCTGCCAAAGAGATTGGGAAGAAGGCCGGAATCGGCGGAGCAAAAAAGGCAGTTTCTGCCTCGAAGAAGGGCGCTAAGATCGAGAAAGCACCCAAAAAGGTTGCTGCTCTGCCTAAGGGTAAGAAGGCCCCCCCTGCGCTTAGCTTGGTGAAGGGAAAGAAAGATGCGGGCAAACCGCTTGTTGCCAAAGGCAAGAAGGGTGAACTCGTAGTAGAAGTGCCCGCTCCGAAGGGCGTGGCGGTAATCGCCAAGGACGGAAAGAAAAAAGGCAAAGCCTCAGCAGAGGGCTCGGTCAGCAAGAAAAATCGTTGCCGCGAACCAGGCTGTGATCATGATTTCAGCCTGATGGGGTATTGCCGTCTTCATTACATCAAGAACTGGAAGCGGATTAAGCGCAAAGAGGGAATCCTCGCCAGTGGCCAGCTGAACAATTACGTGGAAGAGCTGGTAAATAAATATCCCGATAAATACCTGGATGTGATTCGGCAGGATCTTGCCTCCGAAAAAGACTGGAACAAAGTGGTGGTGGATCTCGAGCTGGAAGGCGCTGACGAAGAAGCGGGTTCAGACGAGGAAATCGACGCAGCAGCTGAGGGCGGCGTTCGCTCCTCCGGTGGAACGTCCAGAGCCGAGTTCGATGATGAGGGAGACGCGTTCTAAGACGAACGGCCTACCTGTTTCCGTTCCATGAGCCTCGTTTATGCATGGCTTTGAAACGGGGCAACAAGAAATCCACTGAATTTATTGAGTAATCGAAGCAAATTACACGGCTTCCGCTTGACCTCAACCGACGCGGGGCTACAATTAAATAAATACGCTGAACAAAAGGAATTTTGGAAGAGCGTGCCACTTCAGGAGCGGAGTGGCAGGTCCCTAGGGAGGGGAACCAATCAATGTTCTCAATGTTCGGACTTGGCGCCAAGCCTGTCATCGGCCTCGATATCGGATCGAGTGCAATAAAACTTGTAGAGGTTGAGAAGAAGCGCGCCGGCTGGGTGGTTCGTTCCTTTTCCAGCGTTACTTTGCCTGAAGACACGATCGTGGATGGAGAGATCGTGAATCAGGCAGCAGTGGTGGAATCCATCAAAGCGCTTCTCAAGGAAGCTTCTCCCCGCTCGAAAATGGTATGCACCTCCGTGGCGGGAGCCTCGGTGATCATCAAGCACATCACCATTCCCAAAACCGCCCCCAAAGAAGTGGAAGATCAGGTTTATTGGGAGGCCGAGCAATATATTCCCTTCGATATGAAAGACATCTCTCTCGACTACGAAGTGGTTCAGGAAGATACCGGCGATGGCAAGATGGACATTCTTCTCGTGGCCGCGAAGAAAGACTTTATCGATAAGAGACTGGCAACTGTGACCGAATCGGGCCTTCAGACCGAAATTCTCGATATCGATGTGCTCGCTCTGGCGAATGTATTCTGGGAAAACTACGAAATGACCCAGGACAATGCCGTTGTTCTGGTGGATGTGGGAGCTTCACTTACGAAAATCAATATCGTGAGCCACAATACGACCATTTTCACCAGGGATGTGGCGATCGGAGGAAAGAACCTCACTCAGGAGATCCAGAACAAGCTGGGGATTTCCTTCCAGGAAGCGGAGGTTCTGAAAATTGACGCCTGCAGTACGGGCCAGATTCCCGAGGAGGTGCTTCCGCTGGTTACCTCCATTTCCGAGAATATTGCGCTCGAGATCCGAAGGTCTCTGGACTTTTATGCGGCATCGCCAGTGCAGCTTCCCATTACGGGCGTGTTTTTGTGCGGCGGAGCATCCCGCATTCCGGGGCTTTCCAATATGCTTACCGAGGTTCTGGGGCTATCGGTGGAGTACCTGAACCCGTTTAACAAAGTGGCTTGCTCCGGCCGGCAGTTCAACGAGGAATTCGTGGCCGCCATCAGCTCCAGCGCAGCGGTGCCCCTGGGCCTCGCTTTGAGGAATGAGGTTTAGCGGCGCATGATCCGGATAAATCTCCTCGGAAAAAAGAAAGCCACAGCCGTACCGTTCGGTTTGGACGAGCGCCTCGAAAAGCTTGGCTTCAATCTCGATGAGTTTAATGAGCTTCGCCCGGCTCTCATTCGCGTGGCTGTCCTGGTGGCGGGACTCTATGTGGGGAATTATGTTCCCACTTATCTGCATGAAACAAAGGTGAAGGAGCTTGATGAGAAGCTTCAGAAGCTCACGGAAAGATCGGGAGAGCTCACCAGGGAGCTTTCAACGAAGAGAGATATTCGCAAGCAGATGGAGCAGCTGAACAAGGAGGAGTCGGAGCTTCAGCGGCAGCTGAATGCCGTAAACGCGCTCCAGCGGGATCGCGGCCAGGCTTTTCAGACTTTGGGCGATATTTTTGGGCATCTGAACAAGTCGCAGAAAGTGTGGCTCGACGATCTTAAATATGAAAAAGCAAAAGGTGTTACCCTGAGCGGGCGTGCCTGGGAATACTTCCCGATCAACGATTTCGTGAAATCCATTTCCGAAAGCACCAGATATTCGAATGTTTCCTTCAAGGAGATCACTGCAGAAAAAGTGCAAAAGCCGATCCAGGGCGTGCCCGAGGCTCTCCAGAAGACCAAGAAGTTCTCACTCGACTTCGTGGTGAAGGATTCGGGAGATTAATATGCTGCAAAGACTAAAGGCAGCGCTGGAGAAGTTGAAGTGGTCCCATGTGATCCTGTTTGTGGGCGCTGGTACTGCGTATTTCTATTTTTCTCTCGATTCAACGGAGATCGAGTCGAGGGAGCAGGGAATTCTTACGGAGGAGCAATCCATTGCCAGCCTGGAGCGGAAGATTCAGGAGGCCAAAGAATTCGAGCGGCAGTTTGAGGAAAAGAAAAAGCGATATGCCGATCTCGTGAAATCGCTGCAAAGTTTGAAAGAGGCATTGCCCCGGCAGTTTTTTCTTCCTGACCTTCTTTCAGATCTTTTGAGAGAAGCCAAACAGCTGGAAATTGAAATTACTCTGATTCGCCCCGATGCCAGGGAGGAATCTCGCGAGCTCTACAACTCGCTCGGCTTCAGCATTGAGGCTCGTGGTACTTTCCTTCAGTTTTTTATCTTCCTTGACCGGATGGCCAATATGAGCCGCCTGATTAACGTGGAAAGTTTCAGGATTGATCGTGATCCCGGGAGGGTAGCTCTGACCCTGGGCGGCGAGGAAGGCGCGTTTGCCGGCTCAAAGCTGACCGGGGGAAGGGGTGTATATCCCGGGATTGTCGGGCAGATTCGCGTACTCACCTATCGCTATAGGGGTGCGGGAGGGGGCGCTAGGTGAGAAACCTAATTCTGTGCCTATTGCTGCTTGCGCCCTCCGCATTCGGTGAAGAGGATGCCGGCCCTGAGGCCGAGAAAAACGAGATCTCGATCGAGGAATTTCTGCAGAGCCTCTCCACGGTGCCTGGCTTATTTACCATGAAAGATCCGTTTGCCGAAGCTGCGCCCCCGTTTCAAGTTCCCACCGCCGACACAAACCCGAACGATAATGGCCCCGTTCCCGGTGCGCCCGTGTTGGAGCGTTATGCCGTTTCTGATTACGAAGTGGTGGCGGTGCTGTTGGGGGACAAGTACCCCCGGGCTCTGTTGAGGCTGCCTCCTGAAGGCCAGACAAGAAAAGTTGTGATCGTTCGCGAGGGAGACAAGCTCGGAAACCGCAAAGGCGTGATCGCCAAGGTTACTCCCGAGGGATTGCTGATTCAGCAAACCATGCGATCCAAGCACGGATTCGTGGACAAGACAGATGTACTCCTCAAGGTTGGGGGAGTGGCGGAGCAGCAGAGAAATTCGCTTACGCCGGTTAATAGCGGGCGGTAGCGCCATGGACTGGAATTCAGGAGGAAGTATGAGATCGCACAGGACGTTCTTGATCGCAACAGGCTTCGCATTGGCGATGGCATCCACTGCATTCGGGGCTGCCACTTCCAGCGCGGGACGTGTGACCAAGCTCGAGCTTCGGCCGGGCAAAGAATCCGCCACGCTGTTGCTCACCCATAGCGGTGAGGCAAAGTTCCGTTTGTTCAAGAGTGAAAAGAGAGGGAGCGTGATACTGGAAGGGGAGAATCTCTTCTTGCCGGCTGCTCTCACCAAGCTTACTGACGCCTCGGCTTCCGGCGGCCCTGTGCTGCAAATGACCCCGTACAATTCGAGCCATTCAGGAAAGTCCATGGCAAAGCTGGTGATTCAGCTTCGGGGCGAGGCAGACGTTACGGGTTCCGAGGGCCCGGGGCGGTTTTCAATAAAGATTACCAGGAAAAAGGACAGCCTGGCCCAGACCATGAAGGGCCTGAAGCTATCGGCCAAAGCGGAAGACGAGGTCACCGCCCGGCAGGCGGCGGCGGAAAAGTCCGAGGACATCGCGACACGGCTGATTGAGGTGTTGAACGCTCCTCAGGAAGAGAAGCGCTATTTCGGTTCCAGGGTTACCTTCGAGGCCAAGGACGCCGATATCCCCGATATCTTCCGCCTCGTGGGCGAAAGCTCCGATCTGAACATCATCTGGGACAACGACGTAGAGGGAAGCAAAACCAGTTTGGCCGTGAAGGATCTCCCCTGGGATCAACTGCTCGACATCGTGATCCAGCAGCGCAATTTCAAGGCAATCGTTATGGGCAACGTGGTGCGGATCATGACGATCAACACCTTCAACACCCAGGCAAAAGCCAAGAAGGAAGAGATCACCCTCAGCGATGAGCTCGAGCCGGTGGTGATGGCCGTGGTTCCTCTCAGCTTCGCACAGGCTGAGACAATGAAGAAGATGATCGATGAGTTGTTACAGAGCAAGACCACTTCGGGTACCACTGCCACCGGTGCAGCGGCGTCGGCTAATGTCACTCCATCGAGCGCGACTGAGGCAGCTCTTACCCAGGACTTCAAGCGCGGAGTAATCGAGGTGGACACACGCACCAACTCCCTGGTTCTCACCAATACAAAGGATGCGATCGAGCGTATCCGCCGCCTGGTTAGAGAGCTCGACGTAGCCGTGCCGCAGATCCTCATCGATTCCAAGATCATCATCGCCACAGAGAACTTCACCAGGGCGCTGGGGATTCGGTTTCAAGGAAAACTACTCTCCGAGTCCGGCGCTAGTGGAGCCGCGGTTGCGGTGGGATCCGGCGCGGAATCGAATGTCGGTGGGGGAAGTGGCGCTTCCGATCAAACCTCTACTCTCGCAGTTGCAGGCAGCTTGGGGGGCGGTACGATCGGCATCGGGCTTGGCTCCACCTCCACTCAAAACATTTCGGCTGCACTGCAGCTCTCCGAGCTGAACAGCACATCGAGAACCATTGCCTCGCCTCGGGTGATTGTGAACAACAATAAACGGGCGGAAATTTCTGACGGTGTAACGATCTCGTCACGTTCCGTAAACAGCCAAGGCGTGGTGGACAACAACGTAAAAGCGGAACTTAAGCTGAGCCTTACCCCTCAGGTGACAAGCCGGGGATCGGTTCAGTTGAAGGATTTGACCATCGAAAAAGGAGTACCGGTTAGCTTTGGTAGCGGAGACATCCAGGTGGATACCAAGAAGCTCACCACTGAGGTGCTCGTGGATTCCGGTTCTACCTTGGTTCTGGGAGGGGTGTTTCAGGTGGCCGCCGAGGAGTTGGAGAACGGAATGCCCTTCCTCAAGGACCTCCCCTTTATCGGATGGATGTTCAGAACGAAGAGATCCTCCAATGGGAAGAGCGAGCTGATGGTTTTCATTACTCCTCAAATCCTTGATCCCGAATCTTCCTCTATGTCTCTATAGGGTGGGTTGTTGACCGTTTTGCTTTAGATTCTGCTGCAGGATATAGCTGAAAAATGATCGACAGGGAGCCCTACCGGCCTGGGCTGGTGCGAAATCAGAATCTTGTGCAGCAGCTAAAGGAGCTGCAGAGGAACCCACGCTCCCTGGTGTTCGTATCGCTTGCTGAGCTCTATCGCTCGGAAGGTTTACCGCACCAAGCTTTGGAAATTCTCGAGGAAGGCTTGGGGCATCACCGGGGATTGGCCAGCGCGGTGCTTTCCAAGGCGCGGTGCTTGTTTGACCTGCGCCGTTTTGGGGAAGCCGCTGCGGTATGTCGGGAGATCCTTCGTTCCAATCCAGACAATATCAAGGCGCACAAGTTGCTGGCCGATGTTTTCGTTCGGCTCGGCCAACGCAAAGCCGCCATTCGTTCTCTCACCAGAGTGGTTTCTCTCTTTCCCCAGGACGGAGAGGCCGTAAGGGCCTTGGAAGAGTTGGAGAATCTTGAGGCGAGCACGATCATTCCGCCTGCCCGCATCACAGCCCGGGCCTCCGTGGATAGCCCGCCGCGTCCTCCGGGTAGGATCAGCGATTTTCAGGTGGAGTCGTTTGGCGAATCTTTGGCTGCCATTCCTTCTTTGGAGTCGGTGCCTAAGGAAATAGCTCATGAGCAAGACGAGGTAGAGGCCGGGGAAACCGACGAGGTGGAGCGGGACGGGCCCGAACCCACCTTCGCCACCCGCACCATTGCAGAACTCTATTTGCGTCAGGGACTTAAAGGAAAGGCCGAGAAGGTATTGAGAAAGATTTTACAGGAAGATCCCGCCAATCCATGGGCGAGAGAAACCTTGCAAGACCTTGGTTCTGATGAAATAGTGCTCCCTGCCCAGCAGCCACAATTTCAGGCGCGACGTGCCGCCCTAAAGGCTCAGGCCCGCGCTTTGGAGCGCCTGCTGGCTCAGGTTCGCTTGCGTAAACCGCGCGGCGCCTGAGAACAGATCACAGGAGAGTTTTTCATGTACGAAACCGGGGATTTCCGTAAAGGGCTTAAGATCGAATTCGAAGGCCAGCCCTACATCATTGTGGATTTTCAGCATATCTCGCCGGGTAAAGGAGCTGCTTTCACCCGCACCAAGATGAAGAATCTTCTTACCCAAAACACCATTGAGCGGAATATCCGCAGTGGCGAAAAAGTGGACATTCCGGATATGGAAGAGCGCCACTACCAATACATGTACGCCGATAACGATGGTTATCACCTGATGGATCAGAAAAACTACGAGCAGATCCAGCTTTCTGATTCTGAAGTGGGTGATCGAAAGAACTATTTCCAGGAAGGCGCGCAGATCAGCGTGCTTTTCTATAAGGGAAAGCCCATTACGGTAGAGGTTCCCACCTTCGTGGTTCTTACCATCACCGAAACTCAGCCCGGCATTCGTGGCGATACGGTTTCGGGCGGTGGCAAGCCGGCCACTCTGGAAACGGGAGCCGTGGTAACCGTGCCCATGCACCTGAGCGAGGGCGACAAGATCAAGGTTGATACCCGCGATAACTCTTATATTGAGAAAGTGAACTGATGCTACTCAAAGAGCTCGAAAAAATTATCAAGATCGTTGAGAAATCCGAAATTGCGGAGCTGGAGTGGGAAAAAAATAAAGAACGCATCCGTATCCGCAAGGACAACCCCCACGCTGCTTCGAATGTAACGTACAGTCTTCCGATGTCGGCCCCAGCCCTTCCGGTTTCGTCAGCTCCGGCGGCCCCGAGCCTTCCAGCTCCCGCAGCTGCTGCTTCTGCTGTGGATGCTCCGGTTGCCAAGGGCTCGGGAAAAGAAGTTACCTCTCCGTTCGTGGGCACCTTTTATTCTGCTCCCTCACCAACGGCTCCCAAGTATTGCGATGTGGGCACCCGGGTGAAAAAGGGCGACGTTCTTTGCATCATCGAAGCCATGAAAATCATGAACGAGATCGAAGCGGAATTCCCCGGCAAAATTGTGGCCGTACTGGTGAAGGACGGGCAGCCCGTGCAGTTTGGCCAACCTTTGTTTCAAATTGAGCCCTAGCCCGGAGGCGCCGTGGCAGAAAAAATCCGCAAAGTTCTAATTGCGAACCGAGGCGAGATCGCTTTGCGCGTGATCCGAGCCTGCAAAGATCTCGGCTTGGAAACAGTGGCGGTTTACTCGCAGGCCGATGAACATTCCCTGCACGTGAAAATGGCGGATGAGGCGGTTTGCATCGGTCCTGCTCCGTCGAAGCAAAGCTATCTTAATATTCCTTTTGTTCTGGCTGCCGCGGAAGTAACCGGCGCCGACGCCATTCATCCGGGCTATGGATTCCTTTCCGAGAATGCGGAGTTCGCGCGCATTTGCCGCGACTGTAATATCAAATTCATCGGTCCCAAGCCGGAAAGCATCGCTCTTCTTGGAGACAAGGTTTCGGCGCGCACTACCGCGGTGAAAGCGGGCTTGCCTCTTTTACCCGGAACCCGTGGAGCCGTGAAGAGCTTGGCGGATGCCCAGGCCGAAGCGGCTAAAATCGGCTTTCCCGTGATTTTGAAAGCAACTGCTGGTGGCGGTGGCCGCGGCATTCAAGTGGTTTACGACAAAGAAAAGCTCGCCTCTTCTTTCGAGAGAATTCGCTCGGAAGCAGGTGCCGCCTTCGGAAATCCCGATGTTTACCTGGAAAAATTCTGTGAATCACCTCGGCACGTGGAGATTCAGGTTATCGCCGACGAACACGGTAACGCGGTTTATCTGGGAGAGCGCGACTGCACGGTTCAGCGTAGGCACCAGAAGTTGATTGAAGAAGCACCTTGTCCCGTGATTTCGGAAGAGACTCGAAAGGCCATGGGCGAAGCGGCCATGCGTTTGGTGAAAGAAGTGGGATACTGGAATGCCGGTACCGTGGAATTCCTTCTCGATACCGACCGAAAGAGTTTCTACTTTATGGAAATGAACACCCGGGTGCAGGTGGAGCATCCTGTGACGGAAATGATAACGGGTATCGACATTGTTAAGCTTCAGCTTCAGATTGCTAACGGTGACAAGCTGCCTATCCGCCAGCAGGATGTGAAGCTGAAGGGCCACGCCATGGAAGTGCGGATCAATGCTGAAGATCCTGAAACCATGAGGCCGTTTCCCGGTAAGATCGAGGGCTTGCACGTGCCCGGCGGTTTCGGGGTGCGCTTTGATAGCTTTATTTACGATCAATACACTGTGGTACCGCACTACGATTCCATGCTCGGTAAACTCATCACTCATGAGGAAAACCGGGATATGTGTGTGAAGAAGATGCTGCGTGCCTTGGAAGAGCTAAAGGTGGGCGGTATTAAGGTGAATTCCGCTTTCTATACCAAAGTGCTTAAGAATAAAAAGTTTCTGGATAATCAATACGATACGCACTTTCTGGAAGAATTCCTCCCTAAGAAAAGTTAAAATATTTAGGTGGTCTTTCGTCGAGCATTTTCGAACCTCGGCGTTCGACCTCTAGATAGATATTACGCCAAGGAACGGGGCGTTGAGGCAAGGGTAGGAGACCCATGGCAGTCCAGAAACTTCTGGCCGAAGCGGACAAGCTTTTCGAAAAAGGAAAGCACGCGGAAGGCATCAACAAGATCAAGCAAGCTCTTGCCGAAGAGCCTCTCAATCAAATCGTTGCCACGAAATTAGCCAACATCTACGTACAAAATCGCGAGCCCCACGAAGCTTCCAAGGTTTACGGATTCCTTGCCAAGAAACTTTCGGACGCAGGAAAGGGGCAAGTTGCGATTGCGATTTATAAACAAGCGGTTGAGCTCGCTCCAGATGACATCTCGTTGCGGGTTCGTTACGCACAAGAATGTGAATCGGGTGGAAAGCTCGGTGATGCCTTTCTTCAGGGGCAGGTAGCTCTCCAGCACTTTCTTCGCCGAAAGAAGTACTTCGATGCCGCCGACCTGATGCCGCTGCTAGCCCGCTCCCAGCCCAAAGACGAAAAGATCAAGCTGGCCTGGGTGGAAACACTGTGGCTTTCCCAAGCTGAGCAGAAGCTGATTCATTTTTTGGTTGCCGCTTGCGGCCCTCCAGGGCTTGTTTCCCAGGACTTTCCCGTAGGCGGAGAGCCGTCTTCCATGTCGCCGGCACTATTTGAGGGCCTGAAAAAACTGGTGCCCTATTTCCCTCGCGATCCCCGGGTGGCGTATGCCGCGGCCTGGGCTTGCAGCCGCCGGGGGCAGAAAAAGCAAACCTATCACTATCTCAGGGAGTGCCTGCGCAGGGATCCCGATTTTTCGCTCGCTTTGCTCTTCTTTGCCCGCCTTTTGGCGGAAGACCAGAAGCTGAACGAGGCTCTTTTCGTATACAAGTATTTCAAAGTTCGCATGAGCAGCGACCGCTCCGTGGATATGCTCACCTTGAACCGCCTTCTGGAAGCTTTCGTGGAAAAGAACGGCTGGATAAAGTTCATTGAGGATTCCGGAGAAGTGCTCGATACGGCGGGCTTCCTGCAGGCGATCACCGGGGATGTGGAAGCGGCGAAGGAGGCGGCAAAGGCGAATGAGGAAGAGGATGGTCCGGCAGAAAAATCCAGGAAGATAGAGGCGGAACTTCCCCCGGCGGAAATCGAATTGGGCGGCGGGGCTGATCTCCCGGCTGAAGGCGGAATGGAAATCGTGCTTGCCACAGGTCAAACCCTGGACGAGGCAAGCCAAAGACAAAAAGCGGCAAAGGAAGAAAAAGATCCTCTGAAGCTTCAGGCGGAACTTATCAAGGCTGCTATTGAGGCAACGGTGGCCGGCATGGGAGGGCAGCCGCAGCCTGCCCAGCAAACCGTGGTGCAGCCAGTGATGGTGCCTGTGGTGCAGGCGGCAACCCAGTTGTCTCCTGAGGTGCTGGAGCAGGCACAGAATGCCGTGGCGGCCACTCTTGCTTCAGGGGTTCCCCCGGCCGAGCCCGCCGCTGACGCCCAAGTAGAATCGAAACCTGAGGCAGAAGCGATTGCTCCTCCGGTAGAGCCTGAGCCCGGTCCCACTTCTGTGGAGACGGCGCCTGCTGCTCCTGCGGAACCCTCACCTGCTCCTGCGGAGGAAAGGGCGGCTGAGCCACCGGCCGCACAAGAAACGCCCGCCCCTGATTCCCAGGCGAGCATTCCGCCGCCTGTGGTTTTCACTCCCGAGCCGAGCGCAAAATTGGCGGAGCCAGGGCCGGAGCCGGAGAAGGAGCCCACACAAGGAATCGATTTCCAGGGCGATAGCGTTGAGTTCACTTCCCTGATCAAGCCGAATTTTGATCCGGAAGCCGCCGGCCAGGAAGAGCCTACGCTTTCATTGAGCCCGGCCTCTGATGGCGAGGAAGTAACCCAAGGCGGGGGCGGAGCCGCACCGGAGCCGCCGAAGATTACCTTCAATCCGATGGAGCACGCCGCAGATACCGCGGCTTCCCCAGATGCGCCCCCTGAAAGAGAAGATCGCACTGAAATGTTCTCTCCCATGGACGTACTCGACGCCGGCAATGTGATGAAGAATCGGGCTCTCAGTGATGTGCCTACTCGCCCGATGGAAATCGACCCCTCTGCCTTGGAAAGTTCCGTGGCTTCCTCCGAAAACAAGCTGCCTGCTGCTGAAATGACGGCTACCGAAGCCGATCGAACCAAGTGGAAAGAGCTTCAGGTAACTGGTGAGCCAACTATCGTATTTTCCCCGGTAGAGGCGGTGCAGGCGACTTCAGACAGCCGGAGGCCCTTTGATCCAGTGCCGATTCCTGCCAAGGGCGAATGGACAAAAGAGAAGCCAGCAGCTGCACCGGAAGCTACGCCTACTCCTGGACTGGAAGGAGAATCCGGGGGAGACGCTACCATGGTTCTTCCCCGGCCGGGGGTTTTGGGTGAAAACAGCCTGAATGATCTGGCTAATGAGGGTGAGGCTACCCGGATACTGACTTCTCCACCGCCTTTCGGAGAGCCTGTGCTCGCACCGGCTGAACAAGGAGATGCTGCCTCCAGCAAGCTGGAGCCCACCGCAGAGGTTCCCCCGCCTTCTGCGACACCCGCTCCGGTTTTCACTCCATTGCCTGAAGTGGCCAGTCCAGCTCCGGCGGTGATGCCGCTTCCAGAACCGGTTCCGATTGCTGGGGCATCCGTCGATTCCGGAGACGGGCGGCCTGATCTCGGCGAAGACCTGCTGGAAGGTGCCACGAGAATTTTCACCCAACCGACTTCCGCCGACAAGACCGAGCATCTTCTGAAAGAGATCAAAAAAGAGATGAAGCAGAAAGCGAATGCTTTTCTGAACATCGATATGCTCGTAAAAAAGGCGGAGCGATATACGGCCAAGCGCAATTACTACCTGGCTCGCAAGGCCCTAAGGCACGCCCAGGCTTTGGGAGCGGACGAAGAAACAATAAAGGCGAAGCTTCGCGAAATACGCAAACTCGAATATCCGGAAGGCCTTTACAACACGATCTCCAGCGATCGCCCGGAAAAAGTGGATACCTCAGAGGTGTTGGAACGGTTGGAGCAGGAATTCGATCTCTCCAGAAACCTGGAAGACGATAGTGAGGGCTCCCTGGCCTCGCTGGTGGAGAACAGGATCGAAGAGATTTTCACCGAAGCGGACCCCCGGACGATCCTCGATTTTGGTGTGGGCCTGCACGAGATGGGGCTTTACCGGCAGGCGGAAGCGCTTCTCATGCGCTTGGTGGAAGAGTTTCCAGACTACGCGTTCGATGCTTATTACCTTGCCGCAATGGCCAAGCTCTCTCGCAGGGACTATGCGGGAGCCGCTTCGATTCTGAAGCGCCTGAGTTCGGATGCAGGGAAAACCGATCTGGAAAAAATTCAAATCTACTACGCGCTGGGTGAAACCTTCGAGAAGATGAGGCAGCGTGAGCGATCCAGGAAATTTTTCCAAAAGGTAGCTGAGCTTGACGCAAATTACAGGAACATCCGGCACAAGCTGGAAGAGTAATTGATGGGAAAGCGGATCTTCTGGTTTTTTCTGCTGAGCATATCCGTGGCCACTGCTGCGGTGGTTGTGTATGTGCAGAGCGAGAGCTTCGCCCGGATCCTCAAAGAGAAAATACAGGCGAATCTTTCCAGAAATCTCGGCCTCGATCTTAACTTCGACCGCATGAGAATCGGAGTGCTGCCCCCATCTGTTTCTTTGGTGAACGTGGACCTACAGGTAAAGGAAGACAATAAACTTGGCCTGAGCAAGGATACGGTTTTCAAGGCGGGTAGCCTGGGGTTCTCGTTCAGAATGATTCAGGCCTTCAGCAGCGGCATCGCCGTGAACAAAGTATTTCTGAGCGATGCGGAAGTGCAGCTGGAGATTCCCAAAAGAAAAAAAGAAGGTCCTGCGGAGAAACTCTCCGATCTAGTACATAGGCCGATCCAGGTGGACCTGGGAAACCAGCTCTCCGCTTCCATACGCCAGATCGAACTAAGGAATACCAAGCTGAATCTCTCGTGGCGAGAGGCCGGTGGGAATGCCCACCTGAGGGTGGCGAATATCACCTATGCTGCGCTCACTCCGGCAAAAGATGGCACCAATGTGGTGCTGAACGCCGAAGAAATCGACATACGAGCGGAAAAGCTGAATGAGAGCGCCAAGGTTTTAAAGGTGAACGCCGACCTCCAGAGGGGGCTTGTATTCCTTTCAACCCTTGATTTGCAGAGGCGAAAAGCAGCTCTTCATGCTTCGGGAAAGCTAGTGGGTTCTATCGACAACATTGCAGATGCCCGGCCGGACATAGATATCATCCTCCGGGGGCCGATCAGTGAATTCACGGATCTGGAAAAAGCGCTGGCTGGATTTGATGGTGAGGTTCTAGCGGACGCGAAACTGGTAGGAAGGCTGAAGGATCCCGCCGTGCAGGGGAAGGTTGAGATCCGGGATTTTCGGCATTCTCTTTGGGAGCTCGATAAAGTAGAGCTGTCCGCATCTTATGGAAGTGGTGCTTTGATCGTGGATGCTTTCAGTCTCTCGCAGGGGGAGGGGCGCATCAGCCTTCGGAACAAGCTGGAGATACCGCTGCCTTTCAAGCCGGAACCTACCGCCTTCCAGCTCCGCCTCGAAAACGCGAAATTCGAGGATTTTGTCGGGGATTTGAAGAAAGACGTAAACAACCTTCGGATGCGTCTTGACGGTGTGATCCAGGCCAAGATCGATTTTCTCGAGCAGAGCGGAAAAGTGAAACTGGATTCCATCGCCTTAAAGCCCGATGCCAGGGTGACGGACCTGGAGCTGAATAACCAGGTGTACGGGAAGCCGCGGCCCTATAACCGGATATTCCGTATCCAACCCTTTCAACTCACGGGGAACGTACTGATCAAAGGAGGTGATGTTACCGTTCACTCCGGAATGATTTCACTTCAGTCCGGCCATCTTGATGTTAGCGGAACGATCACGAAGGAAAAGGGATTCGACCTGAAGGGGGTGTCTGAAAAGGTTAATCTCGGCGCGGAAGCGGGGGAAATTTCGGGAATCCCCATTCGTGGCGAAGGCGCGTTTTCAGTTCATGTTCTGGGAAAAAGCGAGCGGGTGATGATCGACTTCGATCTGGACCAGCAGAACGCGAATTTCGTGAATTTCGACTTCGGCCGCTTGAGCGGGCGCGTAACATACGACGATCGTGACGGGCAGATTCTGATTCGGAACGCAAACGGGCGGCAGGAGGGGGCCACTTACACTGTGAGTGGAAGGGTGGACATCAGCGGAAAAGATGAAATCGACTTGGCGGCGACCTTCTCCGAAAGCCCTCCCGATGACCTTTTTGCCATCTTCGCACATCAACTGAGGAAGATTACCTGGATCCCAAGGGGCATGACTGGCACTTTGCAGGGCACGGCCAAGGTGGGAGGAACCTTCACGGATGGATTGAATACCCTGGAAATCTCGTCGCAGGTGCAGGGGAAGAATCTTTCGTGGAAGGGGGAGATGATTCATGAGCTGGAGGCGTTTGCAGGCCTGAGTAAAAGCGTGGTCTATGCGCGTGATGTGAGAGCGAGGAAGTACGAGACCCCGGTCAATGGGTGGATCAACTACGATTTGCGAAGCGATGAGATGGCCTATGCGATTCATGCCGATCGGGGAAAACTTAGAAGCTTGGATTTCCTGAGTCTTTTCGGCCTTCCCGTAGACGGCCTGTATTCCTTCCGGAGCGAAGGAAAAGGGAAATGGGAAACTTTGGTGAGCCGTACCAGTTTCGATGTGTCCAACGCTTTCGTGCGCACAAGACCGTTACCGCCGATCAACATCACGTATAAAACCGAGCCTGAGGCTTCCAATTTTTCGGTTGGTATCGGCCCGGGAGCCTCCATAACGGGAGTATTGGCGAATGATTCCCGCGGCACCTCCTCGATGAACGTGGATCTGAACCAAGCGAAGTTCGATTTCCTTCTTTGTATTTTCAGCAGAAGAAACTGCACCGATCCCTCCCTCGCGCTCACTTCAAGCGGGGAAGCCCGATTTACCTGGAAGGGGCGTGCCTGGGAACAGATGGGCGGAAGCGGAAATTTACGTGAGCTGCAAATCTCCAAGACCGGTTATAACCTAAGGGTAAACAAGCCCGTTCCAATCACTGCGGTAAACGGAATGATGGAAAGCGCCCAGGCGGCTCTCGAGGGAGAGGATTCGCGGATCAACTTCCGGCTGCGAGGCAAAGTGAACGGGCAGTCTTTGGATAATTCCGTGCGAGGTTCTGCCTCCCTGAAGCTGCTGGAGTTCATCACTCCCCTTGTGGAAGAGGCGAGGGGAAGAATGCGCCTTGATCTTGCGCTCACGGGCAGCCTGCAGGACGGCTTCTTCCGTGGTTCAGTGAATATGGAGGACGGAATGGTGAGGGTTTCCGGGCTGGACGCCCCGGTGGACAATTTGGAGGCGACGCTACGTCTGAACGATTCCCGAGTTTCCATTGAAAGCTTTACGGGGCAACTGGGTGGGGGAACCGTGCAGGCCTCGGGTGGCGTGGATGTCTATCTTAACCGCCCGCCCCGTTTTGGTATCGACCTCTTTCTTGCCAACAACCGCTTGAAGTTTTTTCCGGTGACATTTGCCGAAGTATCCGATGCCAAGCTGAGTTTCACTGGCGATGCTCCTCCCTATCTCTTTTCCGGAACCGCTCGGGCCAAGCGTGTCATGATGCGCAATAATTTTGACCTCGGAAAACAGAAGAGCCTGCAGAATGCACGATATCTTCCGGACAAAGTGGCCGGGGTTAAGGCATTTTATGAAATAAAAATCAGGGGCGTGGCTGATAGCGGGATCTTCGTTGAAAATAATCTTCTCAATGCTGAGTTTCGCGGGGAAGCTACCTTAATGAACAATTTCGAGTTTCCTCAGGTGGTGGGGCGCGCCGATCTGATCCGCGGCCGTCTGCTCATCCGGAATAACTCCTTCACCCTCGATCACGCGAGAATCCGGCTTACCAATCCCGATGTTTTCGAGCCGCTCTTTTCCATCGGCGGAAGCACGATTGTTGATAACTACCGTATTGGCATCTTTGCCGCCGGCAGTCCCGATCGGCCCAAGATCACGCTTTCTTCGAATCCCTCCCTTCCCCAGGAGGATATTGCGTCCCTCCTGGCGTTCGGATACCGGGGTGAAGACACAAAAAAAATCAACCCGAACGATTCCTCTGCGATCACGTACTCCGAGGTGGGCTCCATTCTGCTGGATCAGCTGCAGCTGAGCCAGAACCTCCAGTCCAAGGGCCTGAAGGTGGCTGTAGTGCCCTCGGTTACGGAATCGGAAGCTTCCATCATCCGCCCCAATTCCGCTGTTACTGCCTCCCCCAAGGTTTATGTACAAACCCAGGTGATGAAAAATCTTGAAGCTGCTTTCGGAGGCACCGTAGGCGCCACCCAGGGACAGAGCCTGGATGCAAGGCTTGAGTATCGCTTGAGCCGTAAGGCTTCGGTGAGCGCTGTTTATGAGCAGAGCTCCTCTGTTGATGCTACCGAAGCCTCGAGAAGCTCGTACGGCGCCGATCTGAAGTTTCGCTGGGGGTTCCGGTGAGGCTGGGGTGGATGCTTTTGCTTTTGGGCCTTCTCCTTCCGATAAGGGCGTTTTCGGATTGGGGTGAGGACATTCTTGACCTGCGCGGTAAAAAAGTTACCGAGGTGAGATTCAGCGGGAACCCGCTTTCGGAATCGGTGAAATCCAAGTTTCGAAGCCTGGAGGGAAAGGAACTCAACCCTGGGTCAGTAAGGGCGATGCTGCTTTGGTTCCATGAGAACGGGGGCGAGTCCTTCCTTGATGCCCGGGCCCTGAGAGTTCGCGGCGGGGTTGCACTGAGCTTTCACTCGAATCAGCGCCAGAAAATTTCTTCTATCCAGTTTACGGGCAATACTACGGTTACCTCGGCCACGCTTTTGCAGCAGATCGAGCTTAAGGAAGGGCAAGAGTTCGACAATGAGGTGGCGGAGGCCGCGATACAGCAGCTTTCGCTTTTTTACAGCAAGCAAGGCTATCTCGGGTCCGATATCCGCCATGAGTTCGATTCGTCCACGAGGAAACTGAATTTCGTGATCAGCGAAGGAGAGCCCACGCTTCTTTTGAGCGTGGGAATCTCGCCCGTAACCTCCGTAGAACGCAAAGATATCCGTGAGCGATACGAAAGCGATCTGCTGCGAGTATTCGGCTTGAAGGCGGGTGACCGGATTCAGAGAGACAAAGTTCTAGACGGTATCCAGGCGGTAAAGGACTGGTTGAGGGATCACGACTTCCTGTTGGCGCGCGATCCTGTGCTCGACTACAAGGTAGATGAGGAAGGGAGGGTAAGGCTCTTCCTGGAGATCGCTTACGGGTCGAGGATCAGGTACGGGTTCAGGGGAAATAAAAAGTTCAGCTATCGTGAGCTCTCCTCCATGGTGAGCGATGTAAAAGAAATCAGCAGCGGGAGCGACTATCTATCCGCTGTGAGACGCAGAGTGCTCGAGGCTTATAAGGAGATCGGGTTCTCGAATGCAAAAATCACCACTCTGGTGAGGGAGGACTCCCAGCGCGGAATTCGCTATGTGAGCCTGATCGTGAACGAGGGGTCCAAGATCAGAATCGAGAGCCTGAGGATCGAGGGCGTTTATTCCATGAGCCAGGAAGAGGCCCGGGATCGGTTCAGGGAGCTCGGTACCAGGCTTGTGCAGCGAGATTTTTTCGACGAGGCAGGCCTGACGCGTGCTGCGGAGCTGTTTGCGGAAGATCTGCGCACCCGGGGTTACCTTTCCGCGAAGCTCGAGTTTGTAAAGCACGACTTCAACCAGGATCGCACCAAGGTGCGCGTGCAGGCTCTTTTCAGCGAAGGGATTCAGACAAAAGTGCAGAGCCTGGAGATCGTAGGAGCCTCCAGCTTCAATGAGGCGGAGATTACCGGGGTTTTCGGGGTGACGGAGGGGGAGCCTTTCAATATCTTCGCGTTCGAGAAGGGCCTAGTTGAGATCAAGCGGCGCTACCAGGAGATCGGCAAGCTGAATGCTCAGATCGTGAACGAGGCCTCGGAATCGATCGTTCGGTACAACAAAGACAATAGCCAGGCTTTCCTCCGGGTGGAAATAGAGGAGGGCCCTACGTTCAAGGTGGGAGAAATCGTCGTGCGGGGAAATCAGCAGACCCACACCAGGGTGATTCTGCGGGAACTTCCCTTCATAACAGGCGACGTGCTCACCACCCCCCTGTTGAATGAGGCCGAGGACTTTTTGAGGCGCCTCAATCTTTTCTCGAACGTGAGCGTGCGCCAGATCGAGAACGCCCAGGCGGAGAACGTAAAAGACATATTGATCCTCGTGGAGGAAACAGAGCCGGGTTCCTTTGACGTTATTCCCGGGCTTCGGAATGATTTGGGGGCCCGCCTCGGCCTGGAGCTCGGCTATTCCAATCTCGGCGGCTGGAACCGGAGCGTGAATGCGAGCGCGGTATTCAATCGGCGCCTCCAGGACTACTATGGCCGGGGAGACGACGGCTGGAGACAGCCGGAGTTCCGCTTTTCCCTGGGCTTTCGCGAGCCCTATCTGGCGAATTGGCCCGTGGTTTTTACCACCAACCTCACCGTGCTTCGCAGGCAGTATTCGAAGTTCGATGCCAACGTGCGAAGGATCACTTTGGGTATCAAGCGGGAACTCAGCCGCTTTCTCGATGGCTTTATCGAATACGGGTACGAGCAGGTGGACGTTCGCAGCGCCCGCGCGCCTTATACTAAGGAAGATGAGCGCACGGATTATATCGGATCCATAACCCCGGGCTTCATCATCGATTCCCGCGTTGACAATACCGGCACCAAGAATCCCTTCAATCCAACCAAAGGCTTCTACTCCGTGAATCGTTTCGAGGTGGCCTCCAGCATGCTCGGTTCCGCAAAGAACGTGGCTTACTACCGAACCACCAGCCACAACTCCACTTACTACCAACCGTTTGATGGAATCGTGCTGGCCTTCGCCATGAATATCGGCTGGGAGCGATCAAACGCTGTTTCTGTTGATGCCGCCACGGGACAGACGGTGGGGCAGCCGATTCCCAACATCAAGCTCTTCCGCATGGGGGGATTGGGCTCCATCCGCGGTTATAACGAAGACGGAATCGAGGTGGGTTCGAGCCGGAACATCAACGGCGTTCTGGGTATGATCAACTACCGGGCTGAGGCCAGGATTCCCATCCAGGGTAGCTTTGGAACCGCGGTTTTCCTTGATGCTGGTAACCTCATGGTGGACAGGCTGAGCTTTGCCCCTGAAAAGCTGCGCAGCTCCATAGGAACCGGTCTTCGCTATAATACGGCGGTAGGGCCGGTACTCTTGGATTTTGCCTGGCGGCTGCAATCTGACCCGAGGGTGGGGGATACCTGCGTGACCGAACAGGGCCTCAGGGACCGGGATTGCGCCCAGAAGCCTACTGACCGCTATAAAATCCACTTTGCGATAGGCATTTTTTAACCGACAAAAACGATAAAATATGCACTTTGCAGGGGGATTAGACCTTGCTAAGCGGCATGCTTTGCCATATCTATAGGACTTCTCGAAACCTAGCCGTTTTGCCTTCGCTCTCAAAGTTTCCAGCGAACCGGCCCCGAGATCCCGAAAAGCACATAAGTTAAGACGAGTGCTTCGTGAACCCTTTAGGACTGAATTGGAATCAGCATGTCGACGTATTTTACCAAGCACGATGATATCTCCCGCAACTGGCTCGTAGTGGACGCCAAAGACGTAGTGGTAGGCCGTTTGGCTACCAACCTCGCCATGTTCCTTATGGGCAAACACAAGCCTACTTACACCCCTCACATCGATAACGGTGACTATGTGATCGTTCTCAATGCCGATAAGGTGAAGTTCACCGGCAATAAGTGGGACGAAAAAGTTTACCGCCGCCACACTGGCTTCGTGAAAGGCATCCGCACCCGCACTGCGACTGAGATGCTCCAGAAGAAGCCTGCTGAGATTATCCGTCTCGCAGTGAAGGGCATGCTTCCGAAGAATCAGAGCCTGGCTCGCCGCCAGCTCATGAAACTGAAGATTTACACCGGGGACAAACATCCCCACGCTGTTCAAAATCCGAAGGCTGTTAAAATCGAAGGCCGCACGGGAAAGGTAACTGGTTAATATGGCTGCTGCTCAGCAAAATCACGAAATCGGAAAACGTAAAACCTCCAAAGCCCGCGTTTATGTGCGCAAGGGCACCGGGCAAATCATCGTGAACAAGCGCCCGATGGAAGAATATTTCACCCGCCCCACGAGCCGCCTTGTGGTGCAACAGCCCCTCGTTCTCACGAACAACGTGGGCAAGTATGACATCTATGTAAACGTGCGCGGCGGCGGCCCCTCTGGGCAAGCTGGTGCCACCCGTCATGCGATCGCTCGTGCGATCCTGGCGATTGATCCTACCACGCGCCCGGTGCTGAAGAAGGAAGGCCTTCTCACCCGCGATTCGCGTAAGGTGGAGCGTAAGAAGCCCGGCTTGGCTGGTGCCCGCAGACGCTTCCAGTTCTCCAAGCGTTAATCGCCGAGGACTCGAAAAAGAAAAGGCCGGCTCATCGAGCTGGCCTTTTTCTTTTTCTGGCTTTATGTGGTCTTGGCGCTATTTCTTGGCGTTTTTGGCGTCGATCTCACTTGCCAGAGCCCGGATCCTTGCCTGTTGCTCGGGTGACAAGGTTTGCATAAAGGCTTTGGGGTCCTTCAGGGCTTGCTGGAGCTTGAGCTGGAGAGCCGCTGAATCGCCATTGTTGGATCGCACCATGTCTTCGAACACGGCTGAGGAAATGGAATTGATCTCGGCTTTGGCAGCGGGATCACCATTGGTGAGTCTGTGTACGTCTCCGAGAGCTTTTTGAGCGTCGGGATTCGTTTTCGCGAAGTCCTCCATCCGCTGCTGGCTATGCAGCAGGGCTTGGGTGTCTTTCAGGGCGTCCTCATCGGTTTGGTCCAGGGCATAGGAGTTTCCTGAAAGCGCAGTACCTAGAAGCAGAGCATATAGGGCTTTGACCGGTTTCATAAAATATCCCCCACGACCTTCTATTGTATCTGAATCCTTCCTTCCTGGCTCCGTGTTAGCCCAGTGTACAGGCGGGCCCGTAAACGGAGTTTACAGGCTGAATTTATTAGGGATTTCAGGGAGATGGGGCGGCAGAAATTCTCAAAGAAAACCCCGCATTTGGCCGATAAATCAGAAGGGCTTAGTGCCGCCTCTAAAAGGAGCGCCTGGGGTGAAATTGCTTCCTTCTAAAATCCTTATGGTTTTGATGGCTTTGGCAATGACAACGCCGGTTTCAGGCGTGGCTTCTGTTGTAACCAATTGCAAAGCCAAAGCGGCTGAGAGCGCGAGAGCGTTCATAGTGGACACCCCTTATCTCGAAAAAGTTCCCATTCTGGAGCTTAATATCGATGCTCTCTGCAAGGCGAATAAGAATGCTCCGGGGAATATCAAGCCTAATGCCGACAATATGAGCGAAACCAAGGTTTGCGAAACCTCCTATGAGAGGGCGCAGGCCGCGGTGAAGAGCTATCGCGATAGTATGGAGCGGGCTTGCGATAAATCTTTGGGACTGGATCTCACGAATACAAAAGGCCAGGGATTGTTCACCGAAGAGGTGGCAAAAAAAGCGCAGGAAGCCGCGGCGGCAAAAGAAGCGGCGGTTCGTAAGCTTGAAAAGGCTGCCAAAGAGGTGAAGGAGTTTGGTCTCTACGCGAAAGAACGGCGCGATCGATATTACGAGGACCTCCAGAAGATCAAGATGGCGGAGGAGCACTATCAAACAGAGCGAAAGAGAATCCTGGCGGATACCGGAACAAGCGACAAAGACAGAAAAACCATGCTTGAGGCACTGGATAAGACGCGTAACACCACCAACAGAATCGTGAATACCGGATCCACTTATGAGTACGCTCCTGCCGACACCAGCGGCACAGGCGTGCTTACGGCTATCAACCCGAATTATGTAGCCGCCAGAACGGGCAAAGCATCTACTATCGTGGGGGTTCAGGGGGGCGCGGGATACTTGAATCTCCTGCCGGAAACCAGAGAAGGAATCGGATTGATCCGGGAACAGCAAACGGCCTATGACACCGCGAGAGCTTTTGAGGTGAAAGCCTCTAGGGAGATCGATAGACTTTCTGCCGAAGCCGCAACCCTTCGACAGTATTCCACAGGTCTGGAGCCCACCATAAAAAATGGAACTCAATCCATTATGGGTGGAATCACCGGCAATACCGGAAATAATACCGGCGGAAGCAGCAGCCTGCCCGATCCGAAGAATGCGATGGCCTTGATGGGAGCTGGATCCGCACTTGCTGGTACTATGAACCAGCAAGCGGCAGCTTCCGCAGCGCCAGCGAATTCTCTTTGGAGCAATTACCCGGCGTCAACTGGCGGCCTGACGGGATTGGCTGGCGGTGCCAGCAAGCAAGGAAGCTCCATCCTGGGTGGTGGGGGCTCGGCGGAAACCGTGCCCGGGAAGGGAAACATCGCTGGCGAAGATAAGGATTCTCCTGCGAGTGGATCTCCCGATCTTTCTTTTCCTGCCGGCAGTTACGGAGTGGCGAGCAACGGTGATACCTTTGTGAGTGGCAATGGCGACTTGCCTCCTGAAGGAAGCTCGGCGAGCCGTACTCCGGCTTCGGAAGGCAAGCCCGGATCCGGCGAAGGTGGAGCCGACGCGAAAACTTACGGTAAGAAGAAAAAGGGCAGAGGAGAGCGGGAAGAGCCTGCAAACTGCCCCGCAGGGCAGGATTGCGCCGCGCTTGCCGTGGCAGGAAGCTCGTTCAGCAAAGGGGGATCATTGGGTGTGCCCGTGATCGGTGCATCCGATCCCGGCTTGAACTCGGCCGGTGCCCTGGACAACCTCTTCGGGGATTTACCTGGCCTGGATGGGCCGTCTACTCCTGTAGCCGGCGGATTCAATGGGTCAGGCTTCGATTTAGCCGCCGAGCTGGGAGGAATGGGCGGGGAATCCAGCGGCCCACGAGCCCAAGGTTCTACAGAAGTGGCGCCGGCTAATTCCCGCTCACTATTCGTGCGGGTGAAGATCGTGCACGAAAGGGCCTTGAAGAAGGGCGCCGTTTCCCTGTTTCATAAAAAGCTTTAGAGAAGGGTGAGAGAGATTGGGTGAGAGATTCAAAATCGGAAGGCTGGGAGGCTGGCACTACTTGCTGGCCTTCATGCTTTTCGTGCAAACCGCTTTTGGTCAAGCGGGAGATGCTCCGGCACCATTAGACTGCAGCAATAGCCCTTTTCTGCAGCAGGTAAGGCGCTTCACCTCATTGAATCCCCACGAAATGTGCAAGATAAATGCAGCGGCCAAATGCGATGAGGGCCCGGAAGAAATCATGGTGCCCGGGCGAGGGCGATCGATATGCAAGAATTTCTATTTCCGAATGTGGAGTGCTGCTAAGAGGTACGAGTCCAATTACACGGATCGATGCAATGCTTCGAACGCAAAGCTGGCCCAGTGCAATCAGGCGGGAAAAAATCCGAACGAAAGAATTGCGTGCTTGAGGGACCATTCTGATCTCGTGAAAGAGCACCAGAATCAGATGGCCAAGCTGTTGATGGAAGCTCAGGACAGCTTGCTCAAGCTGGAAAAGGCAGCGAATGCCACTCGTGACAGCTATCGCGTGGAGCTGGGAAAATACCGAAAGGCGCCACATGGCCCCAATGCCAACGGCGATGTTCATGCGGCAGATTTCGTGGATCAGCGCTGTTTGGGGAGCTTCCGAAAGGGCCGCTCTTCGATAGAAGTATTTCAGGTAAATCCCAAGGCGCCTCGTAGCGAAGGAAAAATTATTGACGAGCAGACTGCCGCGATCCAGCGATCGGAAGAGTTTCGCCAGCTGGCATACAATACGGCCGATAATCACCAGAAGCGCGCCAAAGAGTTCGGTACCAGGGCCCGCTCCATGCGCGAGCTCGAGAATCGCCTGAAAACCGCAGGAACTCCCGACGATTCGAAGAAAACCCCGGAAAATAAATCCGATATCACAGGG
>CAZTCD010000038.1:0-35650 GCA_964612065.1 uncultured Bdellovibrionales bacterium | reverse complement strand
AAAGAAGCAGCCACCGAAAACTTGAGAATTGTAAGCAACCAGGCAAATGCAATCGAACCGTAGGCGATGTAGAAAGGTGCCATCGCCACATAAACCAGGCCGTGGCTCAAGGGCCGGTAGTTCTCCTGGCGAAAATCCAATAGGAAGGCGATCGAGGCGCGAAGATCTCCTCCAAGTGCGGCGTAAACATAGTCTTCAGGGGAAAAGCTTGGTTCCCTGTGAAAAAGGAAAACTCCCGGCAAAACAGTGGCTAGCGCGATAGCCAACAGTATAACGGGCCCTTCTCGCGTCAGGGTGAGTCCTTGAGAATGCGGTCGCTGATCCATTCCGCTATCAATCGTACTCCTTCAGCATTGGGATGAAAACCGTCAGCCCTGAAATGGTCCTGCCTAAAGCGAGCAGTGAATTTTTTTGCAATTGGATCTTCCGGTAACAATGAATTGAATACCAAGGGATCCGGTAACCAACTAACCGCTCGCGGAGCCCTCACCAAAGGCATCACGATCGTGCGGGCCCCTGCAGCGGTAGCCTGACTTTTGATCTCCTGCAGATTTTCTGCTGATTCGGAAGGGTTAACTCTGTGACCATCGAGCTGCCCTTGGGCACTCTTCCATCGAGACCGAAGTAAAGCAAAGAGGTAGAATGGAGGGGAGCTGAGATCCTCTAAAATCTGGCGATCGGAGTAATGAGATGAATAAAGATCATTCCATCCCAGCCCTACCACCAAAATATCAGGCTTCAACTTTGGCAACCATTCTCCCAAAAGGCGCTTACCCTGTTCAGTACTGAATCCTGGCTGCGAAAGATTGAATACCGTAAACACGCTGCCGCGGGCCCTCAGGGCACGTGCCAAGGCTGGCCCAATAGTATCTTCCTCCCGACATATACCAAGCCCAAAATAACAGGAATCGCCGAGCACCAAGATCACTTTGCCTGTCCGTTTTTTGAAATTGAAACTTTCCCGATCGCGAAATCCTTCGGCATTGATTCCGGTGTGGCAATTCATCAATTTTGCTTTCGGGCTTACCCGAAAAATATATTGGGGATCTGCCTGCATTAGAAAGAGCCCTTCGAGATTCTGCCTCACAGACTCGGAAAGCCCCGCATAAGTTCTTGCCGGCAATTTCACCGTGACGACTGGATTATTCCGATTCCAGGTCGAAACAAGAATTACTTTACGGTCCACAAAGAAACGAACAAATGCTTCAACCATCACGATGGCCATAACGATGGCGCAAGAGGAAAGAAAGAGCCCAAAAAAGAAAGATCGCCTCTTCCTTAGAGCGGCAACTACTTCCGCGGACCAGGAGGCGATCATTCTGAATTTCCCAAGTTTAAGGTAAGCGGATCAGCTAACCGTGAGCTTGTTGCCCAGAGTCTGGCCCATGCTCTTGGGCTTGCGGCCCACGGCGGAGAGGTTCTCCTTCCGCTCTTCCTCTTCCTTGCAGGCGATGCAAAGCTCAGCGATCACACGGGCGGAGAGGCGAGCGAATCCGATATCGGCTCCGCAGCCATCGCACTCGCCATAAGTGCCGTCCTTTACACGGTCGAGCGCTTTGTGAAGGCGCTTCACTTTGAAGTTCTCGCGATTCGCCATGCGCATTTTCATGCCCTGATCGATATCGCTCGAAGCCAGATCTGCTTCATCCATCAGATCTTCCTGACTGGTCTGCAGATCCCCGCGGATGATGTTGTCGCCAAAGATGATCGACTTCTCTTCCTGCCGAATCGCTTCCACGATCGCAAGCACCTGGGTTTTGTTGAGGCCATGCCCTTTGAGCATGGCCACGATTTTCTCAGCTTCCGCTTCGTTGGTCAGTCCAAGAAGACGAACCAGTTTCGCCTCCACGGACCGGGCCGGAGCATTTTCCTGCCCGCCTTTAGCGGCTTTGCCGGCCGAAGCGGCCGGCGAGTTTTTTCCACCGCCAGCTTTATTGCCGGCAGACGTGGATTCAGATTGAGACGCGTTGGTCTTGTTTGCCATGTGCTCTTTCCCCCCAATCGGTACCTGAGATCACCAGCTGATTTTCAGCCGGCTTACACGGTGACCGGTGCACAAAATAACGGCGGACAGCTTATGCGGAAAATTCGCTTGAAGCAATCCAGTCCGGAAGGAAAAGCGCAACGCCCCGCGTTTGCATAAAATTCCTTCCAACACGGAAGCGAGCATCGAAGAGAAATTTCTTATACAATTTGTCTCTGCCCGTACCGTGTCATGATCAGTATGTGGGCAGAAAGCGGGAGCCCCAAGATTTTTTTTACAGGAAAATAGGAGTGGGAAAATTTCTTCGCACCTAAATGACTGATCAACAGAGTATCGTAATGTTTTTCCGCAGGCTGCGGCAAAAGGAAACGGAAGCAAGAAATGCATCGGCAGTTCGAAGATGAATTGAATGATCTGAAAGACCAGATTCTCGGCATGGGAGGCCATGTGGAGCAAGCCGTGGAAGCTGCCACCAAAGCCCTGATCCAAAGGCAACCGGGAATGTTCAAGCTGGTGCATGAGCTCGAAGCCAAGATCAACCGCGAGCACATGGAGGTAGATGAATCTTGTTTACAGATGCTGGCAAGGCAAAGCCCGCTGGCAGCCGATCTTCGTTTCGTGATCTCGGTTTTGAAGATCTCCACGGATCTCGAACGCATGGGCGATCAGGCCGTGAATATCGCGCAGAACGCGAAAGACTACCTGGCCGTGGAACCCATCAAGGAACTCGTGGACATCCCGCAAATGGCGGTGGAAGTGAGAGCGATGGTGCGCGAAGCCCTGGATGCCTTCGTGAAGCAGGACCGGGGCATGGCCGAAGCCGTGCTTCTGAAGGACGATATCGTGGACAGCCTCAAAGATAAGGTTTTCCGCGATCTGGTGACCTATATGAGCCAGAATCCAACCAATATCCAACCCGCTCTTGACCTAATCTTGATAGCAAGGAATTTGGAGCGCCTAGGCGATCATGCTACGAATATCGCCGAAGACGTAATTTTTGCCGTCAGTGGAGACGATATTCGCCATGGTGGACCCAACCCCAAACCTTGACAGCCAGCGTCCTAACCCTTTCCTCTCTCCCGCATCCCGGATAGGAGGCCAAATGCGTAACGCCAAAGTGCTCGTGGTAGAAGACGAGAACGACATCCGCGACCTGATCGTGCTGCACCTCACCAGAGAGGGCTACCAGGTGGATGCCACCGCCAATGGATCTGACGCCCTGCAGAAGATCGAGAATCATCATTATAACCTTTTGGTACTCGATTGGATGCTTCCGGAAAAAAGCGGTCTCGAGATCGTGCGCGAAGTGAGAAAGAGCAAGGACCACGAGCAGGTAGCCGTTTTGATGGTGACCGCCAAAGGCGCCAGCTCTGATCTGGTACTGGGACTCGAATCCGGAGCCGACGACTATCTCGTGAAACCTTTTGAGCTTTCCGTGCTCATGGCAAGGGCCAGGGCCCTGCTCCGCCGCATGGACCGGAAAGACGCCGCCCTTACCATGGGCCCGCTGCAAATCGACGAAGCCGCCCACGAGGCCCGCCTGAATGGACAGGCCATTTCCCTCACCCCTTACGAATTCAAGCTGCTGGTTACCCTGGCGCAGAATCAGGGCCGCGTGCTCACCCGAGATCAGCTGATCTCCGAGGTTCAGGGTGGCGGAGTGTCTGTGGTGGAACGCGCCATCGACACCCATGTTTTTGGCCTGCGTAAAAAGCTGGGCGAAGCTGCGGATCTGATTGAGACCGTGAGGGGCGTGGGTTACCGTATCGCGCATAAGTCCTGATTTTTTCCAAAGCATTGAGGGCCTGGCATAATACCTGGCCCTGCAAATTCGGCGGGTGAATCGGGCTGCTGCAACCAATGCCATTTTTGCGCCCGAATTATTTTCCCAAGCATTTGTTTCTGCGCTTTCTGTTCCTGCAGGCGCTGCTGATTCCTATTGTGGCTCTCAGCCTTCTGGCCGTTCGCGGATTCCTCAGCGTGTCTCTTTCTATGGCCGGAGCGGAAGAGGTGCTCCCGCTTCTGGACCGCGCCCTTCTCGTGCTGGCGGTGGTGCTGGTATCGGCCATCGTGGGCCTGGCTATGCTTTCAGGCTACCGCCTGGTTCTGCCGCTCGGGCGCATCCTCGTAAAGGCCCGCTCGATCCAAAAGCGGGACTTCTCCACTTCCCACGACGAAGAAACCGGCGATGTGGAAGAGCCAAGCGAATGGAGTGATCTCGAATCCACTCTTCATAAGATCGGCCGCGAGCTCCAGAACCGTGACTCCTCTCTCTCCATGGAAAGGCAGCAGGGCGAAACCGTGATGAGCGCCCTTACGGAGGCCGTGGCTGCCGTAGACCGCACCGGCAATATGCTCTTCTTCAACACGAAGTTTGCCGTGCTCTTCGGAGAGGGCCGCGTGAAGGGCGGGCGCATTTCCGATTTCCTCCGCAACCCCGACGTGCTTGAGGGTTTTCGCCTCACCCTGAAAGAAGGCACTCCTCGCCAGGTTACCACCCATTTCCGCCTGAAAGGCGAGGCAAGCTCTCGGCACTTTTCCATCTCGCTCGCCCCGCTTCGCAAGGACACCGATGAGATTTATGGCGCGATCGCGGTATTCCACGACCTCACCGATATCCGGCGCATGGACCAGGTGCGAATCGATTTCGTGGCCAACGTTTCCCACGAGCTTCGCAGCCCCCTCACCTCCATCAAAGGATTCGCTCAAACCCTGAAGATGGATGTGCCCCACGATGCTCCCGCCTTCCGCTATCTCGAAACGATCGAGCGAAATACCGATCGCCTCATTGCTCTGGTGCATGACCTTCTGAATCTGTCCTCCCTGGAATCCGGCGTGGACCTCGACCGCCAGGAGATCAAGCTGGAAGACCTCTCGGCGCGGGTGATTGCCGGAGTGGAACCCCTGCGAAAAGAGAAGAACCACGAGATAAAAGTGGAAGTGCACACACCGCTGCTCTCGGCAGACCCGAAGCGTGTGGAACAAGTGCTGCAAAACCTGCTGGAGAACGCGCTCAAATATGTGCCCGCCGGCGGAAAGATCGGCGTGGAATGGGCGGAGATCGACGGTGAAATCCAGCTGCGGGTTTTCGACAACGGCCCCGGCATACCCGTGGAGCACCATGGGCGTGTATTCGAGCGCTTCTACCGCGTGGACAGCTCCCGCGCGCGCGACCAGGGCGGCACCGGCCTCGGGCTGGCGATCGTGAAACACATCATGCAGCGCCATGGCGGCAAAGTGCTGCTCCGGACGAATCCGGCAGGACGAGGCGCGGATTTCGTTTGCGTATTCCCCCGCGGGCGCTACGGCTGATGTTCTATGCTCCTGGATCCATTTTGTTTCCTCCTGAGATGGGAGCGCCGCTCGAAAAAGCTCTTTGGGCGGGAGACCGAAGCAAACTACTGAAGCGCAGGCAGGAGGCGCTGAAAAAGCTCTGGCCCCGGCTGGCCAAGGGGCGCGGGCAGGAGGAGCAGAGCTCCCACTATTCCTTTCAGCGTGAAGAGGCCGAAGCCTATGCCTCCTATTACCTTCCCGCCAATTGCCTGAAGCCCGCGCTGATTCTGGAAGAAGCTTTTCTCCTGGGCCTCGATCCCATGCCGGACGCCGAGAGCAAATGGCTGGATCTAGGCACAGGCCCCGGCACCGCCTGGTGGGGAGTGGCCTGGTGGTGCCTGCAGAGGAAAAAAAAGGCGGCGTTCACTGGCTGGGACCAGTCCCCAGCTTTTCAAAGGCTCGCTCAGAGCCTTACCTCCGGCCACCCCCTTCCCCTGCCCTCCAGCTTTCTCGCCGGCCGCGAGGATCCTTTGGCCCTGGTGAAACGGCTGCGTCCCACGCATGTGAGCTTCATGAATTCCGTGGCGGAAATCTGGAAAGATGTCGAAGAGCGAGAAAGAAATCTCCGCGCCCTGCTTCACGAGCTGGATCTCCTGGAGCGCGCGGATGGAAAGGCTCGTTTCCTGCTGTTGATCGAGCCCGGCAGCCGCGACAGCTCCAGGGAGCTCGCCACGATCAAGGATCACCTCCAGAAAGAGAAGGCCCGGGTACTGCTTCCCTGCCTCGATGCGCGCCCTTGTGGGGCCCTGAAAGATCCCCGCGATTGGTGCCACGAAGAAGTGCAGTGCGATTTTCCGGCCTGGCTGAACGAGCTCGGCTCCGGAGCCGGATTGAGAAAAGAAAGCCTCCTTTTTTCCTACGCCCTGTTCAGCGCCAGCGGAACTATTCACTCGGCACTGGAAGAAGGCTGGAGGATCGTGAGCCAGCGCATGGAACGCAAAGGGCAAGTGGAATGCCGCCTTTGCACGAAAGAGGGAAAAGTGCCCGTGCGCGTGCAACGCTCGAAGGCAACCCCCGAAACGGAGTTCTTCCTTTCCGCCTCCCGTGGAGAAATCTGGAAAAGGGCGGAAGTGGGAGAGAAAACCGATCTATTGAACGTGCAAAGACTGCAAACGCCGCAGAGCGCAATCCTTCAGCAAGCATAGGCCCACCGAAAGACTTGCCCCTCCTTTTCTCAGCTGATATCCAGGGACGGCCCCGAAACGCTTCGAGGCTTCACCAATAAAACCGAATCATGAGGACCCGATGAAACTCCTACGCTTGCCGGCGCTGCTGCTGGCCCTCTGCACGCCTGCCTTCGCCCAGGAAACATTTCCCACTCTCCCGGAAGGGCAGGTGGAACTCACCGACATCCTGAGCCCCGAGGAAATTTATTCCGACATGCTCGCCTCCGGAACCGAGGAACTGGATTTTGCCGATGTGGACGCGGAAGAAACCAGCGCGCAGGACGCGAGATCCTACAAGGTTTACATTTACGTGAGCAAAGCCCGCCAGCACCTTTGGGTTTACCGTAACGGCCAGCTGGCCCACCACTATCCGGTATCCACCGGATCGGAAGGGAAGAAATGCCCTCCGGCCGGTTGCCGTATCGCCCACACTCCCACGGGTCGCCGCCATCCGGGCGTGATGCACTGGGAGCATTATTCCAGCCTTTACGAAAACGCTCCCATGCACCGGGCGATTCAATTCGTAGGCGGAATCTACCTACACGCCACCTACGGAGCGAACATCCGGAATCTCGGCCGCCGCGGATCTGGCGGTTGCATTCGTCAGCATCCCGGAAATGCGGAGTGGCTTTTCCTTCTTGTGCAGGAAAATATCCGCCGCTACGGGCGCAAAAGCGTTCTGATCGAGATCACGGAAAATTAATCCCTGCCCCCACCGGGGCAAATTGCCGGAGCTGATCCGCCAGAGCGAGTGCCAATCACCGCTACTATTTGCTGCGGCTTGGCCCCCGTATTGCTTCTTTTCCAGGGAAAGAACCTGGAAAGGAGGCTCCTCTGTGGACATCATCAACGAGATCATCCGGGACCACCGTAGGCTGAGGGAACTCGTCGACAGGGTACTATCCAAAGAGCTTGGCTCCCGAGCGAGAAAGAACGCCTTCCGGGAGCTTCTTCCTCTGGTGAGAGCGCATACACGTGCCGAGGAACGCAGCTTGTACGAATACGCGAGAAAAAAGCGGGCATTCAAGGCAAGGATGCTGGAAAGCCTTGAGGAGCACGAAGCTACGCTGGCCATGGCGGAAAAGGCCAGAAGATCCACGCACCAGGAGCTCTGGCAGGCAAGGGCCCGGGTTTTCTGCCAGATGCTGGTTTCCCACCTCGACGAGGAAGAGGATACGCTTTTTCCCGAACTCAGAGAGCACCTGCCTGCATCAGCCAGCGAAGAACTCGCCTCGCTTTACCGCACCTTGATGCCACCGGCGGAAATCAAGAGAAGCGAACGAGGGGGCCGTTACCGCGTGCCTTTCGAGCGGCCGGTAAACCCGCCCCTAGAGGCCTTTTTTTCCTGAGGACAATGCCCATGGAATATTCGCCGCAGGAATCCAGCTCGCTTTGGCAGGAAGAACGCAAACCCTTCCTGGAACACCTGCAGGGCCATGAGAGCGCCGAGATATGCGTAATCGGAGCCGGCATCTCCGGCCTAACCACGGCTTATCTCCTGGCAGAATGCGGGCGGCCGGTGGTGGTGCTCGATCGCGGCGACGCCTTTTCCGGTGAAACGCTCTTTTCCACCGGCCATCTAAGCAACAGCCTCGGCCACCGCTATTTCGAACTTCAACGGTGGCACGGGAAAGCGGGGTCCAAAAGCATCGCCGCGAGCCACACAAAGGCCATAGAGGAAATCGAACGCATCATCCGGAAAGAAAAAATCGAATGCGAATTTGAAAGGGTGAACGGCTATCTGATCACGGGCCAGGATCACGATCTTGCAGATCTGCAGAAAGAGCTCCACGCCTGCCACGAGGCGGGGCTTCGGGATGTCGACCTCATCACCGACAGCCAGTCCCGCCTGCTGCATTGCGGCCCCTGCCTGATTTTTCCCGGGCAGGCCCGCTTACATCCGGGAAAATACGTCCGAGGCCTGATCCTTGCCTTGCAGAAATTGGGGGGCCGGGTGTTTTCCAATACAGAGGCTGTCCATCTCGAAGGCGGACAGGAAGCGCTTGTGGAAACCAGCCGCGGCTGGAATGTGCGATGCGAAGCCATCGTAGTGGCGGCGAACGTGCCTTTCAATGATCGCATCGCCGTGCACTCCAAGATGGCAGCCTACCAAACCTATGTGGTGGGCATTGAAATCGAGAATGAGCGCATGGATCACTCTCTCTACTGGGACACGGAAGATCCTTACCACTACGTGCGCACCTGCCGGAGCCCCGGCGGCGTTCCCCTCCTTTTGGTGGGGGGGGAAGATCATCGTACGGGGCAGAACGAAGAAGAGGGAGCGCAGTGGGCCCATCTGGTGAGATGGGCTTCCGATCGCATGGGGGTAAAAGGAAGGATTCTTTACCGCTGGAGCGGGGAGATACTGGAGAGCCACGACGGAGTTGCTTATATCGGCCGCAATCCGAACGATTCCGACAATGTATTCATCATAACCGGGGATTCCGGAAACGGCCTCACCCACGGAACCATCGCAGGGCTGCTGATCCGCGATCTCGTGAACGGTGTGGCCAGCCCCTGGGCTTCTGTTTACGAACCGTCGAGGGTGAATTTTCGCGCGTTTCCCGCCTTCGTGGCGGAGACCACGCAAAGCACCCTTCCCTATACCGACTGGATCAGCTCCGGAGATGTGGTTTCCATTCAGGATATTCCTTCCGGAGAAGGAGCCGTGCTTCGCGATGGAATCTCGAAAATCGCCGCCTATAAAGACCACCACCAAAGAGTGCATCTTTTCTCAGCCGTGTGCCCTCACCTCGGAGGAATCGTGCGCTGGAACTCGCTGGAAAAAACCTGGGACTGCCCATGCCACGGTTCCAGATTCGACCGCAGGGGCAAGGTGATCCACGGCCCGGCCCCGCACGGCCTGAAACCGATTCCCGACACCACCGTGAGAGAAACGGATATCGCCTCAGCCTGACCCCCTACTCCGTGGTGTATTCCCTCAGGCTGATCCTGGCTTTCCAGGTTGGGGTCTGGAGGGTGAGCTTGTAGGCATGGCCGTCCCAGTCGAACTCGTCTACGTAAAGATCCAGGCCATCGCGGGGGGAGAGGCGCTTCGGCCTGCGATCTGGCCAGCGCTCCCGCACCAGATCGTTCGGCAGCGCGGGCTTATCGTTGAGGATCAATAAAGCACGAAACCCTTCGAAGAAGGTGAAGAGCCTTTCCCGGTGGGCCTCCATCGCCTTTCCCATGATCTCCACGGACGGCCTGGCATTTGCGCCAAGGGAATCTTTAACCCGGAAGATCGGCGAACCTGATTCTGTGAGTCCCGTTACCATCACACCCGTGGGCCGGCGCTGAAAGATGCACTGAAAGTGCAGTTCTTTCTTTTCCCAGCCCTCGGCCTTCACGTCCTGCAGGTAGGCTCCGGGCCCCAGCAGGCTGCCGCCAAAGTACTCTCCCGGGCTGCGGTAGGGAGAGGTGGAACACGAGAACAGTACGCAGGCGCATAAAAACAGCCATTTCGGGAAGACAACTCGCATAAAACCTACTCCCTCCCGCCAATGTAAATCCCCTTCCCTTATACGCAAAACAATTGTTAGGCTCCGGCCAACTCATGTGGCTCTATCTTCTGCTTCTCTCCCTGCTTTCACCGAGCAAGGCTGTATCCTCATCCCAGGAAACAGCCACGATTGAGCGCGTTGCCTCGTCGAAATACTGGAAACGCCTTCTCCATTTTCACGGAGGAAAGAGCGATGTGGTGGGAGACAGTTTCTTTTTTTCCCCCCGCGGAAAAAAAGACCCGCGAGCCGAATTGATCGCCACGCTCGAAGCCTTTGAGAAAGGCACGCTCGCCGGCCGCGATCCGAAAAAGCTGCAACCCGCCCCCTGCGCCTTTCCGGAAAGATTCCGCTTTTTAAAAGAGGCGTTCGAGTTGAAATCGCCGGAGCTGCCCTGCCCTCTTTTCGAGGAATTCATGGCAAAGTTCCGCCCGGTGGGCGCCACTCTCGTTTTTTCCGCGGCCTATCCCTACAACCCAGGATCGATGTTCGGGCACACCTTCCTCCGCATCAATTCAAACCAACGCTCGGCCGACGGAAAATTCCGGAAGCAGATCGATCTTCTCGATCACGGCTTGAGTTATGCCGCGGCCGTGCCTGAAGACGAGAACTCCGCGGCCTTCGTATGGAACGGTCTCACCGGTGGCTATGCCGGCCACTTCACCGTGCTCCCCTACTATATGAAGGTGAACGAGTATAATAATTCCGAGAGCCGTGATCTCTGGGAATACGAGCTCGATCTCGATGCCGAGCAGACGAGGCGCCTCCTGGCCCACACCTGGGAGCTGGAGATGAATGCCACCTTCGATTACTACTTTTTCACTGCGAACTGCTCCTATCAGCTGCTTTCCCTTCTCGAAGTGGCCCGGGCCGACTGGGATTTGAGCGAAGGCTGGCTGCACGTGATCCCCTCGGAAACGGTAAAAGCCGTGGCCAAGGTACCGGGAGCCGTGCGTTCGGTTCATTTCCGCCCGTCGCTTTACAAGAAAGCACTGGCCAGAAACCGGAATCTGTCCACCATAGAGCGGCAGAGCTATGAGGGCCTGATACGAGGAGAAACGGATGGAGTGAAAAGCCTTCCTGCTTATGGCGCGGCCATTTCTCATTTTTACTATAGAAAACAGAAGGCGAGCGGCCACCTGAAGCCCGAAGAGCAGAAAATTTTTGAAAAGATCCTGATCGCTCGATCCAAGATTCCCGAAGGAGATCCGGAAGAGCCGGAGATTCCCGGCACCTCCCGGCCCGATCTCGGCCACTACACCAACCGCGTGGCCACTTCCGGCGGAGCGTGGAGGGAGGGTACTGATTCGTTTCGTTACTTCCAAGAACTCCACTTCCGCCCCGCCTACCACGATCTCCTCAACAATGATCTAGGCTTTACGCCCTTCTCTGAGATCGATCTCTTCGGCCTTAAGTTGCGCTATATTCCCAAAAGCGGCTTGCTGTTTCTGGAAGAGGTGCAGATCGCGTCGATTGTCTCCCTCAGCCCCTGGACTTCAATGGAGAAACCTCTCTCCTGGAAATTTCAGGCTGGCTACTACGGCCTAAAAGACGAAGGCTGCTATCCCTGCCACGCGGGGCGCTTCGAAGGTGGTGCGGGCTTGAGCACAGAACTGCTGCCGGGCACGCTTTTCTTCGCCTTGGGAAAGCTGAAGGCGGAAACGGGCGGAGGAATTCCCGGGGACTTCAGGTTCCGGCAAGGACTGGAAACCGGCCTGCTGTGGAGCCCCTTCAGTGCCTGGAAATGGGAGTTGGCTGGCGAGGTGTATACGGATTTCTTCCGATCTGTCGACGAGAAAACCAAAGCGCAGCTGCGTGCCCGAACCTCCTTTGCCTTTGGCCCAAGCTGGGAACTTCGTGCGTCATACCTGCATTTCCTTCCGGAAAAAAATATCGCTCTTCGCCATCAAGAGACGCAGCTCGACATAGGTTATTATTTTTAAAAAATAGAATTTCATTCTTGTGAAAGAGGCGAGATTCCCCAATGATCGAAGAGAATCTGAAATTATCGTCAATCTCATCCAGGAGCATTCATGCGTAAAGTTCTCGTTATGGTGGCAGCCAGCTTTCTTCCTCTCTCCGCATTCGCACTCAGCAATATCTCTCCGAATGGCGGCACTGATTCCTGCGGCCTCGGCTGGCAGGTAACCCAGAAGAAGTCTTTCATCGCCACCACCACCCGCGGCACCACCAATGCCGTGGTTCCTCCTACCTTCGGCATGACCACTGGAACCATCGGCTGCGAGCAACACACCTTCGCCAAGGCCGATACCAAAGCCGTGGAATTCGTAGCACAGAACTACGACACCCTTCGTCTTGAGATGGCGGCTGGCGAAGGCGAAAACCTCGCTGCTCTTGCCCGCACCATGGGCTGCGCTGATTCTTCCGTGAGCACTTTTGGCCGTGCCGTACAGGGCCAGTATGAAACCGTAGTGGGCCATGGCTCCCGCATCGAGCTCTTCCAGAACGCCAAGGCAGTGGCAGTATCTGCCTGCGCGATCTAAATTCCCTCTGACCGGAAAATGAAAAGCCCGGGCTTTGCAGCCTGGGTTTTTCATTTGTCCCCGCTACCGAATTCCCTGCCGCTCCAGCCAGCCCAGCAACCTGCCTACATATTCCTTTCCGTGAGCGAGAAAGGCATCCGTATGCCCCGCCCCCGGCACCTTCCATAGCTCTCTCGGCTCTCCCGCTTGCCAGAAGATTTCCTCCCCGAATCTATAAGGCACGGTTTTATCGCCTTCCGCATGCAGCACCAGCAAAGGCACAGGAGAGATCTTCCCGATCTCTCCATCGGGGGCATACTTATCGCCAAGCACCAGCAAACCAAGCCACTGAAACGGCCAGGTGATCCACGAGCGGGTAAGCACATCGCGCCCGATACGTCTGTAGGAAGGAAAGCTGCCTTCGATCACCACGGCCCGGATGGGAATCTCTGATTTCAGATCGATCACGTTCCTCAACGCGATCGCGCCACCCAGGCTCTGTCCCACCACGATGATAGGCGTGCCCTGATATTGCCCGTTCACCCAGCGCAAGGCGGCTTCTCCGTCTCTCACCGTGCCCTCGGGACTGGGCTCGCCTTCGGAACGCCCGTAGCCGCGGTAATCAAACACAAAAAGATCAAATCCATGCGGCATCGCCCAGAGCATCGTGATGTAGTGCGAGGATAGATTCTCGCCATTCCCGTGGTAGAGCACGACCACGCCTTTGGGCTTCCGCTTCGGATCGGCGCGAAACCTCCAGCCAAAGAGTTTCACTCCATCCGCGCTTTGAAAGTTTATCTCCTCCGGATGAAGCTTCAGGCTGGCTGGATCGATATGCAGATGGTGGGTGGGATAATAAAGCAACCCGCTGCAGCTGGTGAGCAGGAGTGCCGTACACATCGTGAATAAAGATCTCATCACAGCCCTGTGCCCGTGTCCTGGTGCTTGCTGTTCGAGCCGGGGTTGATCTCCCGCTCGGAAACCCCAGGCGCTCCCAGCTTCAGCTTCGATCTCGCTTTGGTGGGGGCCAGACCGTTGCCGCTTTCGTTGGCGATGCCCGCAGAAGAAGAAGGGGCCGCTGCTTTGGAGCCAGCCACGGGCACTTCGAAAAACTCTTTATAACCCGCAGGTCCCTGCAGCTCGAATTGCATATTCCCTGGAGCGGAGGCCGAGCGAACCACAAAGACAAATTTACACCCGTCGTCTTTCCCGCTCAGGTTTCGTTTGGATTCGCTCAGCAGCATATCCTCTTTTGGAAGCAGAGGAGAAACTTTGCGCCAGGTACCGCAAGGACGGCCGGGCGTGCGAAGAAAAAGGCGATATTGCTCACCGGCCCCCGGATTTACGGGATTACGTTCCGCGATATAGTTGGGAGCCGCCTGAGAATTTAGAGCCGCCACGAGCGCAATCAGAATGGGCATGAGCCCATTATAGACCCTCCGGACAACAATCGAGAATGCCCGGGCTGATTTTAATGAACTTCAGGCTTCAGCTCGATGGCGGCCTTGCAGTTGCCGATATCCGCCAAAGTGCGAGCGTTATAGGGATCGTGCAGGATGTCGCCCAAACCGAGGCGGTGGATCCATACCGTTTCATCCCCCACCTGCCATTCCACGAACTTATCTTCGGTCTTCCGGGACGGAGTGCCGAGGTTTTTTCCCAGCATTTTTTCCACGGCCTCCTGCGTGCGCTTCATGCAATCGCTCGAGCCCCGGATCTCGAAGGAGCGGTGCTGTGGGTAAGGTTCCCTGCCCTGGTCTTCGTCTTCGAAATAGGTGGCGTGATAATATTTCGTGCCTTCCAGTGTTTCATTGGTTCGGATCGTGAGCATCTTTCCGGTGAAAGGATTTGAGCTCTTCGCCATCACCGGCTGCAGGCCGGCCTGATCAAGGTCTGCCACCAGGCGATTGAGGGCGGCACGTCCGCGGCCCGGACGGATGAAGGAGCTCACGAGCTTTTCCACCGAACGAATCTCCTCGGCGGAAAGAGGTGGTGCCTGCTTATAAGCCGTCTCCTGGCCCGGAAGGAGTTTTCCCATCCCTTCGGGAATTTCCAAATCAGGTGAGTCGGACGACTCATTCTTCGCGTCGGCATGCCCGGCGTGGCTCTCTTGAGAAGCTTCTTTGGCGATCGCCGAAGAGAGAACGCCCAGGCTGTCTTCCGCCTTGGAGGCGGTAGCAAGCTTTGCAAGGCTCGTATTCTTTAGCCCCTCGCGGGGCTTGGGCCCCGTTTTGATCAGAAAGGTGCCCACGGCCACAAGAACCAGAGAGCCCGCTGCTATTACGCGCCAAGAACGCATCTGATCACCTTCTCGACTTCAAGCTGGTGTCTTGCCAACGCCTCAAATAGGGCGTGGGATCCATGAGATCGGAGCGCCGCTGATAGGCGTTGGAGCCCGATAGCGATCCTCTACGTGCTCCGGAATAGAGCTCGAAGTGAAGCATGGGCTCACAGCATCCGGAATTTACCTTGCCCATATATCCCACCTGCTGGCCCATAGTTACTTTGGCACCAGCCCGGATGTTAGCGGCTCTTTTACCGGTGATCTCTCCGTAGCGAACCACGAACCCACCGCTATGGCGCACTTCAAGTGCATAAGTGCCCTGATAAAAGGGATAAACCTGTGCCAACACTTGGCCGGGAGCCACGGCGTAGATTGCTTCATTTTTATAGCGGTAGAGATCGCAGGCAGCATGCAAGCGCCTGCTTCCGCGACGGGCACCGAAGCGGCGCTGAGCTGATGCGAAATCGGCGGTAGGCTCACCCTTCACCGGCCACTGGCAGCAGTTCGGATCATTGAGACCACGGATAATGGCCCGGTTGCCTCCGCTGCCAAGCTCCGAGGCTTCGTTGAGCTGTTTGTCGGTTTCGAAAATCTTTACGGGCTGAGCAGCAGCCTGGCAACGAGAGCGAGGGCGAACCAGATCTTCGGCCACCCATCCGATCTTTTCCTTCAGCTCGGGGAATTGGGCCTTGATATAAGAGCGGCCCCGGCGCTTCAGCTTGGTTCCACTGCCCTGGAAGATCTTCACACCACTGTAATTATTGGCGGTGAAGAGAACGTCGCGCAGGCTTTTTCCCCGCACGTTCAGCCGGCCCGAACGGAGGCAAACCACGTGCTCAAAGGGGCCATTGAACACTCTCTTCTGAGCATCAGTGAGGATATCGGGCGCGGTTTCGGAAAAATCATCTGAGGCGAGCGCCGAAGCCGGGCCTGTGGTCACGAACGAAAGAAGAAGGGCGGAAAGCAGCAACTGGGGTTTCATCTTTTCTCCTGGCTAGCCTCCCCGCCTTCCTTCCACCGGCCACCTTGAACGAGGGGGCAGGGAAGACAGATGCGGGTTGGTGGAGCCGGAACATACACCTGAGCGCCTTGCGTTAAAACCATTTTTGTCGGACATTTTCATCTTTCTTCACTGTCTACATATATTTAATTTCATTGATGAAATATCAAAAATCTGGATGGTAAAAATTTCATGGTATTTTAGTCGGAATTTTAGGGTTAAGGTGCCGCCCTGATTTCGGACCCTCATTTTTTTCGGAGGAAGAATGCAGACCCCCCCTCTCACGATCGGGCTTCCCGTGCGCTCGCTGCCGGATTCTATCGGCTGGTACCGAACCTTACTCGGCTCCAAACCCACGTCCCAACTCAACCCCCAAATCCTGGAGTTTGAACTTCAGGCCGGGGTTCGCCTGCAGCTGGTGCATGCCTCCGACTTTGAACCCGTAGGTGCGCCCGTTCCCATTGAGGTGAGCAACTTGGAAAGTGAACGCACCCGACTGAGGAAAGCAGGGTTGGCCGTGAGCGAAGTTGTTCGCCTACCCGCGGCTAACGCAGATTTTCTCGAGCTCCGAGACCCAGACGGCAATCCTCTCCGGCTGGTGCAGAGAGTTTAATCCCAGAATCCCTGCAAAAATGCCCCCTTACGTGTTTGCAAAGCCTCTCCCCCTGAGATAAAAAAACCTCGCCCTTTCGAGGGTGGAATTTAGGGGGGAATCCAGCCGTCATGGGAAATGTTTCCGCGCACCGTCCAATGCTGCCAATGGCTCTCCTTGCGGGAGTTTTTCTGGCATCGCCAGCCAATGGCGCAGCCGATCCTTCCGCACCGCCTCGCTGTGAGCTGGAAGGAAGAAACTTCCGCCTGGTGCTCCCCACCGGAAGCAAGGTGGCCATTTCCAGTGCGGATTTCATGCGGTTAGCCCTGGGAGCCGAATGCTCCCCGCCTCAGAAGCCTTATGATTGCCGCATCAATCTCAGCCGCTTCAATCTGAACGAGCAGTACGGAAACCACTGCCGCCTGATCGAAGGCTCTCCCCCCGCCTTTGATTACTATTCTCTTACGATGGGAAGCCCCGAAGTGGAGGCCTTTGCCACTGCTACTTGCTACAAAGTGGAATGCCAGTACGGCGACGAAAGCGGCGGCCGGAAAACGGTTTACGACAACGCCAGCTACTGCACCTCCAACCCTTCCGAGAGAGCGATTGAGAAGCATGCTGCCCTGCGATCTCTGGGATTCTGCCGATAAAGAGTACTAGCTGGCCCCCTTGCCTGTTGACGGCTTAGTGAATTCTCTTTCGAAATTAACGGGCTGTAGCGGCTGTGATGGAGTTTTTCGGGTGAAGCTGGAAAAGACCAGCTCTCCCAGGCTCTTAGCTTGGGTTCATCAACAGGCAAGGGAGCCAGTTAGAAAAAAATAGAGCCGGGAAACTTACGCCTCCCGGCTCTACCTGGTTTGCCCCGAAGTGGTTCATGGACCCTGGATACGAACCCCTCCGTGACCTACCAAACTTAGAGAGCCTCGCCGACAAGGTCCATGGACCCTGGATATGAACCTCATCGGCGAAAACTCAAACTGTTAATGGGGGCGTCGGCAAGGGCCATGGACCCTGGATATGAACCTTACCGACAACCCCAAATCCTGCTGCGCCCAGAGGCGCGGAAACCTGGTTAGATGCAGTCACCGGCAAGGGCCATGGACCCTGGATATGAACCTTGCCGGCGACCACAAAATGAAACTGTCTGGTTGAGCCCTTGGTTTCGGATAGAGCATGCAACCGAGCCGCGAAATCCGTCAGCGTCTCTATGCATCATTTATAACAAATACCCGACCACCCAGTAATGATAAGGATTCTAATCTTCGACCGGGATTGTTCAATTTTCGTGAACCAGTAAAACAATACAAATCCATGTATTTATTGGTGATTTATGGATTTTAGGGCATGCAATGAAGAGGGGGGAGAGGAAATAAGAAAGGCCGCCAGAGGTGTTCTGGCAGCCTTCGCTAGGCAGAGAGACGCAGCTTACTGCGATACGTATTCGTCTGCTTCGCCCTGGTAGGCACAGCGGCGGGCGTCGTCGGGAGAGAAGGCGTTCTGCTCGCAACGCTCGCGAGCTCCCACCTCTCTATCGATTCCGATATCGTCATTGCCATAGGTGTATTCGGGGTCACCGTTTCCACCACTATCGCGGCCAGCAAGGGCAGCGGGCGAGGCCAGGGTTAACACCAGCACCAGGATCTTAACGGGTGTAAATAGCTTCAACATGGATGCATTCCTCTTTCAGGGTTTAATGGTAGGTCTGCAGGGGTCTACAGGGTTCGGCCAGTGAAATTGCGAGTTCCATGCCATGGCCACACGGCCACGTTTAGCTTTGCCTCATTCTGTTCATTTTCTGGCTACAAATCGCTTACCTTCCTGTGAACAAAAGCCGTTAACATAATTGCTATGACTATTTTCGAATTTGATGACTACAAAAAATTCGTCGATGCGCGCATCAAAGATTACCCTTCCGGCGGCCGCGGCGTGTTCAAGCTCATGGCCGAAGCGATGAAGGTGCCTCGCTCCACGCTCAGCCAGGTTTTCAACGGAGAGCGGGACCTCACTTTTGAACAAGCTATCGATCTCGCCGGATTCCTCGAGCTCTCCTCCCTGGAAACCGATTTCTTCATGGCACTGGTAGAAAGAAGCCGGGCGGGCAACCCCCGCCTCCGCGCCTTTGCGGAGCGAAAGATTGAAAACCTCCGGCAGAAATCCAGAACCCTCAGCGGACGCATTCCCAAAAAGGCTGTGGTTACCGACAAAGAAAAGGCCGTGTTCTACTCGGAATGGTATTTCTCCGCCATCCGCATGCTCTGCAATATCCCGGAGCACGACACCATTCCCGCGCTGGCGGCGCATCTGGGCCTTCCGATCGGAAGAGTGAAGCAGGTGATGGAGTTCCTCTCGAGCTGTGGCCTCGTGGTGCAGGAAAAGAACGGCTATAAAATGGGCCCTAGCACCACGCACATCGGCTCCGAGGATCCGCTCGTATTCCGCCACCACCAGAACTGGCGGCAGTTGGCCGTGAAACGGTTCGTGGAATATCCCTATCTCGAAGACGATGAGTTTTCGGTGACCATTCCCTGCACCACTTGCCCGGAGACCATGGCACTGATCCGCAAGTCGCTGATGGATTCCGCTTTGAGAATTACTGAGCTGATTGATGCCAGCAAAGAAGAGCACCTTGCCTTCATCAATATCGATCTTCTGCGCATCAAGGGAAAGCCCAAGGGCTGAGAGCCCTCTCATTCTTCAGAAGAGAAAGGGAACCAGCCGCTTGGTGCTCGCCATATATTCCCTGTAAAGCGCACCAAAGCGCTCCCTCATCATTTCCTCTTCCTTCCCAATCCGGAAACAATAGAGAAGAGTAAAGGCCACGAGGAAAGAAGGCCCCGCCAGCCAATTCGGAATGAGAATCGCCTGGGCGATTCCGTATACAAAGAGAGCCGTATACATCGGGTGGCGGATGCGCGCGTACACACCGGAGGTAACGAGCTGGTGATTGTCGCGCAACTCTAGGCTAATAGACCAATTCGAGCCAAGATCGGCGTGGGAGCGGTGAAAGAGCCAGAAATAAAACATCAAGAGCAAGGTGCCTACCCATACTTCCGAAGGGAACAGACGCAGATCAGCAAAAGAAAGGAGCCCACTGGCGCCGAGCACAGGGGCAAGCAGCATCGAGAGAGATACAAGAGCCACGAGAAAAATCTCGAGCGGCCCTTTTCTGCTGTCCACCACCGGCACGAGACGGCTTCTTCTTCCGTAAGGCGCGCGAATAATGATGGTTCCGATGAAACCCAGCATCATAAGTGAATAGCCGAACCAAGGATGGAGCATTTTCGCTTCTTAGCATTGATCGGATTTACTGTCGATTCTCGTCGCATCCCCGTATAGACTGCTCAAAAATCCCAAGGAGACTATGAATGAAACTATACCTGTTCGCTCTTACATGCATTCTTGCCCTTTCCAGCTGCGTGAGCTCCGGCACCCACAATAAAATGGTGGCGGAATTTGAGGAGAAAATCGCCAGCGAGCAGGCAGCGAATCAGGAAAAACAGAAAAATATCGAGAGCCTCGAACAGAAGCTGATGACTTCCGCCAAAGACAAAGGCGCGCTGAAAACCAGCCTCGAGGAAATGCAGAAAGCCATGGAGGAGATGCGCGCGCGCCAGGCGGAACAGAAAAAGCGATTGCAGGAATTTTCCGATCTTACCCGCCGATTTAAAAAGCTGACAGACGCCGGAACATTGTCGGTAAAGATGATCGACGGGAAAATGGTGGTGAGCCTCGGCTCCGACGTGCTTTTCTCCGCAGGCTCCGCCCGCCTATCCAAGGAAGGCCTGCAGGCCGTAAAGGAAGTGGCAGGCCAGCTTGTTTCCATTCCCGAGCGCCGTTTCCAAGTGGAAGGGCATACGGATAATGTGCCGATCTCCACGGCCACCTTCCCCTCGAACTGGGAGCTCGCCTCGGCTCGCGCCGTAACCGTGGCGAAGACCATGATCGAGGCGGGCATGCCGGCCGACAGAGTGAGCGCGGCCAGCTATGCCGAAGCCGTGCCCGTGCAGCCGAACGACAGCCCGGAGGGCCGGGCCGCAAACCGCCGAGTGGCGATCACTGTGGTGCCCGATCTCTCTTCCTTACCAGGTTACGAGGAGCTGCAGAAGCTTTCGCAGTAGCGATCACTGGGGGCGCTGGATGCCGTTGCACTCCACGGCTGATACGCCCCTTCTTTCCCATAGCTCCGCCACCTGAGCATTTGCCTGGCGGCGGAGCAGATCCCGCCGCATTCCCTCTCTCTTCGCCTGCACTTGCAGGATCATGAAGTCCGGCTCGAAGACGATCGGGGAATTGGCGTGGCGCAGATGACCACTCTGGGAATGAAACATCAGCCAGCGCACGTCCTCCTTGCTGGCTTTCCGCAGATTCACGTTCACCAGCCACTGACCATCCACGATTTCGTCCCCGCCGGCATTGAATCCGGTGTCACGGCCATTCGTGGTCCAGCAGTCGGGAAAGCCCCCTCCTGCTAAAGCAGCTGGCTCGGCCAGCACCAAAGAAAGAAAAAGAGCTTGGAGAACTTTCATGAAAACCCCCTTTTGCGGAGATCGTAAACCCGTACCGCCAGCCGTCAACGCATGCCCCAAAGGGCATTTTGCCCGAATTGAACCCTGCCCCAAGGAGTGGTAGAGATTGCCTCATGCACCACGATCCATTGGCCGGAAAATCCGCCTTAGGCACACCGATCCCCCTCTTCGCTTCGAAGCCGCTCTCCGAGCTGCGCTCCCCTATCTTTTTGATGGGCGGGGTGCATGGCGACGAGCCGGAGGGCGTAGAGCTCGCCACGAAAACACTCGAGATGCTCCGGCAGTCAAAAGCCAAATACGATTGGGTGCTCATCCCGAACATCAATCCCGATGGCGTGGCGAAGAATTCGCGGGTGAACGGAAGAGGCGTAGACCTCAACCGCAACTACCCCTCGAAATCCTGGTCGGCCGCCTTCGAACAGGATCGCTACAATCCGGGCTCCGGCCCTGGCTCGGAGCCCGAAGTGCAACTTGTGGTGAAGGTGATTCAGGAGCTCAAGCCTCGCATCGCGATCCACTGCCACTCCTGGAACCCGATGGTGGTTTGCACGGGTGAGCCAGGACTATCCGAAGCGAATATGCTCGGGCGCGCCTGCGGTTATGAGGTGGTGCCGGAGATCGGTTACCAGACTCCCGGCTCCTTGAGCCAGTATGGCTGGCATGATCACGGCATCCCCGTGATCTGCATTGAGGAACAAAACGGGATCGCGCTGCCCACGATCTGGCCGCGCTTTGAAAGCGGAATGCGGGAAGTGTTCGGCGTCTCGTAGGCCGGGCTCCGCATCCCTACCTGCTGCCGTATCGAAAATAAAAAGCGAAGCTTTCCGTTCACTATCAATTGCTGTCTTTGCGCAGGATTTTCGCTTCGCTTCGTATACTGGGCAGAAGATGCAAAAACAAAACTCTCTCGCGCTATCCGCCTGCCTTCTGCTTTTCTCCTGCGGCTCGGGTGAAAAGCCTTCCAACCCGCCACCGAGCGGCTCCTGTGAAAACAAAAGCAACGCTGCCCTGGCTTTCGGCTCGGGAACCTACAGCCGTTTTCTTCTCCAGATAAAAAAACAGAACGGGCGCAGCTTTCGCGATGCCGAGAACAGAGCCGTGAAAAATCTCGGCAGCGATATGGCCGCCGAACGAATCGCCGATGGCTTGCTTCTATTGCAAAGCCCGGCGCCGATGCGAGCCGCTGAGATTGAAGCAAGGATGGATCCGGAATCAGTAGCTTTTATCGAGCCCGACTATGAAGTTTATGCCGTAGAGAACGCTGAATCGCCGCTCACCGCTGACCCTCTTCTTTCCAAGCAATGGGCCCACAGTATGGTGCACTCCAAGGAGGCCTGGAGCGTGAACCGCGGATCCCGCTCCGTGATCGTGGCGGTGATCGATTCAGGAATCGATGCTACCCACCCCGATCTCGCTCCCAATCTTTGGAAAAACCCGGGGGAGATTCCCGGCAACGGTATCGACGACGACGGCAACGGCCTCGTGGACGATGTGAACGGCTGGAACTTCGCCAGCAACACCGCCAACATTCTGGCCGACGATTCCCCCTCCTTCCACGGCACCCACGTGGCCGGCACGATTGGAGCCGCAGGAAACAACGGCATCGGAATCTCGGGCCACGCCCAGGAAGTTCGCCTGCTTACCGTGAAATTTCTGAAAAGCAACGGAGCAGGAAGCAGCTCGGATGCGATCAAAGGCATTGATTATGCCATTCGCGCCGGGGCCAAGGTGATCAGCAATAGCTGGGGATCGCGCAATTACTCCCAGGCCCTGGCTCAAGCCATACGAAGAGCGGAGCAGGCAGGGGTGATCTTCGTGGCGGCGGCCGGTAACAACGGCACCAGTAACGATCAAACCGCCTTCTATCCGGCCAACTACCCGGGCACGAACATGATCAGCGTGGCCGCGAGCACCAGCGCGGATAAGCTGGCGAGCTTTCCAACTATGGATCAGAGCACGTGCATATCGCCGCTCCCGGGCAGGGAATCTACTCCACGAAAAATGGAAATTCCTATCAAACGATGAGCGGCACCTCCATGGCCACGCCGCTGATCTCCGGGGTACTGGCCACCATGATCGCCGCTAGGCCGGACCTGGATTTTCAGCAAATCCGAGGAGCGCTCTTGAGCTCAGTGGATGAATCACCGGCTTTCTCGGAAAAAATCGCCTGGAAAGGGCGCGTGAACGCCTTCTCTGCACTCACCCTGGCTTCCTCGCTGCCGAGAACGTGGGCCCCACCCGAAGCCCCGGCACCTGCGCCTCCGGCTGATCCCTGCAGATAAGGCTCAAACCTGCTTTTTCCCAGAAAAAGAACTTGAGGCCAGCGCCTGTATGAACTCCGCCTGATGCCCCACGAGCACAAAGTACGGATTGCGCTTCTGCACTTCGGGTAAAAGGTCTTCCAGCTTTTCCCCTCTCACCATGTGGGCCGCCATGATCATCGTGGAGGTGCGCCCGATTCCGGCGAGGCAATGCACGGCCACCGCCTCCCCTTTTCGCTTCGACTCCTCCAGCAGCTTGGCCACCTGAAGAACCTGCTCCATCTGGGGGGCGCCTAAATCCGCGATGCCCACGTGGTGGGCATCGAAGTGCTCGGAGAGATCGTGCTTGCCGTGGTGATGCTCCGTAAGGGTGACGATTCTTTTCACGCCTCGCTTCTTGATTTCCTCGATCTCTGCATTGAGGCTTTTCTTATTCAACTCGAAGCGCACTGAATGTTCGCCCACACTGAAACCATCGAACACGCGCAGGCGATCGTTGAGGCGGCCGAGAACTTTCTCTATGCCTTGGGGATCCTGAAAAACATCGAGTGCTTTGCGGCTTTCCTCGCAGTTCATCCGGAAAAATTTCAGAACCCGGGGGGCATAGGTATCTAGGTGATGGCGAAAGGATTCGAGGCCCGCTTCGCCCGGAGGAAAGGCTCCAATCCATCCCAGGAGGATGCCTTCGTCGAAGGGGAGATCCACCCAATTCACGGCATTGAAGCCCGGCCGTGCCATGCCGGCGATGGAATTGTCCCGAAACCACCAGAACGCTTTCATTTTACCTCTCGCTGAATTTGGGGGGGATGGAAAGAGGCCATCCTACCTCAGTTCAGGAGAGATTTCACGGGGAGGCGAGAGGAGCGGAGATCTTCAGGGCGAGCTCCACTCTCTGATTTAGGACATCAGCGCTCAGCCATTGCAATGCGCGGCGACTGTCCCGCAGCAGGAATTCGCAGCTCCGGCTTTTTGTGCTCCATCTCATTCCAGCGACTACTGCCGCCTCCCCCGTAGATTCCTGACCCATTGACTCGATGGCCACGGGACTGCCCTCCCGCAGCCAACGGGCCAGAGTGGCGGCGGGGTTAGGCCGCAAGCGCTGGCCAAAGCGCTCGAGGCTAATTTGAAATTCCGGAAGACTGAGCTTGGTTTTGCAGGCGAGCTCTGCCTGCTCGCGGAAACCTGATGAGCCGAAGAGATCCTTGCCACGCGAAAAAGCGGAAAGCGGCGCTTCACTCTCCAGGCAAACGTTCCCACTCTGTTGCGCGCAATAGAGCGCGGCCAATACCGAGCTTCTCACTTTGGCAGCGGGTTCGCTCTTCTGAGCTTCGAGGGTTTTAGCGGCCGCCCTGGCCTGGAGATAACTTCTGCCTAGCCGCTGGGACTGAACCTCTGGATCGAAAGAGGCACAGGAGGCCACCAGGCCAGCCGCCGAAATGGGTTCTGCCGGGGCGTTGGCGTGAGGGGCCTCGGCCGGATCGCTCGGGGTGCGTGCTTCCGGAGCAAACAAACGGGCGAGCCAGCCGGGCTTCGGCTTCTGCGCCGAAGTTCGGCCTCTTTGAAAGGTGAGCAGATCGGCTGTGGCGATGGCCCAAGACCAGTTGGTGGTGCCCTGGGATCTCAAGGGCCCTAGCTGCCCGGAAAAGTCACGGGCTTCGCACTCCATTTGCGGCAGCCCACCCCCATCCTGCAACGCAAAAGCATGGGGGCTTACCCAAACGGCAGCGATAAGCCAATAAGCTTTCAGAGGCCCTTTATCCTTCACCAGAAGAATCCTGGCCGGTTTTGACCTTTGGAGCAAGGCCTTCCGCTTTGGCGAAGGAATGCGGAGGTGGTAGAAAATGGAATGAGCGAGAAAGCCGATATTCATTTTCTGCCGCTATCGGGAGAACATCTGCCACTGTTCCGAACTTGGCTTGCGCACCCCCATGTGAAGGAGCATTGGCAGGAACCGGAAGACGCGGAGGTTTTCCGCAGAAAATTTCTCGAGGACCTGCCGCGCCGAGGGGTGCGCTCTTTCCTGATGGAAATTGATGGCGAGAAGGCTGGTTACATCCAATACTACGCAGCCCGGAAAGTGGGGGGCGGCTGGTGGGAGAATGAGCCTGAGGGCACGTTCGGGATCGATCTCTTGATCGGCGAACCCGGCCTCTTGGGAAAAGGGTTGGGGGCAGTGGTGATCCGGGCGTTCGCGCGGTTTATGCAGGAGAGGGAGCCCTCTTTAGAAACAATTATTATTGATCCTGATCCGGCCAATCTGCGAGCTGTGCGGTCGTTTGAAAAAGCTGGCTTCCAGCCCGAAGGCGAGATCACCACTCCGGGCGGGAAGGCACTGCTGATGCGAATGAAAAAGGAAAAACTCGCTTAAAGACTCCGGCGGCAGAAACCATTGGGGAATCCGAATATTCATCAATAATTTCAAATAAATTAATATTTCTTGACCAAAATACTCGTGAATTATACTTTACTCCGCATACACCACCACCCGGAGCCCCCTATGTGGAAACTTTGCGTCGCTACAGTGTCTTTCATGATCAGCACCTCCGCTTTCGCTGAATCCCGTGGCCCGATCGATTGCTACAACGCCACCCCCACCGGCATGAGCGCCGAGAATGCCGTCCGGCTCTGCAGGCGAGCTGTTTCCCGAGCCCCGATCGATTGCTACAACGCCACCCCTAGCACCATAAGTCCCAAGAACGCCGTCGAGCTTTGCCGAGGAATACGCTGAGGTTCCCGGCACCTTAAAATGGACTGAAAACTCAGAGCACTCGGCCCATAAGATCGTGCAGGCCGCTTTCATCCAGGTATTCCAGCACCTTGCCGGAACGGGAATGCAGGCGCAGCTTCCAGGTGCCGGAATCATCCTTCTCGTAAAGCATGGAACGGAGGCTCTCCGCGAGTCCGATATCCTTGGTGCGGCCAAACTTCTCCAGCGCGATCACTGCCTGAAGCTCACTGAGAAAATCCCGGTGCCGCGCGAGGATTCTGTGACGCACGCTCTTGGCCAGATCGTTGTAAAATCTGTGCCTCTCAGCCACCAGAGAAGAGTAATAAAGCTGCATACCGCATCCACCGCTCTCCTCCCAAAGCAGCATATGCTCTTTATCCGCATAACCGGATCGGGGATGGAAATTATGCGACCCCAGCATCTGCACTCGGCGCCCCCCAGGCTGGCATCCGAAGGCAGCGAACTTGAAGTGGGTCATCTTGGCTTTGCGCCTTCCACTCAGCACGGTGAAGTGAAGATCGAATCGGGCACCAAAGCGCACCTTCATCTTCTCGTTCCAGTGGCTCATCAGAACCCTGATCAGGCCTGAGGGCCCGTCGGAAGTGAAATAGGAATTCGTGATCATCCTCACCCGAACGCCCCGCTGAAGAGCCGCCTCGAGTGCATGGCGAAGCTCATAATCAAACTCCGCATAGGGAGTTTCGAGAAAGATCTCTTCGCGCTCTTCGGAGATCAACTTGAGAAGCTCCGCACGCACCTCGTCCTGCTCTTTGCTCCATCCTGAAAACAGGATTCGCCAGCCGAAACCATCACGCAGCTCAAATCCGCCATGCAGAGCCTTGGAGTTGGCCCAACGCACTTCTCGGACAAGGCTTCTATCCGCCTCGGGAATCTTTCCTTTATGCCTGGCCACTTGCGCGCGCCACGGACGCAAACTTTCCGGAAACGCGAGGTTTCTATAGACATGGCCGTAATTCGGTTTCAGCTGCAGCACATGATTTTCAGGCCCTTCGCCACTTCGGCGCAGAAAAGGATCTGAGGTATCGCGAATCAGATCGTCAAAGGATACGCCTGCGCTGGCTAAGGCGGCTTCGGCTCCGCCGGAATGATGGCTGCAAAGGAGCATATCGCCGTCGAAATAAGAGCCCTCCTCGTTCTCCAGATAGTGAGGGCCCAGGTTTCGCCCGCCAAGGATCATGCAGGCCTCGCCCTTATTCTCCACGAAAAACAATTTGCGATGGTTGAGGCGGTTATAGCGCCTGACTTCTTTGATCACGGGGCCGAAAACCGGATCGCGATGGAAGCGCTCCTCAATTCGAGAGGTAGTGTTTCGCAAGCGGGCGGCCGGAACGTGATCCCAAAGAGGATTGAGAAGAATGTCCTCGTAGTTTCTGCGCAGGCCTGAGGAATTCCCGCCGTCGCCCATCAGGGCTCCCACGAATGCAAATCCCAGTTTCCGCAAGCTCCTGAACAGTGGGCGAGGATCGGCCGGAATCCCGGCTTTTTCCAACTCGTTCTCGGTGAGATCGGCGGCACGTTCCAGAAGGAAGTGAAACCGCTTCAGCAATTTGGGTAGGTGAAAGAGGCCAAGCTTTTTGTGGTTCAGGGAGGAGTCACCGAAGATATTCGGCAAACGAAAACCGAATACCTCTACATAGGCAGAAAGCTGGTTATGAATCCAGACCTGCGCCCCGCAATTCGCCATGTATTGCAGGAGATCCTCCTGCACCTGGACCTGAGCGCTCTTATCGAAGAGATCATCGAAACCGGGACGGCCGCCGCTCTTGCTATCGATGAGAAGCCGCACATGCACCCCGCGCTGGGAGGCCAGGCAGATATGGCGCGCCAGTTGCCTCACGGATTTCCCATTCTCAAAAACGAAAGTGGCGATGCTCGCGTGGGCACCTGCGGGAGCCATATCGAGCAGCTTCAATCGGGCGCGAAAGGCGGATTCATTGTCGCTGAAAAATTCCGGGTGTTGATACTCGCGGATATAGGCGGAAAAGCCGGCATCAGATGCCTGCGGTTGGGCGAAAACGGCGGCCCAACACGCGGATACGGGCATCAATAGATGGATCAGCATAGAAAACATCGGATTATCCCTTCGAGGAGACGTTCGATTACCAGATATAATGCATCGTGTAAACCGGGGATAAGGAGGGGGTAAAGGGCTGGAATCGCTGACTTTTAAATTGGTCCGGGTGTCGATTTTGGCCGCAAATCTCGGAATTTCCCGGAAGAATCAAGACAACGCAGATAGACCGCAACCCCCACGGACCGTAGCTCATCAGGAGCTGACGGATCGAGACAATAATGGGACTCGATCCACCGGAAGATCTCGATGCCATATCCGGAACGGAAATCACCTAGACCGAACTCGGACATGTCTACGGGTAGTAAAACGATCGCATCCGATGGATGGCCAGCCATTTGCCGAATGATCGCTTCAGACTTGAGCAATAACACCTGATCAGGCAGCAGCGACATGGCATGAAGAGGCGTGGGTTTTTCCACTACCAGATTCAAGAAATTGCCATCCGGAAGGAAAGTCACGGAAGAAAGCTCCGGCTTTCTTGTTTTCAAGTAACCTACGATCGCCCGTAAACGTTTCGCTTTGTCCGGATAGTATTGAAAACTGCCCACCGCGCTCTCAATGCGTACGGGCTTGTGCGCGAAGTAGGTATAGCTGTACTGCTGAAGAGTGATCGCATGGGGAAGCAGTAAAGAGATCGCCAGGAACCGAGTTGGCGTCCACGCGCCAAGATAGGAAGGCATGAATTCGTACAAGAGAACAAAAAAGCCACCATCGCAGGCAAAGCCAAGACAAAGCCGTAAAAAATGCTGTCGGCAAGAAACCAGATCTTCAAAGCAAGGAGAGTAGAAAACGCTGCGGCCACCTCCGCAAGCCACCCAGCTTTACTGAGCCGGGAGCTTCCACGCAACCTCCGAATCGCAAGGAACAGAAACAACACGAGTGCAACCAGGGGAGTGAGATGCCCATAGCCCAATAGCACCCCCCGAAATTCGCCCGATATCCCTGCCGCCACCAGGATCAGGATCCCGTAGAGCACGATTAGAGTCGGCTCGATTTGCCCCCTCAGTTTTCTATACAAAAATGGAAAGGAGAGAATTAGTGCCCAAAGAAAAAGGTCCCGAAAGTACTGCGCACCCGGTTTGCCAGCGTTAACTCGATAGAAGGAAAGGCTGCGAAGTTCCTCGTTCAACACCAAGAGATACGGATGCAAAGTCCAAGAAACAGCCTCTCCAAAACTGAAAGCTTGAAGAACGAAAAAGGAGAGTTCCGCGAAGAGGCCGACGGCTATTCCGAGCAGCCAAAGCCCAGCCATTTTTCTTCCAAATGCATTTTGGCAGAAATGAATCGCAAGCCCCCAGGCCATTGCCCCGCCATAGGCCAGAAAAACCTCCGCTTTACAAAGAAACACCAGAGCCCCGGCAAGGCCGGAAAAGAACGAATTAACCAAGCAACGCCGCCCCTCGCCCCAGGACGCCAGCAGAAGGTTAACACTCAGCAATGCGAAAAAAAGCGCGTGCACGATGGCGCTCCGATAGGGCAACAGAAAGTTGAAGTTTCCATCGACCTCCGTTTGGTTGAAACCATGCACGACTAAAACGAAAATAATCACGACCGGAATGGTCTCTCGCGCAACCACGAAGCGCAGCAGACGAGCCAAACAGAAAAGCGTGCCCGCGAAAAAAACCAGGTTCGCGCCTGCCAGCACCTCGCGAGCGAGCCCAAACAAGGAAAATACTCCCGCATGAAAGTAGGGAGTAAACGGCCCATAAAGATAGAAGAAATCTTTATACAGAATCTGGCCCTGCCTTAAACGGTCCGCAATCAAAAGCTCCGATCCCAAATCCACCATGGGATCACCTAACCAATAAAAGCGACTAACCACCAAGTAAGCGGCAACGGAGAAACAAATGAGCCAGCCCAAGCAAAGGGAAAGATTTTTCCGCGAATCCATAGTGAAATAGTAGATGGTGTCAGAAATTCAGAAAAGTTAAACTAACTCCGCCACTTCGTCCGTTTCGAAGCCTCAGATGCGCCAGAGGAGAATCTACCATTCGCTTAGGCGTCCGATCTTCTGATATGAGCTTTTGGGGTTGACCGGGGTGGCGGTTTCGGCCGCAAATCTCGGAACTGCCGGCCTACGAGGCCTTCTGCGTACTCATAAACTCGTAAGCGTTCTTTTCAAGCCCGCCTCCCAAACTTTCAACACATTTCTCGGGCAGCAACTTTCCGAGGTTTAGTTGCATAAAACTGTCCCGCTCAACCGCAAGACTCAGCACAACGACTCGGGCCTCATTCCCTGTTCTTGGATCGATGCCCTGCAAGTAGCCCGAGAAGACAACTCTCTGTACATGGCCGAAGTACTCTGCCTCCAGGATCTCGTGAATAGTTCGAATGACCACTTGGTTCACCACGCTCTGATAGAGCTTTTTGGAATCGGATTTCCCCAGCATCTTGGTCTGAAACTCGTCCCGAGACGCGATGTACTTCACCTGAGAAACTAACTGAAGCTCATCTATCGTAGGCAACTGGGTTTCTAGTTCGAGGGACTTTTCCTTAGAGCTATATTTGAGATCGTGCGCCAGCGAAACTCCGTCAGGATATTCAGACCTCTCCAAGACCATGTTCAGATAATGCTCGATGGTGGCCGGATCGCCCCCTTCAAACTTCGACTGCATTGAATCAATGGATGCGTTGAACTCGGATTGCTTGGCGTTATATTCCGTTCGCTCTTTGTCATAGGCACGCTTCCGCTCCGCCTCCTCACCAACGTGCCTAGCAATAGCCGCATCAAGGCTCTGCCGGGCAGTTGATTCGAGCCGCTCCCGCTTGCTCCGAAGAAATGGAAGAAACATTTCTAGCCACGATTTCTTAGGCACCGACTCGAAGAACTTTTCCTTGCTGGGGCCCGACTTAGGCTTGTATGGGTGGAAAGTCTTTCTGTCTTTTAGTTCCGCCCAGTCAATTCTGTCATTCTTTTCCAGAGTGGCGGCAAGAACTGCCCCATAGGCCTCCAGCAGCTCTTGCGCCTCGCGCGTGCGCTCCTCCGCCTCTTCGGCCTTTGCGGCCTTCCGTTCAGCAAGATTTCGCTTCGCTTTGGCAATCGCCCGTTTCTCATCCGCACGCTCCCAACGTGCCAGCTGCCGCTCAATCTTCTGTTGATAGAGAAAGTAGTCGTTGCTCTTGATTAGAGCGCGCTCGCCAGTGCTGGGATGTACCAGGTACTTTTCATATCTCGCCATACTATATATGTCGGATTTTTGTTTTTTTCCTTTAGGCTCGTTGCGCCCACCCAAGAACCGTCTCGTCATAGAAACACCAAATCTCGCTATGTAAACTAGTCGAATCCTTATCCCGATGTGATCGGTACCCAATCGGAGGTTTCGTGATCATCATACTCGCTCTCCTTCTAATCGCCGCCGTGGTGGTCATCGTCGTGATCGCCAAGAAGAAATCGGCAACAGACAGTGAACTGGACCAAATTCGAAAACAGGTGAACGACTGGAAGGGGGCGTCGGCCAGGGCGGAGTCCGAGAAGAAAGCAGCGCAGCTCGAATCTGGAGATCTCTCACAGAAGCTAGAAGAGCTAAAAAAGGAGAAACAGTTTGCGGATCAAGATCTCCAGCGCGTTCAGCGGCGCCTCAATGAACTGATAGCCTCGAAAGAAAAATTCGCAAAAGCCGATTCTGCCCTGCAAGAGATCCTGCAAACCTATGCGGAGGAGCTGTCAGAGAGAGTCGTAGATGAAGTTACTTACGCCAATCTAGAGTCTTCGAGGAAGCGAATCGCGAAAACATTCAGCTACTGCCGCAAGTTCATCCCGGAATTTGGCAAAGATCTGGAAACTCACTGGGGCACCGAGCTAAAAAAAGCCTGGGAAGAGGAGGTGCGCCGCGAGGAGGCCCGGCAAGAGCAAATTCGCATTCGAGAGCAGATGCGTGAGGAGCTTCGGGCGGAGCGCGAGCGGCAGAAAGAGATTGAGAAACTCGCAAGAGAAGAAGATCAGATTCGCATCGAGCTAGAACGCATGCAGCACAAAAAAGTGACAGATGAGTCAGCTGCCGAAATCGAGAGATTGAAAAAATTGCTAGAAGAAGCTCACGAGAGAACGGAACGCACCAAGTCCCAGGCCGAGCTAACCAAGGCTGGCCACGTGTATGTCATTTCCAATATTGGATCATTCGGAGAAGGAATCTACAAAGTAGGGATGACAAGACGCCTCGAGCCGGACGACCGGGTTCGGGAGCTAAGCGATGCTTCGGTACCTTTCCCATTTGATGTCCACATGATGATCAGCACCGAGGACGCGCCTACTCTTGAGAGCAAGCTCCATGAGCTTCTGCACAAGCATCGAATAAATAAAGTGAACCTCAGGAAAGAGTTCTTTCGCGTAGATTTAGAAATGATTCGAAGCCACGTTGAACAGAACCACGGCAAAGTGGCTTATCATGCGAAGCCCGAGGCTTTCGAGTATCGCGAGACCCTTGTCATGGAGGAGCGAGGAGAAAATGGCGAGTATTCTCAGGAGCATGATCCTGATGAAGACGAGGACTCCGGTGCGGCTTGATCAGTTGTGAATGGTACTAACTGGCCCCCTTGCCTGTTGATGAACCCAAGCTAAGAGCCTGGGAGAGCTGGTCTTTTCCAGCTTCACCCGAAAAACTCCATCACAGCCGCTACAGCCCGTTCATTTCGAAAGAGAATTCACTAAGCCGTCAACAGGCAAAGGGACCAGCAAGTAACAACTCGAAAGGCTTTACGCTGATCGCCAACAACCGGAATCAATACAGTGTAAAGCAGCTATTTAATGCAATTCGGACTTGAACTTCTAGAAATGAACTTTGTGAATTAGCGCCAATTTCTAGTCAATAGGATCGCAATTGGACTTTACTTCTAGAGATTGACAGATCTTTCTATCACTAACTTCTAAGTACAAAATATGCGTGACTTTAACAACTTATCCGCTCACACGGTGCCGTGTCGTGAAATGGTAATAATTACAGAGCACTACATCGAGGCTAAATGCCCGATTTTATTTAGCAAGCACTAAAATCTACAAGAACTTTGCATTAAAATCTAGTAAGTAATTGCAATAACTTCTAGTAAATGATAGCATTAAAATCTAGTAGATTTAGACGCTAAAATCTAGAAAGTAACTATGGATCAGTTCATCGACATTCCAAGAAACCATCAGCTGGCTGAAGACCTTAAGACGGCAAAGTCAGTCAGCAAAAATGGCGTTATTCGATCCTCGGATCTCGATCGAAAAGTTCGCGAGCGACTTTCTAATAGCTCTTATCTCACGGAAGTAATTCGGGGTTGGTACCTACTCACCACTCCCGCTGGAGCAGGCACAACAACCCTCTGGTACAGCAGCTTCTGGGCGTTCATATGCGCATATTTGGAGGATCGTTTTGAGGATGGAGGCTACTGCCTTTCCGCCGAATCCTCGCTAGATGCACATGCTGCGCAAAACGTTGTCCCCAAGCAACTGGTTGTCATGACCAGGAGGGCATCGAATCAGACCGTTCAACTGCCACATGGGATATCCATCCTTCTCTATCAAGACGAAAAAAACTTTCCTGCAAAGGCTGAGAAACGCCTTGGCGTAAGAGTATTCTCACTGGCGGAGTCGCTTTGCCGAGCTTCCGCGACCTATTTTCAAACTCATACTCTGGAAATCGAAATTGCTATTCGGCTATCCAGCAGTTCAATTGCGGAATTATCCCGCATTCTTATGGAGAATCGCTTAGTCGCTGCATCGAATAGAATCATTGGCGCACTTGAAAAAGTTGGCGAAGCTGAAAAGGCCAAACAGATCACGCAAAACTTAACGGCTTCTGGAATGACCATTAAGCCGGAAGATCCATTTGCACCAAACGCAGAATTTCATCTTAAGGGGCGCGATAGAATCGTTTCCCCCTATGCAGGAAGAATCTTTGCGCTCTGGGACAAGATGCGTCCGGTTGTGCTGAAGAATTTTTCGGACCCTCCTGGCCTTGGGGAAGAAAAGAAGTCTCTAACCGTTATCAGGCAACTCTATAAGCAAGATGCTTATCACTCGCTGTCTATTGAAGGCTATCAAGTGACAGAGGACTTGATTCAGCGAATTAGAGATGGCCAATGGAGTCCTGAGTCCGAAAAGTCAGATAGCGAACAACGAAATGCCATGGCGGCAAAAGGCTACCAACTGGCCTTTGATAAGGTCGTAATGAGCGTGTCGAAAATTCTGCAGGGGCAAGATCCTGGCACAATTTTCGAGAAGGACTTGCAGGACTGGTATCGAGACTTGTTCACTCCTCTAGTACAAGCCCAGCTCATTCCTCCTGGAGCCCTTGCGGGCTATAGAAATTCCCAAGTGTACATTAGCCAGTCCAGACACGTTCCTCCTCCCGTTGGAGCCGTACTAGACTCGATGGAAACGCTAATGACTCTCTTGAAAGAAGAGAAGCACCCAGCGGTAAAGGCGATTCTTGGACACTTTATCTTCGTTTTTATTCACCCCTATATGGATGGGAATGGCCGCATCGGACGCTTTATCATGAATCTAATGCTCGTTTCGGGCGGCTATCAGTGGACTGTGATTCGGACTTCCGAACGCACACGTTACATGGCTGCCCTCGAAGAAGCCTCCGCACACGGGAATATCCTTCCGTTTACTCAGTTCGTAGAATCCGAAATGAAGCATTGGGCAAAGGAACAGGCAGGGAAACCTAGTTAACAATTATGGACGAAAAGAAAGACGATCCATTCGGTGCAAAAGTGTTACCCATGTCTCCGGAACGGACCCTCGAGAGCATACAGGGCTCCGTAGCAGAGTTGATCCGCGATCGAGCCACGCCTCTTGAGCAGGTAACATATCAGGGTGACGGCCTCGATCTAATCCCAGCCACTCCCCTACTCTCGCGTGTAGAGCGCGAGATGGTATCGCTCACGAACTCGGAGCTTCGCCTATCCCAGCGGCTGCAGGGCCTGCGTGAGCGATATTCTGCAATCGTGATCGACACCCCGCCTACCTTCGGTCCCTTGATGAACTCGGCGCTGAACGCCGCAGGCCATCTAATCGTGCCAGTGGATTCGAGCTACTTCGCTTTAATGGGCATTAAGGAGCTGCTCACGGAGGTGGAGGAGATCCAGCGGGGCACGAATCCACGCCTCTCCGTGCTCGGCTACCTGCTTACCTTGGTGGATCCCACGAATATTGCCAATCAAACCTGGGACACGCTTGTGGCGAACTTCGGCGATACGGTATTTGAAACCAAGATCCGCCGCTCAGTAAAACTCCGCGAGGCGCCCGCGCTGGGGAAGACGATCTTTCATCACGCGCCGGAAAGCAGTGGAGCGCGAGACTACCTTGGCCTTGCCTCTGAGGCCATGACTCGGCTAGGGATTGGCGAGATTGGTGTGGAGGCTTCGCACCCAGCCCTCGCCGTGATCCAGGGATCGGCCCATGACTAAAGCAAATCTGAAAGCGGCCATGGACGCACTCCAGGTGAAAAATCCTCTGCGCCTAAAGGAGAAGGCGCCCTCGTTTACGGCGCCTGAGGTGAACACCACGGGCGGAAATTCGACCGGGATCGAAAATCAGACTAGGGTTTCAAATTCGACCCAGGTAGCAATCCAGGCCCGGGTCGGAAATGAAGTCCAGGTGCGCGAACAAACCTCGGACAAAAATCCTACCCAGGCTGAAATTCCGACCGGGGTTTCGAATGTAATCAAGGCTGGAAATACGACCCAGGTTTCAAGTTGGACCGAGGCTGG
>CAZTCD010000037.1:0-36504 GCA_964612065.1 uncultured Bdellovibrionales bacterium | reverse complement strand
ACAAAAGAGTCTCGATCGAAAACCCAAGACGGATAGGAAGCTGAGTAAATTTCAGGTGGCACTTCTTGCACCGTCAAAAACTCCGTCTCACTCTTTGAAAAAGGCGTGCGATCCAGAAAAATAGTACCTGCGCCCAAAGATTTCAATTCTCTCAAAACCATAAAAGGCTGCTCTAGGTACTGCACAACACTGGAAAGTAGAATTACATTTGGGCCGTTCGAGCAAGAGTCGCGATAAGCCGTTATAGAAGGGAAAAAATGCAGCTGGTCATTTTCGAACTCTGCCTTTCCCATTTGAGCGGGCTCAGGCTGCTCCACTATATCCCATCGAATGTCAGCCAGACCACTCAAGTGAGGGGCGCATCGAAAATAGTTTGCTCCAAGGCCGCCACCAAAATCCAAAACTCGGAGCTGCCCACCATCGAGGGCCGCCTGGCGAAAAATTGCCATCAACAGGAAATAGGGGCTGGTTCTAGAATCCAAGAACTGTTCGGACTTGGCAAAATACTTTTCGGATCCAACTTTCAACTTCTGGGTGGACTGTAAAGTACTCTTCAATATCGTATTTTTATTGTATCCGGTGGAATTCTGCAGGGCCGCCCGCCAATCAGAATAACGCCCCCGAAAATAACGGGCCGATCGCGCCTTTTTATACAGCTCAGCAATAAAGGGGGGGAGTAAAGAACGAGCTGCGGTTTTCCATGCCATTCGCTGGAACTATATTATCTCCGTTTGTTCCATTCCACTGAAATGGTTTGACGGGGCCCTCAGGAAGACATATCGAAAAGAAATGCCCGAAATTCGAAAGTTACTTAAGCCTCACATTCCACCTTCGCTTTTTACCTTAAGAGGCAACTGGAAACGACGACGAGCTGCCAACCAGGATTTTCAAAAGTGCTGGCAAGAACTTCAGGCCAAATATCCCTCACTCGATTCAGTACTGGTAAGTATGGTCAACGACTATATCCGCACTGAGCGATTCCGGTCCTCCGGAAAAATGTGGAAATATTTGAGTAGGATGCATCTCGAACAGATTGCTCGTGACTCACTTAGAAACATGAGACTGACTGTCGCGGGGCATTATTATACTTACTCAGGGCTAGGTCCGGTTTATGAGTTCTGCCAGAAAAACGCTCTCTCCAGTAATGGCACGGCCCCCATCAGTGAATTGTTTCGCATCCACCGATTAGAAGATGGAAGCCCAGGCTGGCCCGAAGATGCATGTATCCTTTACAACGTTCTCACGGTGGCACTTTACGATTACGTTCAGTCGATCGATAAAATAGGAGTTTTGACGCGCCTGGAAGATCCTGACTTTGGCAGCCCCCCTTGCATTAAGATTCAAGGCCGCCGCGTTTCTCAAGATATTCTCCATTCCGCCTGCGAGATTCTAAAGATCTCAACCAGAGTAGATCCTCATACCCTCAAACGAGTAATGGAAATTGGAGCTGGATGGGGTCGAACGGCCCAGGCCTTTTTATCTTTTTTACCAGGCCTGAAGTACCTAATTGTAGATATCCCTCCCGCGCTCTACGTTTCACAGAGCTGCCTTAGTGCTTCTTTCCCAGAGAAAAAAATTTTTCAATACCGTGCCTTTGAAAAGTTTGAATCTGTAGCGGATGAATTCGAGGCTGCTGATATTGCGTTCCTCTTGCCTGATCAGCTCAAATTGCTCCCAAATCGGAGTGTTAGTTTAGCAATGGGAATCGATTCGCTGCATGAAATGGTCAGATCAGATATCGAGTTTTATTTTAGTGAAGTGGCCAGAGTGGCTGACGCTTTTTATATGAAGAGCAAGAAGCTCACGGGCCTAGCAAACGACTACAGGCACGACGAAGGAGTCATGGATAATAACTGGCGAACATCGAAGGGCAATTACCCGAAGTTGCCGGGATTCAAAAACCTTTTCACCGACGATCATCCGCTGGACGCCAGATATTTTGAGGCTATCTTCGCTCGCGATGCCTAGATCAAGCCTAAAAGGCGCTTAATTTTGCCTTTCCAATTGTATCCATAAAACCGCCGAATCTGCCGGTCGATATCCGGAGATACAGTGAGATTTGATGGCAAATCGATTACTTCCCCAGCCTTAGCAGTCTGGGCCGATGATAAAACATGCTTTGAGCTTGAATGAGTGCCACTGTCATCTTGCCCTAAATTGTTCACGAATGAATGAATGGGCACGAATGAACGCATGCCAAGACGAGACTGCCCATAAGCCCACTTGACGGCCCACGAATCGATCCTCCCCTCCAATGTATGACGAAGCATATCCGGAAGATCTTCTCCACCATCGGCAAATGCCCGCAGAGCGGATCGGTCACTTAAAATGTGCTTAAAATTACCCAGCTCCCAATCAATCTTTTCCCATCGATTTCGCCATGTACCCCATCCCCAGCACAAAGCTCTGGGGCTAAGAAAGGCTCCATGAGGATAATCATCGGGAATCTTGATCTTCGGAGACCATCCCGATACTGAAAAAATTCGCTGATCCAGAACATAAGTAACTAATGCCTGGTTCATAAACCGAAGAAAACCAGGAACAATTTCGATATCATCTTCCAAGACAATAGCCGAAGAATACTTCTCCAAAACCTCTCCAACTCCCGTTAAAACGGAGCGTGATAGGCCTAAATTGGTCTCTCTTTCGACTAGACTCACACTTTCAAATCCCGAGAGAGAACTAAAAAGACGCCTCACCTCCGAAACACCGGCAATAGCCGCGGGATCCTTTGGTCCGTCCGAATACACATACAACCTCGACTCATGGGCAAGGGGGTCTCTTTTAAGAGCCTCCAGAACCGCTTTGGTATGTCGAGGCCTATTATAAACAAATAGTATTATTGGAGCAGATTTCATCAAGTTGGAAACTTTTGTTTAATTACGAAAAAGTGTCTAGCGCCCAGGGCATTGCGGGGAATGGTGGTGGAGACTTCAAGCCTGTAGGCGCGCAAATTTATCGGGCCAGCAGCCGTAGACACAACCAATTCACCCACCGGAAAAAGAACGGATGCTTTAAATGACGGTGAAAGATCCTTCTCTGACACAAGGAATATTTCCAGGTCCTGCCGACGAAGTAAAGAATACAAACCATCAGATCCGCCCGTGTCTCTCTTGTCGATTAGCTCACTATGCTCGTTAACCAGCTTGGACTTGAATACAATTCTCGGATTTAGCCTTGCCTCACGCGTATCAGCCTGAACTCCTCCACGCAATTCCTCGGGTATCTTAAGAAAGCGAACTTCCTTTTCTTTACTGAAAACCGGCTGCCCAACTTCGCAAAGACCAAGCATTTTCATGTCCACAGAAACATTCGCCAGGGAAAACTCTGCAGCTCTACGGACCCATTGAAAGGAAGTCGCCTGAAAAAATGCGTCCTTTCTCTCCTTGGAATTCTCTTTTCCGTAAGCTTCATGAAGTGCTGGAGCAAACAGAAGGTGTCCTTGATAATAAGTACCATCGAACAGACGCTGACCCGCCCATCCATATAGATTATAGTTTGCGTCCGCATCACTTCGAATTCTAAAGACACCAATCAAATTTCCAGCGAGCGCCGAAAAAAGAATGACTCTTACAAGAATCAGGTTATTCCGATTCCGTAAAAGATCACCGGCAGCCCAAAGAAGTAAAAATAGAACCAACATTTCGGCCCAAATCAGATCTCTTAAAAATGGCCTTGCGCCATAAAATAGGGAAAGAAAACAAATCAAAATTGCAAAGATCACTGCAATCTTCGAAGAGAATCTTCTTTTGAAAAAACCCCAAGAAAAAGCTAATCCGAAACACAAATACAGAAGCGGATTACGTAAAATAAAAATCTTTAGATTTTCAAAATGAGAAAAAATCTTAATGTCTGGATCGAAGTTATTGCGAAAGAAAATCATCTTCGCATCAAGCAGCATGTACCGGTAGCTTGTCGCAAGATCAGAATACATCAAAAAATGAGTCAGATAAGCCAGCAAATAACCACTCATCACGAGGAGAGTAATGGAAAGCCATTCCTCCACTGAATCGCCGAGTTTTCGCCGAATCCATTTCAAACCCCCATTGGCCAACAAGAAGGCAAAAAAATTAACCGTCAAGAAGGAAACTCCAACAAAGTTTATCGGATAGGAATCTGTAAATGTCGCTCCATAGGAACGCCTTAATGCCGCCCCAATAATCAAATAGATGGCAAAACCAAAATTTACCCTCGATAAAAATCTTTGGTGAGGCTGAATCCAGGCATTAGCTGCACGCCTAACACCATTTTGACGACGAAAAATCTCTAGAAGCAATAAACTTGCTCCTATGTATATCAAAGCTTGAACCTTTGACAGCTGACTTAATGACAAGCAAAATCCTGCCACAAAAAGCCAAAAAGATTCAGCACGGCCGGAAAGAGCCAGAGACGATCTCATAAAGGCGAATATAGCCAAGCTCCAGTAAAAGGCGGCAAACAGTTCGGTACGGATCATTGCGGACTGATAAAAGAAGGCTGAGTGTAATGTGCACAATGCAAAAAAGAGAACTTCCTCTGTTCGTCTCAATGAAAATAGTCCAACCAGCACACGCCAAAGCATAAAACCAATTCCGAATGCAACGAACGGCGAATTAAAACGCAAATAACTCGCGAGCTCGGCCACCCCCAGCAACGGTCCCACAGAGTTTTTAAGATCATCGAGATTTAAAATCGAGGTAAAACCAAGCCAATAAGAAATAAGGTGGCTCCACTTGAGCGGCAAATACATCCCAAACCCAGGATGATGTAGATGTACCGGCCACTTACCACTCTGGATCAGAATCGTGTCCACTAGCACGGTGTGATCCATGTCCCAGATGAAATAAAAGGGATATTGAAAATGAAACCACAGATAAGAGCCCAGCACCGCTACCACAGCGAAGGGCAACCAGGGCCTCGAAAAACCTTCGCTCAGGCCTGGCTCTTTTCTTTCCACTCTTTACCCGCCTTCAGCTCGGAAAAATACATCTTCAAGAACGCGATCCCCGTCTTGATACCAGGTGCCCCTTCTCGGCCATCGATTCTCACGTCCTCATAAGTGGGAAATTCGGCGATACGAAGGCCGAGCTTAAAGGCTCGAATAGAGCTTTGGTATTCAATCGTGTATCCAGGGCCATCCAATGACAGCTTTCTCCAGGCATCCTTCGTAATGGCGCGAAAACCATTGATCGTATCAGTTACCCAGGCACCGCGATTCCATGTGAGGTTTGCCATGAGATTGAAGGCATTGTTAGCCCACTTTCTGGGCTTCAACAGATGAATGTCCTCCTCGTTATGGGCGCCTTTCACCATTCGAGTGCCCACTACGATATCGTAACCTTGTTCCAGGAAAGGGCGGAATTTCGGAACATCCGCCGGATCTTCGTTCCCATCGGGGCTAAAGAACAGCAGGGCATCTCCTTTGGCCTTTTGAAAAGCAAGGCGAAAGGCTTCACCCCTGCCCCGCACCGACTGCACATGCACCGGGAAACCCTTCTCTTTGAAAAAATCCAGCGTGCCATCCGTGCTCCCGCCATCTATAGCGAAAGCTTCATCGACAGAAGCTAAAGGAATTTTATCGAAAAGCTCGCGAAGCCCGGTGATTTCATTATACGTGAGCACTACGAGAGTAATCTTCATGGATACCTTTCGAGAAAGTCTTTGTAGGCAATGGCGATCCCTTGCTTAAGGCTATGCTCAGGAGCCCAGCCAAGCGATTTGAGCGTTGATACATCGAGCTGCTTTCGCATCATTCCATCTGGCTTGGAGGGATCCATTCGAAACTCCACTCTCCAATCCAAGGCATTCGCTACTGCTTCTGCTAGCTCGAGGATTGTGGCGTCCTCCCCGGTTCCCACGTTCACCGGCATCTCCGTCGAGTAAACTTTCATCAGGTGCACCAGAGCCGAAGCGCAATCGTCACTGAGCATAAATTCGCGGCGCGGCTTTCCACTGCCCCAGATCTCGATATCTCTTCGCCCCTCTTTCTTTGCCAAATGCACCTTTCGTATAAGTGCGGGCACTAGATGAGCAGAGTTCGGGTCGTAATTATCTGCAATTCCAAACAGATTTGTGGGAATGGCGGATATAAAATCACACCCATATTGGCGCCGATAAAACTGGCACATGCGAATGCCGGCAATTTTTGCCAAAGCATATCCTTCATTGGTTGGCTCGAGAGGGCCCTGAAGAAGCTGATCCTCCGTAATTGGCTGCCTGCCCTCCTTCGGATAAATACAAGAAGAACCCACGAAAAGGAGCTTCTTCACTCCGGCCCTGCGCGAGCCTTCGATCACATTGTTCTGTATTTCCAGATTCCGGTATAGAAAATCAGCCGGAGCGTCCATATTGGCCTTGATGCCGCCTACCTTGGCCGCGCAAAGAAAAACATGCTCAGGCTTTTCAGTAGCCAGAAAATCATAGGTTGCTTGCTGGTTGGTTAAATCCAGTTCGGCGCTCGTTCGGACGAGAAGATTTTCAAATCCCTCATTCCTCAACCGCCTTTCCACCGCGGACCCGAGGAGGCCCCGGTGGCCGGCCAGGAATATCTTGGACTCTTTTTCCATTTTACTTCACAGCTCCGGGCCGGCTTTCTTCTGCCTCACTCACCGAAGCACCGGAAAAGGAATTCCTAGTCAGCACCCAAAGAAAGGCAAGAGCTGAAAAAAAGCGATTCCTCCGAGATCGAGCCGCAAGCACCGGCTTTTCCGTAGTAGCGGTTTCGAAAAATTTCAGATGGGTTTTGAGGGCTTTAACTGTCATCTCGAAGGTGATGCTCTCACCGTTCTCCTCCAGTGCTAGCCGATCGAAGGCGGATCGCTTGAAACCCCGAAACAGATTATTGCAATCAGTTACAGTGCGCGTATACATCACGCTAAGCAGGAAAGAGAAAAATCTGTTTCCCAGGCTTCGATAAGTGAGGGGTCGATTTGCATAGCGATTTGCGCCCGGCAAGAATCGGGATGCCACCACCATTTCGTATCCCTCTCTGAGCTTAATCAGAATGGAATTGATATCTCGGGGATCATCAGATCCATCGAGACCGAGCACAACAATATTCTCAGAAGTGCTCTGCTTAACAGCACGCTTTAAAAGGTTCCCTTTGGAGGCTCCTACTTCATGCATCACCTGGAAGCCTTTGCGGCGAAAGAAGTCCGGAGCGTCAGAATCTTCGGATGCTTCCACAAAAATCTTTTCGTCAAATAAATCGAGTGGAATCAGATCGAGAAGATTTTTTCCCACCTGCCGAGTGCCCTTGCTCAAAAGCACCAGTGTAGCGCGCTCTTTATAAACAGACTTTTTAAGAAAATAGCTTTCGAACATCGAAAGAATATATTTCTTCTCGAGATCCGTCAGTCCCTGGTGGCTTGCGATATAGAAGCCATTGTTATTAATCCATTTCGCATTCGGATAATCATCTTCTCTCAAGCCAAACAGCTTTTTGTAGAAAGGCTGATTAATGAGAGGGAGCATATCTCTGGTTTCTATCCCATGCTCCTCCAGAAAATTCACAATACCGGCTTTGGGCTCGCTCTTCATCACAATGGGAAACATCATGAAGGCATGGCCGCTTTCCGCCCGAAGCTGGGGCACTTGCAGGTGTTCGCTCCAGCGAGAGAGCTTCTCCATGAGAAATTTTCCGTTTTCCCATCTCTTCTGCATCATCTCTTCCCGGTCTTCAAACTCGGCAAGGCCCAGCGCCCCTTCCATCTCGGTAGCGCGGAAGCTGTATCCCATCTGCACAAAGGAAAATCGGCGCTTGGTGATGATCTCAAGCTCTTCTTTCGACTTATTATTGTCGTCGTCGATGCTCAGGTAGATGGAATCCCGGCCATGGTTCATCAGCGAGCGCATCTGAATGGCAAGATCCGGATCATTCGTAGTGCAAAGGCCCCCCACCCCGGTGGTGAGGATATGAGCTATATAAGTGGAAAAGCAGCCCACATCGCCAAAGGAACCAACGCTCTTTCCTTTATAGCGGGTGAACATCGTTTCGCAGCTATCCTCGATCACCCGCAGGTTATGCTTTTCGGCGATCTTCATGATCGGATCCATATCGCAAGGGCACCCAAAGAGATGCACAGGGATGATGCAACGGGTGCGCTCCGTAATTTTTTCCTCGATCTTCGAAGGATCGAGTTCGTAATAGACAGGATCCACGTCCACAAAGACGGGCTTCATATTCAACTGGATCACGATATTGGACGTAGCGATAAAGGTTACCGCTGGCACGATCACCTCATCGCCATCCTGCCAGCCGTGACGATTCTTAAGTGCGGCAAGGGCAATAAGAAGGGAACAGGTGCCACTATTGGTCATGATCGAGAATCGGCAATCATGAGCAGCGGCAAAGACACTTTCGAACTTCTTGGTGTATGGTCCATAGCTCAAGCGCTCGGAGGTGAGCGCGTCGTTCACATAGCGGCGGGCCTTGTCCGAAATCTTGAATGTTCCAACACCTATCATTTTTTAGTTTTCTCCCACCATGCAATGGTGCGATCGAGGCCTTCTGAAAAGCCAACCTGACTGGTGAACCCGAACCTTTCTTTGGCGCGAGACACATCGAGCTTGCGGCGCTCCTGCCCGTTAGGGCGGCTAGTATCCCAAGCGATCTTTCCCGCGAAACCGGTCTTCTGCCGTATCACTTCGGCGAGATCGCGAATTGAGATTTCTTCAGAGCTGCCAAGATTCACAGGATCCGAGCTCTCATAGGACTCAGCCCCCATCACAAGGCCACGTGCAGCATCGTCTACATAAAGAAACTCACGTGTGGGAGATCCATCTCCCCAGAGAGTAACTTCAGGAAACTTTTTATCGCGGGCTTCCACAAATTTTCGAATCAAAGCAGGTATTACGTGAGAGCTTTCCAAATCGAAATTATCGTTCGGCCCATAGAGATTCACCGGCAGAAGAAATAAGCCATTTAATCCATATTGCTCACGATAGCTTTGCAGCATAACAAGAAGTGCTTTCTTGGCCACTCCATAAGGCGCGTTGGTTTCTTCCGGATAGCCATTCCAAAGGTCCTCTTCCCGAAACGGCACGGGTGTATGACGGGGATAGGCGCATATCGTGCCAGCGACTACCACCTTCTTCACCTGATTGCGCCGAGAAGCCTCAATGATATTGATGCCCATGGTGGCATTGTCATAGAAGAGTTCTCCGGGATAAGCCTTATTGAAGCCGATCCCACCCACCTTGGCCGCGAGATGCATTACTAGGTCGGCTCCATCGGTGATCCTGAGGCAAGTGTCCAACAGGCGAAGATCGTCCGATTTGGAACGAGGGATCACAAGAGCACTTTCTTTCGCTCCACGAGAGATCAGCTCCTGCACCACCCTCTGCCCGAGGAATCCGGCCCCACCTGTAACTACGATCTTCCGAGCTTTTGAAAAATCAAATCCTGGCATCGCCCCTCTTTGCTCCAGCCACCGCTATCAAGCTCTCATTCACGCCAAACCTTAAGGAACCACGCCTTCCTTAAAGGGCTCCAAATCAAACTTGCGAGGGTCCACACCATTTTCCTGAAGATCCGCCGTGACCATGATCTTCACCAGCTCTTTGAAAGTCACTCGAGGCTTCCAGTTCAACTGCTTTTGCGCTTTTGCGGAGTCTCCAATGAGAAGATCCACTTCGGTAGGCCGGAGATAGCGAGGATCCATCTTCACATAATCCTGGTAGTTGAGCTTCACGAGTTTGAATGCCTCCTCGAGGAATTCACGCACGGAATGGGTTTCACCCGTGGCCACCACATAATCATCGCCCTTGGGCTGCTGAAGCATCAGCCACATGGCTTCCACATAATCCTTGGCAAAGCCCCAGTCGCGTTTTGCGTCCAGATTGCCCATATAGAGATCTTTCTGCTTTCCGGCCACGATCCGCGCCAAGGCACGGGTGATCTTGCGAGTCACAAAGGTTTCACCGCGCCGAGGGCTTTCGTGGTTGAAGAGGATGCCGTTCGAGGCATGAATATTGTAAGCCTCGCGATAGTTCACCGTGATCCAATAACCATAAACTTTAGCGGCGGCATAAGGGCTTCGCGGATAAAATGGCGTGGTTTCGCTTTGAGGCACCGCTTGCACCAGCCCGTACATCTCAGAGCTTGAAGCCTGGTAGAACTTTGCGGGCACCCCAGCATCACGAATGGCATCGAGAAGGCGAAGTGTGCCGAGCCCCGTCACATCCCCGGTATACTCAGGCATATCGAAGCTCACGCGCACATGGCTCTGAGCACCTAGATGGTAAATTTCAGTGGGATTGATTTTACGGAGCAGGAGGTTGAGGTTGGTAGCATCGGAAAGGTCACCGTAATGCAGAAAGAGGCGCGCGTCCTTTTCATGAGTGTCGCGATAAAGATGATCGATGCGGCCGGTATTGAAAGTGCTCGAGCGCCGGATCAAGCCGTGCACTTCATAGCCCTTGCTCAAAAGAAGCTCCGCTAGATAGGAGCCGTCCTGCCCGGTAATTCCCGTCAAAAATGCTTTTTTCATCCAAGTTTCCTTATGGAGATCGAACTACATATGTACAAAAGGTTGGCGTCTAGGGCGATATTAATATGAATCCTTGAAATCGATAATGCCATGCATCATCGACCGAAATTCGGTTCATAAAATCGGCGAAAGATTGGCCATACAGATCCCCCGGCCAATAGGTTCAAATGGGCCAAATAAAGGAACTCCTGCAACTCGATTTCCTTTTTGCGCGACAAATTATCGCGATAGTCGAATGCGCGTTCTATCGGAACCACGGGCGGAAACTCCACTGACGAATTCTTTTTCACCAGCCCAAGCATGCCCAGCATTGCCACAAGGACCAAAATCAGAGTAGGTGCGCCATTTATAGAAATTTTGGGGCCGATCTTTACTACTACGATCTCAACAAGAATTATCACTGCCAGTATGGCCAAAGCGGAACCTGCGATCCACTGCCTCTGAAGCAGCCAATAATCACTTCTAAGTACCTGCCAGACCAGGATGGTTTGAGTAACGACCATCAGCATCACAAAAAACGATAACCAAGGTAGAAGCTCACGAACGCCAGGAGATTTTCTCCACCAAACTACAAGAAATAAAAGCAAAACTGAAAACGGAACTACTACTTTTCCAAATGGAAAAAAGAATGTCCCCAGCATAAATCGAATCAGGCTTTTATCACGACCAATATAAAAAAAAGGATCAAGCTGAAACTTGTGCCCCATCGTCTGAAACCAAGAGAATTTGCCAACCAAGAGAAAAAGCAAAGCGAGACTGCAAGTGGAGAAGATTAACGCAAACAACTGAGACTTTGCCTTGAGATCTTCAATCAATCTTGCACGATAAACCGGAAAAAAGATCGGTGTTAAAACAACTGACAGGCCAGCATAGGCAACAAAGAATGGATGTCCCAATATCCCCAATGCCGACATAAGCGTAATTAAGGTAATTCTAAAGCGTCGGCCAGAAAGAAATCGCTCCCAAGCCCACAAGAATCCGAGAACCGCGGCCTCCAGAAAAATATAGGGCCGCGCCTCTCCACCATGCTCGATATTCAATTGGGAGAGCCCCACCCCCAATAGGAACAATATCCGAGAAAAAAAAGACACGCCCATATTTGAGAGTAGCGCGTAACCCGCATACAGCCCCAGCACACTCGAGAAAGCGCTGGGAAAGCGAAGAACAAAATAGGAAGCCCCGAATGCTTTCAGAAACAGATGATTCAGAAACATCTGAAAACCAGTCTGACCATGATTTATGCCCTGGGTGCTCAAGGAAATGGCATTTAAAGCTTCCAGAGTGTTCGAATAAGCGCCAAACGCAAATTGCAAGAACTCATCGGTCCAAATCAATTTTGGATTAGTAAGGACAACAAAGAAGAGCGCTACTAGGACAAGGGACACGATTGCAAAACGACCTTGCCTGGGAATTTCAAATTGCATTGCTCTATTTGCTAACTCGTAGTTCAGCGAAAGTCGACAGCCAGCCCTTGCCCTTGATAGGATTTTTCCAGATGGCAAAGCTACCTAAAGTTTTGGTCTTTTTTCTGGCCGGGGCTGTTTACGCTTGGGCCGCAACCTCACTGGGCTCGGTTTCTTCGGCTTATTTTGATTCTGCCCAATATCTTCAATATGGGAAAAATCTGATTGAAGAGGGCTATTATGGATTCCATACGAAGCCGGACATGAATAGAGAGCCAGGCTATGGAATCTACCTCGCCGGAATAATTTTTATTTCCAAGATTACTGGGTTGATAAAAGACCTGTCTTCATTGTCTGAGCCCCATAATGTCTTCTGGATCAAATGGATTCAATCTTTGTTTTTGTATCTGGTGGCCGGGATCTGCGCCTTTCGATGCGGCTTTCCGAATCGGCTGCAAAAGCCCTTCTTTTTTCTCTTGGTGTTATCTCCCACGAGCATTGGAGCGATGCGAGAAATTTACTCAGAGGCTCTTTCTATACCTCTTTCCGTCATCCTCCTTTGCACGATTTTTCGATCGCTTTCAAACCACTCCTTACGATGGCAGCTACTTTCCGGATTATTTTTCGGGGCTGCAGTGTTAACAAAAAGTTACCTCTACTACGCCTCCTGGGCATTTCTTCTGGTGCTTGTTGCCACTCTTATCGGCACACTTTGGAAAACCTCAAACTTGAGAAGCTCGCGTTGGCAGCCTCTAAATCGGCCGATTTTCGGGCTGCTGTTATGTCTCTTCCTCGGTGGATTTTCAGCCCAACAAATCTGGAATTCCCGTAATACCCGGGTTTTCGGCCAAAATGTTACTGAGACTCGCCTATCGATTGCCATAGCCGGAAAGGTGGCGCGATTAGACCGGGCCGAGTGGACCAAAGACTTATTGCCAGCGATTGCCGCCAGTCTCGGCACAAATTTCTGCGATAAGTTTTTCGACCCTGAACGTTGCTCACTATACGACTACCGAGGATGTGATGTAATTGGGAATGAAGTACGCGTGGACTATGAATCACGCTTCCCCACAAAATCGGCCGCAGACAGAGCCTTAAAGCATGCTATGATAGCCCTTTGGTTCGAGCGACCTGTAACTCAACTCTTTGGCAGTGGCTTAGAGCTTCTGCGAATGTTCTTTTTCGAGGCTTTTCTCGATGCAGGCACTCTTCCCTCGGCTTTCTTTCTTCCTGCCCGGGCTTGGCACATACTAGGAAGCCTGTTGTTCTGGGGCCTGATCTTGGTCTCCCTAACCAGACATCGGCGGCACTGGACTCGAATTTCACCAGCGGAACGTTATTGTGCCCTGTTTTGCCTATTCATGGTGGCATACCATGCCACGACCATGGCTCAGATTACGAATGTAGTACGATATGTGTTCCCCATATTGCCCTTCCTATACTATTTTGTAGCGGACGGAATTTCCGTGCTCATCGAGAGGAAGAGATCTTGGATAGCGCACCCGAAAATGACCTGAATTTCACGGGAGTGGCAGTACTTATTCCCTGCTTCAATGAAGCGGTAACAGTTGCAGCCGTCGCAAAAGACTTTCAACGAATTTTACCCGGTAGCCAGGTTTACGTTTTCGACAATTGCTCTACGGATGGCACAGCTAAAGCGGCACGTGAGGCCGGTGCACATGTTGTATTTTCGCCACGCCCTGGAAAGGGAAATGTGGTTCGCCATATGTTTAATTCTATTGAAGCGGAAATTTATCTGATGGCCGACGGGGATTCTACCTACCCCGCATCAGAGGCCCCAAAACTGATAAAGGTTCTCCGCTCACGCCATGCCGACATGGTAGTAGGCACCAGAATGGCCACTTATTCCGAAAGTGCGTTCCGCCGCTTTCATGTGTTCGGAAATCGGCTGGTGGCCCGCCTGATTTCCCTCCTTTTTGGCGTGAAGGTGACTGACGTACTTTCGGGTTATCGGGCTTTTTCCCGCGAATTTGTGAAAACCATACCGTTGGTAAGTTCAGGATTTGAGATAGAAACTGAAATGACGCTTCAAGCGGCGGCCAAAGGTTTCATTATCGAAGAAGCCCCGGTTCCCTACGGTGCACGCCCCGCCGGAAGTGAATCCAAGCTAAATACTTTTTCTGATGGATTTTTAGTTCTGAAAGCCCTGCTCTTTATCTTCAAGGACTATCGACCCTTGATATTTTTTTCGGCGGCATCTCTGCTGCTTTTTATAGCTTCTATCGGGGCCGGTTCTGCGCCGATTTACGACTACGTTAACTATCATTACGTTTATCGGGTACCGCTCGCGGTTCTAGCCGCAGCGCTCGCCATCGTTTCCATCTTGACGCTCTTTGTTGGCGTCATCCTTGAAACGGTGCGCAAATACCATGCCGAAAGCTTTGAGCTTTGGAGAAAGCGCTTTCTCCAATCGGAGTATCAAAGACGCGGTCAAGAGGATCGCAAATAATCCACCAGCCGAGCTATCTCCTTAGGATCGCGCTCCGTAGAGGCATATTCTCGATAAAAATGATGCGCGTTCTTGCAAGTTTGTTCCCTCTTTGCGCCGCTCAAAAAAGAATCAAACTTAGCGGCGAGTGATTCCGGGCTCTCGATTGCCGGATCTATCGGAATTGCAGAATTTGAATTGGCGTAGGGCACGAAAGCCTCATAGGCTTCACGGACTTCACTCTCTTGAATGACAAAAAGCGGTCTTTCTGCCCTTAATACCTCAAGACCCGCCTGGCTGAATATCATGCAGGCCATATCGACCCCGGAAAGAATGTCCTCCAGGCTCTCTTTTTGGCTGAGGAATACGGGCTTTACTCCCCAATATTCCAGATCGCAGCGCAGCCCCTCTATTGACTCATTTGGATGGGCACGGATCACCAGGTCAAAATTCGCCAATTTTGCGGCTTTCGCCACCAAGAGATGAAAACGCTTTCTGCATTCAGCATCAATGTCCATTGTCACATAAGTCGACAATGCCAGCACCTTGCCGCGCCCATTACCAGGGAATGCTCGTTTTTCAACGGAAACAGAACGATTGTCCTTTGAACCCGCAATGAAAACTTTTTCCCTCGAAAAGCCAAATCGCTCGATCATTCTCGATGCGATAAATGCGCTGGACGCAATCACGCCATCGAATGGGAAAAAAGCCTTAAAAAACTCAGGCCAGTAAACTGTGTTACTCAATATGGGATTGTCCGCATACCATAGCACCGGTATCCCACGTGCCTTGGCCACCTCTTGCAGTGCTTTTGAATAAAGCCCATTATCAACCACAATCAATCGTTTCGGCTGCAGCTGATCAATGCAATTTTCTGCGGCCGCCAGGCTAAATGCCGCGACCAGGCTGAGAGAGTCCCATCCGACACGCATTTTCTTTTGAAACACGTTCCATACGGGAACGCCAAGGAAGCTGCACTCCCGCAACCGTTGAGACTGCTCTAATGCGTTCCATGAAACCTTAGAATCTTCAATCGCAATCGGCCGAATTCTACCAAGCTCATCTGAGCCGAGAAAAGCCGGTAAATGGCTAATGGGAATTCCTGCAGCTCGAAACTCCTCCGCTTTTTTCTTTGCTTCTAGCTTAAATGGAGCTGTCAGCAGCCTGCCGTTACTGCCGGTCAATTCCAGGAGCTCGGCAGCACGAGCCATGCGCCGTTCCTCTTCGCAAAAAACAAGCACATCCGCCTGGCCGTTTTTTTCAGAAGGAAATGAACCCCAAAGCTCTGAAATTCTCTCGTAATCAGGAAATGACTTCTTTAAAGACAATTTTGCTTTGGCAGCGGTGAAAAATCCAAGTAGCCACGGGGCATCTAATCTTCTGAAAGGCAACGACAAGAACTTCGAGAGATGCTCCACAATCTCTTCTAACGAAGAACCTCCATCAGTCACCAAAACAATCTGTGGCTCTCGCCTTTTCAGAAAAAAATACAATGGAGCAATTGAGCGAAGTACGTATTCCTGGAAAAACGAAACAAAATGCCGAAACGCTAGCACGTCTGCCACGGCAACACCCGATCTTGAACGCCAGACACTTTTAGGCCGAATTGCAGAAAGGACTATCTTTATCACCTGAATCAACTCAGCTGCAGAGGCCTGAGTAACTCCTTGAATCAGTACCTTTCCATAACTAATTTCGGATACTCCAGCGGGCAACGAAAGCTCTTCTTCTCCGGAGATCACGGTAGAAGAGTTCCCCAGCTCGAACTTAATCATCCTTCCAAGGAAAAAACGCACTAGCGCATGAAAAAGGCGATCCAGCACCGCCGGGCGAATGCCCGATCGGGAGAAGTCGTCAGTAAAGAAAACCGCGTTTTTGTATTGTCCTTTCGGCATTGACGAGCTTGTTTTATCTCATTAGAACCTAGAGTGTCACGCATAGAGGGCAGCAACGTGGATAAGAAGGAAATAGAGTCATCCGTTAAAAAGTGCTACTCCACTTGGGGGGCCACTTACTATGACGAGTATTATGGACCCAATGCGCCCTACCCCCCCGTTCACCGCGATCACTTAAGAAAGTTGATTCTAGATTCGAACGCAAAGACCTTACTTGATGCGGGTTGCGGCCCGGCTTCGTTCCTGCGGGACATCTTCGACCTAAAGACAGAGCTGTACGGATTTGACCTAACACCGGAAATGGTGGCCGAGGGAAAAAGAATCTTTTCGGGCAATAACCTGGATCCGTCCCGAATCTGGCAAGGTAGCGTGATTGAACCGAGTGCTTTTCGGAACCCCGAAAAAAACAGTCCCCTAGTTTACGATAGCGTGATTTGCATGGGCGTTCTACCCCATATCCCGCCTGAAATGGATAGCGCTGTGATTCAAAACTTGAATTCAGCGTTGCGGCCTGGGGGGTTAGCTGTAATAGAGGCAAGAAACCAGCTATTCAGCCTGTTCACCATGAATCGTTATTCTTATGAGTTTTTGAGAGATGAACTCATTCGACCAAACTCTCTCCCAATTTGCGGCGAAGATCAGGCCGCACTTGATAGCAGTTTAGAGGAAATGAAATCCCAGTTCCGGATGGACCTTCCTCCTGTACGTAAGGGAAAGAAGGATGAGCCCGGATATGATGAGGTGCTTTCACGCACCCACAATCCCTTTACTTTACGCCAACAGCTCGAAAATGCTGGATTCAAAAACGTGCGCACTCTTTTTTATCATTTCCACGCTCTTCCCCCGATGTTTGGAATGAAGACCAAGACCTTCTTTCTCAAAGAAAGCATTGCCATGGAGCAAAACCCTTATGATTGGAGGGGCCATTTCATGGCTTCTGCTTTTTTGCTTGTAGGGGAGAAATCTTAGATTCATAGCCGACGGCGTTTCAGCTCGGCAGCCACCGCCAGCCCCACAATGCCAGCTCCCAGGATGAGGAAATCTGCTCTTTGCTTTGTCTCGTTCACTCTTGAAGGGTATACATTACTCAAATGCCAGCCCCCAGGGAAACGATTGCGGCCGTGATACAGGCGAGGATGAGCTCCCAGCGTCTGCCCGGCAAAGTGCTGAAGCCATTGGCGGGGCGCACAATTTTAGAGCATGTGATTTCTTCCGCCAAAGAGGCGTTACCCAATGGCCCCATTGTGGTTGCCACGTCCACAGACCCGTCCGACGATCCCCTGGCGGACTTTTGCCGTCGTATTGGAGTTCAGGTCCATCGTGGATCCTTGGAAAATGTAGTTCAGCGGCTCCAAATGGCCCTGAAATCCACAGGAGCTGGCGCCTTCTACCGGATCTGTGCGGATAGCCCTTTTTACGATCCCAATCTGATGAGAGCCGCAGGCGCAATACTCGAAGCGACGTCTGCCGATTTGGTAACGAATGTATTTCCCCGAACCTACCCCAAAGGAAGGTCCGTAGAGCTGGCCCGTGCAGATTCCTTTCTGGCTTTGGATCCAGATAAATTGAGCAAGGAGGAACAAGAGCATGTTTTCTCCCATTACTATTCGAATCCGCGAAAATACCGAATCGAAAATTTTCGAAATGAAAGCGATGATTCCATGGTGAATCTATGCATCGATACCGATTCTGACTGGATGCGAGCGGAGAACTTTCTGAAAGGAAAAGCCAAACCCAGCTTTTCCTATTCATTGCCCGAATTAAGGGATTTTTTCGTAGAGGAAAAGCGTGCCTAAGATACGGCTCGGAATCATCGGCCTTGGCGTTGGGATGAGACAAATTCCGGAATTCCTCTCACATCCCCATGCTGAGCTGGGGGCTGTATGCGATTTTTCTGAGGAGAAACTCCAGGAAGCCAGCCTCCAATATCCTGGAGTAAGAACCACCAAAGTGGCCGAGGATCTACTTAATGATCCTTCCCTGCAAATAATCTCCGTGGCTTCCTACGATCAATTTCACAAAGAGCAGGTGGTACAGGCTCTCGCTAACGGAAAACACGTGTTCGTGGAAAAGCCGCTCTGCACCTCAGAAGAAGAACTGAGGGAAATCCGGGTAGCGGCTCAAAAACGCCCAGACCTGAAGATCTCTTCCAACCTCGTGCTCCGCACCTATCCTCGATTCGCCGAGCTGAAACGCAGAATCGAATCCGACGACTTGGGCCGCCTCTACGATCTCGAGGCAGATTACAATTACGGCAGAATAGAAAAGATTCACCAGGGTTGGCGCGGGCAAAAAGGATATTCCGTGGTGCTGGGTGGAGGAATCCACATGGTTGACCTCGCGCAGTGGCTTGCCAGAGATCAGATTGTGGAAGTTTCTGCCTTTGCCAATCGGATTTGCAGTGAAGGCTCCCCTTTTGAGGGAAATGATATGGTCACTGCCATTGTTCGTTTTTCCCAAGGAGCGGTTGGCAAGATAAACGCGAACTTCGGCTGCACCTTCCCCCACCTCCATAGGATGGCGATCTACGGAACCAAGGGAAGCTATGTAAATGATATTGGCCAGTCGGGCTATGTTTTCAGCCGACAAGAGCCCGGGCAACTGGAGCTGGATCACTTGCCCTACCCCGGCTCCGGCAAGGGTGCCCTCTTGCATGATTTCGTGGATTCCATTGTTCAGGGCCGAAAAGCCGCGATAAGCTTGGCAGAAATTTTTTCGGGAATGGCAGTGTGCTTTGCCATTGAGAAATCCGTTGCCGAAGGCAAGCACATGCGAGTTCCTGCCTTCTAAAGGGAAAAGCACGATTAAAAAACCAAGAGGCATTTTATGCGTCAAGTTCCGTTCGGAAAGCCCATCATTGGTGAAGAGGAAAAGAAAGCCGTTCTAGAAGTGCTGAATGGCCCGATCCTTGTTCATGGCCCCAAAGCGGTCGAGTTCGAAAAGGCCTGGTCAGCCTATACCAAGGCTCCTTACTCGATCACGATGGCGAACTGTACCGCCGCTCTTCATCTTGTGTATTTTAATATGGGCCTGAAAGCAGGCGATGAAGTCATTGTTCCGGCCCAAACTCACACAGCCACGGCTCATGCTGTTGAACTGACAACCGCGAAAGCCGTGTTTGTGGATGCCGAGCCTAAAACCGGCAATATTGATATCGGCCAGATCGAAGCTGCCATCACTTCTCGCACCAAAGCGATTTCCATAGTGCATTTCTTGGGCATGCCGGTGGATATGGTGCGAATCAATGAGATTGCCCGAAAGCATAATTTGAAAGTGGTAGAGGATTGCGCCCTCGCCATCGGTACCTATCTGGACGGAGTGCATGCCGGGCTTTTAGGTGATTTCGGCTGCTTCTCGTTTTATCCCGTAAAGCATATGACCACCGCGGAAGGCGGGATGATTACCACCAAAGATGAGAATGCTGCCAAACAGCTCACCCGGCAAAAAGCATTCTGTGTGGACCGGCATATGGGAGAACGGAAGATTCCCGGTGTTTATGAGGTTACGGGCCTGGGATTCAACTACCGAATGAACGAAATTGAAGCAGCCATGGGCATCGTTCAATTGACCAGAATGCCCGCCTTTTTGAAAGCGCGCGCAGAGAACTATCGAACTTTGTCCGGCGCACTATCTGAAATCCCTGAAGTTGAACTTTTGCAGTCCACTAATGGAAGGTTCCAAAGCAGCCACTATTGCCTTCAGGCGATCTTAAAAAAGCCCATCGCAAATAAGCGCTTCGAAATCGTGGCCTTGCTGAATGAATCGGGAATAGGCACCAGTGTGTACTATCCGAAACCCGTTCCCCATATGCAGTACTATCGGGAAAAATATGGATACCGCGAAGATAGCTTTCCCGAAGCTTCGAGAATCAGCTACCAGTCGATTTCTCTTTCCGTAGGCCCCCACCTGAATGGCGAGGATATGCGCTATATTGCAGATCGTCTAAAAGAGGCCATCTCGAGGGTGAGCAAAGCCTAGCTGATTCGCCTGAAACCCTTGTGATTCAAGGGATTTTGAGGATATACCTATCCGAAATCCAAGAAAGTTTTCGGAGGTTTTCATGACTCCCATCAAAGGCCGAAAAATCGCACTCGTAGGCGGGGCTGGCTTCATTGGCCATAACCTGGCACTCGCTCTTAAAGCGGATGGTGCAGAAGTTTCTGTAATCGACGGCCTGCAAGTAAATAACTTTCTGGCTTTTCAAGCCAATAGCCATAAACAAGAAGGCGCGGAATTCTACCTGCGAATCTTAGAGCAGCGTATGGAACTCCTGAGAAAAGCTCAGGTGCCGATTTATGTGCAGGATGTTCGTGATTACCACGCCACGAATAAAATTTTGCGGGAACTAGCGCCCCAGGTGATCATTCACCTCGCCGCCGTAGCTCACGCCAACGTTTCCAATAAGGACCCCTTCAGCACCTTTGATCACAGCTTGCGCACCTTGGAAAACACTCTCGACTACTCCCGTAACGGGGTGGAACAGTTTATTTTTCTTTCTTCCAGCATGGTTTACGGCCACTTCAAAGAAGGAATGGTTACGGAAGAGTCCATTTGCGAACCTTTGGGCATCTACGGAGGCCTAAAATTTGCCGGCGAAAAAATGGTGATCGGCTACAACCAGGTTTTCAAGGTTCCCTACACCATCATTCGCCCCTCAGCTCTCTATGGCGAACGATGCGTGAGCCGCCGAGTGGGCCAGATCTTCATCGAAAATGCCGCTCAAGGACGGGATGTTTCCATTGCTGGTGATGGAAGCGATCGACTCGACTTCACCTACATTCAAGACCTGGTGAATGGAATCCGCCTCTGCATTGAAAAACCTGAAGCTCGCAACCAGATTTTCAATATGACCTACGGACAATCACGTTCCTTGAATGAGATGGTTGCCATTCTGCGCGACCACTTCCCTTCAGCAAAGGTGGAATACCTTCCCAAGGACAAGCTGATGCCTGACCGTGGAACCCTATCAGTAGAAAAGGCGAAGCGACTTCTCGGGTACAAACCTGAGTATCCTCTGGAAAAAGGATTCGTCCAGTACATCAACTGGAACAAGCAATTGGTAAACGCGGGAAATGACCAGTAGGTCTACCCCGGAAACGGATGAATGGCTGTCGTCCGTAATGCAGAGAAAATGTTTTCGGGTTTCTGCGGCCACCGATGATCTGGAAAAATTGCGCGCTCCAGGCACCTTCGCCTATGCCAAGGTAGAGCCATCCTCCATTAAGGAAGCCCTGCTTCTTCAGGACTTTGGATTCTACCTTGTAGACACCAATGTGCAACTTGCTGCTGAAAAGGTATTGGTCAAGACTTCCGGCCCGAGTGCAAGACTCGCGTCCAGGCAGGAACCAACGTCGATTCAAGATGAAGTTTGCCGTATTGCTGAGTCATCTTTCGCTTTCACGCGCTTCCATCTTGACCCAAAGATCGAAACTCCATTGGCAAACCGGATCAAACGGGAGTGGGTAGCCAACTTCTTCCGAGGTGAACGTGGTGATCAGCTGGTAATAGCGGAAGATGCCGCAGAGAAACCGATCGGATTCCTGCTCGCCCTGAAAGCAGGCGAAAGAACCGTGATCGACCTCATAGCTACGGATCCTTCAGCCCAAGGGAAAGGGGCCGGCAAAGCCATGGTATCGGCGCTAGCCAAGGCAAATCCCGGGGGCCTGCTTGTGGGAACTCAGCTGGCCAACCTGCCATCGCTCGGATTCTACCAATCGATGGGATTTCAGATTTCGAACGCAAAATACGTTTTTCATTATCATTCGAAAGCGGCTTCATGAAAATCGGCAAGATCGATACAGGCCAAAAAGTTATGGTTGTAGCCGAGGTTGGCAACAACCACGAGGGCAGCTATTCGCTCGCCGAAGAGCTAATCGGCCTGGCCAAAGAGTCAGGGGCCGATGCGGTTAAATTCCAAACCTTCCTGCCTGAACAGTTTGTGATGGCTCGCGATGCGGCCCGGATGGAGCGCCTGAAAAAGTTTCAATTAAGTTTCCCCCAGTTCGAAAGTCTGAAAAAAGCGGCGGATCGAGCGGGAATCCTCTTTTTCTCTACTCCCCTGGATTTAGAGAGCGCCCGCTTTCTTTCAGGCCTTGTGGACGTCCTTAAAATTGCCTCGGGAGACAATACGCTCCTCCCCCTCCTTCGAGAATTAGCTACGGCTCGAAAACCCTTAATCCTCTCTACCGGAATGGCTTCTTTAGAAGAAATAGCTTCCAGCAAACAATGCATAGAAGCGGAGTGGAGAAGAATTGACCACTCGGGGGAACTGGCTCTTTTACACTGCGTTTCACTTTACCCGGCAAAAGAGGAACAGGTAGGCCTGGCAAATATTCAAACCCTGCAAAGAGAATTCGGTGGCACAGTGGGATACTCGGATCACACTCTCGGTATTGAAGTGGCAGCTCTTTCCACACTCTTCGGTGCCAGGATTATCGAGAAGCATTTTACCATTAATAAAAATCATTCTGACTTTCGCGATCACCAACTTTCTGCAGATCCAGCCGATCTCAAAGCCTTGGTAGAAAAGGTGCGAATTTACGAGCAGCTCCTCGGCGACGGCAAAAAATCTATCGGCACCGAGGAGCAGGAGATGGCCAAAGCCGTGCGAAGATCGATGGCCGCGGCTCGTGACTTGATCGCTGGCACCGTAATTTCAGCTTCAGACATAATCTGGCTGCGCCCATCGGGAGGAATTTCACCTGCCGAGGAGGATAAGGTGATCGGAAAAAAGCTCAACAGTAACGTGGCCAGGGGTGAATTGCTTACCCTGACAAATTTTCAGTGAGTTGATTTATGTGCGGGATTGCAGGCTACTTTGGAAAGAAGAAACTGGAGGAAGGTAAAATCCAAGGCTGCCTCACCAGGATGGGCAGGCGCGGCCCCGATCACTCCGGCTCCTTTCATGAACGCGCCAGTGATGGAACCAACCTATATCTTTTGCATTCCCGGCTCAGCATTATCGATCTCGATCCGCGCGCGAACCAACCCTTTCAACGAGGCCCTTACACCCTTGTATATAACGGGGAGATTTACAATTATCGCGAACTTAAAAAGCCGCTAGAGCAATCAGGGGTCGCCTTTAACACCAGCTCTGACACCGAAGTGCTGGCGGAACTTCTTCTAAAAAAGGGAATGAACGCCACCCATCAAGAGCTGGAGGGAATGTGGGCCTTTGCTGCCTGGAATCGTGAAACCCAAACCCTCACTCTCAGCCGTGATCGTTTTGGCGAAAAGCCCTTATATTTTTATCAGGGAGAAGACGGCATTTATTTCGGATCGGAAGTGAAGTTCATTTTCGAGCTGTTGGGCCGGCGCCTTCCGGTAAATGAAAATCACCTGAAACGCTTCATGGTGAATGGCTACAAGGCTCTCCATAAAACGAAAGAGAGATTCTTCAAGGGCCTCGAAGAGCTGCCTTCGGCCTCCTATGCGGAGCTAAGGAGCGGAAAAATCATCAATGAGCACCGCTACTGGCTCCCGAAATTTGAACAAGACCCTGCAATGCCGCTGGAACAAGCAATTGCCGGCACCCGCGAAAGGCTCATTCGATCCGTGGAGCTGCGCTTACGTGCTGATGTTCCGCTTGCTTTCTGCATGAGTGGAGGGATTGATTCCAATTCCTTATTATCTATCGCAAAAAGGGTGCTGAATTACGACGTGCACGGATTCACGATCATGAACACCGACTCGCGCTACGAAGAAAGCGATTTGGTGAATCACGCCGTGAAGGAGCTTGGAATCAAGCACACCGGGGTTGTGCCCAAGGATCATCGAGCGGATTTCCTGCCAAAACTTCGAACCCTGATTCGGCAGCATGATGCGCCCGTTTATACTGTAAATTACTTCACCCACTGGCTCCTCATGGGAGAAATTCACTCAAGGGGCTATAAGGTGTCCATCAGTGGCACCTCGGCTGATGAACTGTTCACCGGCTATTATGACCACCATCTTCTCTACTTGAATTCCATTCAAAGTGACCAAAGCTTGCTGGCGCGTAGTATCGGAAATTGGCAGGCACATATAAAGCCGATCGTGCGCAATCGCCTCCTTCAAGACCCTGAGGTATTTATCCGAAATCCGCAAATGAGGGATCACATCTATCTCGATGCGGATGTGTTTTCCTCGTTTCTCCACCAGCCGTGGAGTGAAGCCTTCTCCGAAGAGCAATTCTCGAATGATCTGCTGAGAAATCGTATGGCGAATGAGCTTTTCGTGGAAGCAACTCCAGTGATCCTTCACGAAGACGACCTGAATGCGATGTATTTTTCAATTGAAAACCGCTCCCCTTTTCTCGATCGGGAGCTTTTCGAGTTTTCCACGCGAATTCCCAGTCGCCATCTCATTCAAAACGGGGCCGCGAAACATGTTCTGCGGGAATCCATGCGCGGCATAGTGCCGGATCTCATTTTGAATAACAGAAGGAAGGTTGGATTCAACTCTCCTGTGACTGATCTCTTGAGCCCGGAGAACTCGGAATTTCTTTCGAGTGCCGGCCCAATTTACGAAATAGTAAAAAAAGATAAAGTAGAGGAACTTCTCCGCAAGACCGACTTTGATAACGCTGAAAGCAAGTTTCTATTTAATGTTCTCAACTGCAAAATCTTCATGGAAGAATTTCAATGAGATACTGCCGCACTTGTATTCTTCCCGATTCCCGCCCCAATGTAGATCTCGATTCTACTGGCGAATGCAGTTCATGCAAAAATTCGCGCCTTAAAAGGAATATTGATTGGGCCGAGCGAAAGGAGCAGCTGTTGCGGGTTGTGGAAACAGCCAAGTCACGCTCCAAAGGTTACGATTGCCTGATTCCCGTAAGCGGAGGGAAGGACAGCACCTGGCAGGTTCTTCAATGCAAAGAACTCGGCCTTAATCCCCTGGCCGTAACCTGGAAAACTCCAGCACGCACTGCAATCGGCCGAAAGAATCTCGAAAATCTTGTGCGCTTAGGCGTGGACCACATCGATTATCAGGTGAACCCTCAGATAGAGAAGAAGTTCATGCTGGCTACATTTGAGAAATATGGCAGCACCGCGATCCCGATGCATATGGCGATCTTCAGCATCCCCCCCAAGATTGCCGTGAAATTCGGAATTCCGCTCATTATCTGGGGCGAGAACTCTGCCTTTGAATACGGCAACGACAAAGACGCGATGACCGGATTTCGCCTCGATTCCAACTGGCTTAAAAAATATGGTGTTACTCATGGCACCACGGCCAAAGATTGGGTTTCCTCAGATCTTTCCGAAAAGGCCCTAACTCCTTATTACGGGCCTTCCGAGAAAGAACTCCTGGATGCCGGAGTTAATGCTGTTTTCCTGGGTTACTATCTTCAATGGGACCCAACGGAGACTTACCGAGTGGCCAGGGAGCACGGATTTGAAGACAATAGTGGCAATCCCCGTACTGGATACTATTCCTTCGCCGATATAGATGATGATTTCATCTCCCTTCATCATTACCTTAAATGGCACAAATTTGGCTTCACTCGCGCCTTCGATAATCTTTCTATCGAGATACGCCAAGGCAGGATTTCCAGGGATGAAGCAATCTTTAAACTCCGTGAGTTGGGTGACCAAACCCCTCACCGCGATATCGAAAAATTCTGCGCCTTCGCTGAAATTCCAAAGCAGAGATTTTTCGAAATCGCTGACTGCTTTCGCAACAAAGATATCTGGAAGATGGACAATGGAAAGTGGAAAATTCCCGGATTTCTGATTTCTGATTGGGAGTGGTGATGAGAGTCATTCCAAATGATCCGCCTAGAAAGTTTGAAGTTGGCTATGAAAAGAAAGGCACCATCAGCGACTGTGGGCGCATAGAACTCGGCGATGATGAACAGATCACTTTCACCACTCCGGCCGGCGGCGAATATGATGTAGTCAGGAAAAACTGGGGATTTTATGCCACCCCCTCCACAAATGGCCGCCTGGCCCGCTTTGGCCTGCGCTCTGTGCTTGTAAGGAACCGAGACGACAGATTTTTTGTGCTTATCGTGGAAAAAGGAAAAGAACGCGAATTCGAAGAATACGCGAAGGGTGAACCACTTACGCTTATCAGTTGGTTGGATGATCTCACGGCTCTCAAACGCATTGAGCAGCTTGCCGGGAGCTCAGATGCTTAGCAAGCCTGCTTGCCCGATCTGCGGATCTGAAAATTCAACTGATGCTCACATTTACCGGGAACGCCCTGAAGGCGAGGTGGCCTTTGATGTTTTTCCCGAAGGCAAGTACTTCCGCCGCTATCTGAAATGCTCCAGCTGCAGCCACCATTTCACTGATTTCCGCTTCCCTGAAAAGAAGCTCTACGAAGGGGATTACGTCCAGTCCACCTACCAGGGAATCGAGGGGATAAGGAAAACCTTTGCCAGGATCAAATCTCTCCCGCCTGAAAAGAGCGACAATACAGGAAGGGTGAATTATATCCGGTCCTTTTTCAGTTTCGCCGGTCATCCACAGGGGGATATGCTTAAAGTTCTGGATGTTGGCTCCGGATTGGGAGTGTTTCCGTTCGCCATGAAAGATGCAGGATTCGAATGCACGGCCCTTGACCCAGATCCCACGGCCACCAGCCATATGAGGAACGACCTGGGCCTCGAAGTACTATCAGGAGATTTCTTTCAGATCCCAGCACATCCAATCTATCAGCTGATTACCTTCAATAAAGTACTCGAACATGTTCCGGACCCGATGAGCATGCTCCGGCGAGCTCGGCTTTTTTTGTCGGAAACCAAAAAATCTCATGTCTATATTGAGCTTCCCGACGCCGAGTGTGCCGCCCGGGACTCCTACCTGCGTGAAGAGTTCTTCATCGATCACCTGCATGTATTCAGCTTTGCCTCGATGGCGATTATGGCAGAAAAATCCGGATTTGAACTGGTGACAATGGATCGCCTGCGGGAACCAAGCGGAAAATATACTTTGCGTGGATTTGCGAGCCCCCTTTGTGGAGTATCCTCATGATCCGAACAGGTGCATGGAGCCGATATTCGATTTGGGAGCATTCTGCGGAAGTACTTGAGCTCTATACCAAGCGCGCGAGAGGGGAAGCGGAGGAGATGACTTGCCATGCTCAGGCCGCTGAGATTCTCGCCGCCCAATCCTCTCCAGGCGATACCTTGGCGGACATCGGCTGCGGATCTGGATACTTTCTTCATTCTCTTAAATCTCGAAATATCCCGCTAAAATACACCGGATGTGATGCCTGTGAGCCATTCATTTTGGCCGGAAAATCTGCCTTTACTGCCATAGGCATAGACCCTTCACATTTGGTTCATGCGAGAATCGAAGATCTCGAATTAGAAGTAGACCATGCGATATGCATCAATGTTCTAAGCAATATAGATAACTTTCACCGCCCGCTGGAACGAATGCTGCTGGGTGCACGAAAATCTGTGCTACTGCGCGAATCTTTCGCTGAAAACGGCAGCTACTTTTATGTGAAAGATAAATTTCTTGATCCAGACGTAGATCTTAAAGTGCACGTGAATACGTATTCACAAAGCGAGGTGGAGGCATTTGTGCGCTCCTATGGCTTTGAACCTGAGTGGATCACGGATCGCTATACTGGCGGAGCGCCCCAACTGGTAATCGATTATCCTCATCATTGGAAATTCCTACTCGCCAAAAGAAAGGGCGGATGATGGCTCGTATCTTTGGACTGGTGTCCAATGCCCCAGGACGAACCCGGGTATTTGAGGCCAAAAAGTTCGGGCACTTCGCTCCGAATTTGAAGGTGGCCTTTTCTTCCAAAAATGCCAATGGAGCGCTTACTGGGTGGGCCAGCGCTGGAAAACCCCCTTTGGAATTTGAAGACAGTGACTTTTCAGTGATTCTGGATGGCACAATTTTTTCCATTGATGGTAAACGACCCGAAGGAATTGAAAGGCTCGTTCTTGAATCCCTGCATGCCGAAAAATTTGGAAAGCTCCTCACACGGCTTAACGGGGACTTTGCACTTGCGGCCCATGATAAGAAAAGCGGTGCTCTGATTCTTGCCCGGGATCGCTTCGGCCTCAGGCCACTTTATTTCGGCGCATACAACGGCTCGGCGGCCTTTGCTTCTTTGCCCATTGCCGTGGCTCAGCTGGTCGGAAGAAAGCTTGAATCCCGCATCTCATTCGTAGCGAGGTATCTCGCCGCCCATTATCGTTTTTTTGACAACGACCCTGAACTTTCACCTTATGCTGACATCTATCAAGTAGCTCCAGGGCAGATAGTTTTCCTGACCGCAGACAATGCAAAGAGAGAAACCTACTGGGAACTTAAAGACAAAGGAGATCTTGATCTCCCGGAAAATGAGCTTGCCGCCAAGTACCGAGAACTGCTCCTTGATGCAGTAAAAATCAGAGCGAAAGCAGGATCAGAGAAGCGTGCCTATACGCTTTCGGGCGGGATGGACTCTTCGTCTGTTCTGGCGGCTTCCGTGAAAGAACTGGGCGCCAAACAAATCGCTTACTCCAGTGTCTATACCGACAAGACCTACGATGAATCCGATGAGATTCAATCGATGCTCGAGAGTTCGGTTTCGGAATGGCGAACTGTAAAAATCGAAATTCCCGATACTTTTGGGCTCATAGAAAAACTGGTTCAAATTCATGAGGAACCGGTTGTCACCGCAACGTGGCTCAGCCACTTCCTACTCAGCGGTCGAATCGGCGAACATGGCATTCAATCACTCTTCGGAGGCCTCGGGGGAGATGAGCTGAACGCCGGAGAATATGAGTACTTCTGGTATTTTTTCGCTGATCTCAAAACCACGGGTCAGTCGGAACTGATGCTCCAGGAAATAGATTGGTGGGTAAAATATCACGACCACCCGATTTTCAAGAAAAGCCGGGCTATCGTGGAAAGCACTTTGCCCAAGATGGCCGACCTAAGCCATCCAGGCCGGTGCATTGCAGATTCCGACAGAATGTTTCGGTATAAGTCAGTTCTGAATCAAGACTACTTCGATATGGGAACCGTTAAGCCACTGATGCGTACTCCCTTTCAAAGCTACTTAAAGAATCGATGTTTCCAGGATCTCACGGTGGAGACGGCTCCTCCTTGTTTGAGAGCTGAAGACCGCCACGGCGGATACTTCGGGACAGAAAACTACCTGCCATTTATGGACTATCGCCTGGCGGAATTGATGTTTCAGGTAAAGGGAACGCAAAAAATCCGCGCAGGAGTGACCAAGCATTTGCTTCGGGAAGCGATGAAGGGAATCCTTCCAGAGGAAACCCGAACCAGAGTCAAGAAAACCGGATGGAATGCTCCCGCTCACGTTTGGTTTTCCGGGCAGGGAAGCGATAACCTGATGGACATGATTCGATCTCAGAGCTTTCGCGAGCGAGGAATCTATAACGTGCCTGAAATCGAGCGAATCGTGAAAGAACATCATGAAATAGTTGCCCAGGGCCAACAGAGGGACAACCACATGATGTTCCTATGGCAATTAGTGAACCTGGAACTCTGGCTACGAGCTCAATCTTCTGTCTTGATCCAGTAACGGCCGGTGTAATCTACGTGATTGAGAAAAACAGGCGTTCTCCGAGAAGCCAGAAACTCGTCCACTGCCTTCCTGCATCCTTCCCAATGGCCATAGTCGTCGATAACGATAATTCCGTTTTTAACTACCTTTCCATAGAGGTGATCTAGGCAAACTTTTGTGGATGAATACCAATCCCCGTCCAGGCGCAAGAGCGCGATCTTTCCCAACGAAGAAGCATCTTTGGGCAGGGTGTTCTCAAACCATCCTTGGTGGAACGTTACTTTAGACTCCGGGTATCCGATCTGCCGGAAAAGAAGGTCTCGATTATCCTCAATCGGTCCTACACATTTGCCGATTTTTTCCAAATTACCTTCCGCGTGCTGAGCAGAATAATCAACTGCCTTGTTTCCATCCACTTTACGATCGGGTTCAGGTAAGCCTTCAAAACTGTCAAACAGGTGCAACTCTCGCTTCATAGAAGGATTTGAGGAAAGATGAGCCAAAGCCATCATTCCCACGGATCCACCCTTCCATACTCCGCACTCAACAAAGGCCCCATCAATTCCGTAACGATCGAGATAACGAACTTGATTCCAGAGAGAAACCAATCGTTCAAGAGAGGTCATAGTATGGGAGCGCACTCGGCGTACCGCTTCTTTGGCAGCGTGCTCCTCATCAAACCCATACTCCATGGCAAGAAAGGTGTCGCTTGTATCGGTAGCCTTAGCTGGACGCGAAGGCTTCCCAGCAATTCGCAAGAAGGCAGAGCCCGCCTTTTCAAAAAATTGATTCATTTTCTGCCCTCCGAGCTCAGACCCTGCAACTCACAAAATCGTCGAAAAAAAGAATTCTTCTGCATGTAGAGCTCTTCGAAAGTCCCTTCTTCCACAAGATTGCCGTCTGAAAAGACGAAAATTAGATCCGCATTTCGAATCGTTGAAAGCCTGTGAGCTATAACTAGAGTCGTAAGTTTTCCCTTTAACTTCTCGATACTTTTCTGAATCTCAAGTTCCGCTTCTCCATCGAGAGCGCTCGTAGCTTCATCCAGAATCAAAAGATCGGGCTTTTTGTAGAGCTCCCGGGCAATTGCAATTCGCTGCCTTTGGCCACCCGAAAGATTCACTCCCCTGTCTCCCAGTACAGTATCAAAGCCAAGATCCAGCCGTGAGATAAAATCTTCACAGTTAGCAGCTTCGGCGGCAGCAAACACCCGACTATCAATGGACGATTTATCTCCATGATCCCAGAATGAAATATTGTTTGAAATCGTGTCATTAAAAATTGCCGGTTCTTGCGTCACAAAACCAACTCGCTCACGAAACGAGGACAAATCCAGATCCGAGTATCGAACCCCATCTGCAAGAATTTTTCCGGCGGTAGGCTTCAGCAGACCCGTAATAAGATCGACCAAAGTGGACTTTCCGGAACCCGACTCCCCGACAAACGCCACCATGGAATTTCGTTTGATCGCAAGGCTAATGTCTTTCAATACGAGCCGGGAACCATATGAAAAGGAAACATTTTCAAAACAAATTTCATTTTCCATTTTGGTAAATGCCGTTCCCCTAAAGGTCTCCTGGAAACGTTCGGCATCGGCCACTAATCCGGCAACAGCATCAATTGATCCCAGTGTGGTGGAAAACCCATGCCAGCTGGCCTGAAATAACATCACCTCTTTAATAAGCCGGAAGAAGAACAATCCCAAAACAACAACTTGGCCGAGCGGCTGCTTTTCAATAATCGTCTGATGCCAAAACATTGCTACGAGAAAAACAACTACCACTGGCTCGTTTATCGCTTGAGAGAAATGAGAAGAAATACTCAGCATTAACTGGGTATGACAAAGACGATCAATCATTCGATCAATCTGTTTCCTTAGAGCACCCATACCCATTGTTGACTTTAGATACTTGAAGGAACCGAAGCTCTGCAAAACCAAGCCAGAAAGCACTCCGAATATTTCCGTGTTTCGATAGGAATAGACCCGAGCCAATCGGGACACGTAACGAGTTACTCCCAGCACACAGGCCCCAAACAAGAGGGCTCCAAGCGTGAGCCTCCAGTCAAGACGGAAGGCCAAGACACTAAAGACGCTGATCGCGATAAGAGAAGGGAAAAGGGTGGCAAACTTTACCAAGGCAACCATGGCACGGTTGGTTTCGTTAACAGTGACGTTAACCAAGGTGCCGATGTTTCTCACCAAAAAGTGCTGATAGTCCTGCCCGGAAATCGCTCGATGTGTTCTCTTGGAAATTTCCGCCAAAAACCAAGTAATAATCTTACTTTGATAAACTCCGGCACCAAACTGCAAGACGGCTTTGGCTAAAAACACCACGATCATCGCAAGAAGAATCGTTTCCAGCCGGTATTCCAGGCCAAAGAACAAAAAGGTTTCGGCCAGGAATTTCTCCAGCGGCGATCTCAGCTGATCATTTTCCTGCAAGCCGTTTATCAGAGGAAAAAATAATCCAATACCCACACTCTCCACGAGGGTGACCAACGCCGAAATGGCGATATATAAATACAACCTGTAGCCGGTGTATTCCTGAAAAAGCTCGCCATAGCGAATAAACTTTTCCAAAACTGGAAGCCGCCCAATCAATCTAAGCATTTGGAGCCTTTTTAAACCAATAGAGCCCACAAGCATATTCTTGCGATGAATAGGATTCGGGACTTACATCAACCAGATATTGCCGATCATCCGTAACAACGGAAAACTCGTGAAGCTCTAACTTCCCTTTCATTACAGAGATCAAATGCAAAGGATCGCTAACCCGGTGCATGTTGAAGCAGATCTTTTCGCGCCCGACAGGAATTGACAAAAAAACAGATGCTCCTGGCGCCGCGACTCTAGCAATTTCTTTACAGGCTTTTTCGAAACCTTGGGGATCGACCGGATCACCATAGCGCCCGAGACCTATATGCTCGAGAACATGCAGGCAACTCAAGCTATCTATAGAACCCTCCTCAAGCGGAAGGCTCGTAATATCCACATGCTCAGATCGAAGATCTGGAAGATTGATTTGTGGAGGCCGATACTCACAAAATCTAACAGGCACTACTGCAGATAGCGCTGCCACGTAGGGAATGTTCGATGAAATATCGAAATGCTCTCTGGGCCGAAGAGCGTGAATTCTCCGAACAGCCCATGCAGACTGGTAAACATAATGGGCATCAAAGGTGCTGGAGATACCTTTCTGGAAAAGAACAGGATGTAGTTCGATTTTTTCCTCGCTACCGCCTAGGCACTTAAACTTCCGAAGATCAGAAAAATAGCCTAATATTTCAGCCGGAAACCGAATCGTCTTCCGGGGATCCGAAACCAACAGGCGCCACCATTGAAGAATAAGTTTCAATATTCTCTTCACGCTTTTTCCCCTGAGGTGAAATTCGGAACATTCCCTCCCATAAGCATATCTTTCAGCTGGGAAACGCGCAGCCTGGCACTATGCAAGCGGCGTATCTTCTTCCATCCCCGATCACCCATTGCCTGCAGTTCACCAGGATTCCGTCCAAGTTGGATGATCTGATCCACAACATCTGCAGGATTCTCCCATAAGATGATTTCTTTACCAGGTTCAAAAAAACGGCGAATTTCGGAATAGTTCTCCACCGCGAATGGAACTCCTGTTCCCATTGACCAAAAGGTACGTGGCCTCATAACAAAGGCGTCTCGGTCCCTATCATACGGTATCTTTACGTTTTTATATTGAGGCCTGTAATAATCTTCGATTTCAGGAAAGGCATCTGTGCCGATCGAAAAGCTGGATGTGTTGAGCAAAAAGTTCAGAAGCGCAGGGCGAGTTACGGTGGGTGATCTGAAAATCCTGGTTCGATCAAATCCATAATCGCGATACCTAGGATCACATACCAAAAGCAAACGAAAAGCCTTTGCAACCTCCTTCACTATGGAAGCACGGTATCGGCCCTGGGCGACTTCAGTGCCTCCGAAATTTCCAATATAGCTTCCCCTATAGGGAGCCAGGGTTCGCAATCCGGCTCGTACTGGAAGCGGCTTGTAGATCTCGTCATCATAACAAAATGGGAGTTCTACAGCGTTAACCCCCGCAGATCTGAGGACAGGAACGTGAGGAGCATGCGGGATAAAAAAATAACTGTGCGCTCCCAGGTATTCCAAATACTCGGCCTGATCTGGAATGAACCCGTGCGACAGAGTGCTCACACCACTCTGAGCAGAGGCCACCACCACCCCTCGATCTTTTAGCCACTTCACCTCAGCAAGGTTAAGGTACGGCACCCAGCTAAAAACATGAGTGGTGCCTTGGCGCTCTACCGCCTCCAACAGACGTTTTAATGGAGTGGCTTTCGCATCAGAAGTTCTGTTTCTCTCGTCAGGAGTAAAACAAAAAACCTCAGACCCCTGGATATCTCTTAACACCCACTTTCGAAGGGCCTGATCTGTAGGATCTTGGGGATTAAATTTATGTACGTAAAGAAGACGCACCTTTAGACCCAAAGCACCCCGATGCCCACCTTGTTGGCATTGGCGTCTTTCGCAGGATCGGTCTCGATGATTTCCCTATGATCGGGATATTTTTCCTTTAACTCTCTCCAAAGCGGGAAAACTTGATTTCGAGTGGTGACTGGATTTGGCAAGATATCGTGAAACGCGATTACGCCGCCCTTTCGTACCAAGGGGCTGAAAGTTGCGAAGTCCTGCCTTACTCCCGGATCAGAGTGATCGCCATCAATAAAAAGGAAGTCGATTTGCCTTCCCGCCAGTTCCCTTTTTAGGGATGCCAATGCGCTTTCTTCATGAGAGTTTCCCGGAAGAAAACACGTGCGCTGACCTTCTTTAGCGAACTTTCCGTAGAACTCCCTGCGATTCGGTGAGTAGAACTGATGAGGCAAATCCAAAGATATCAGATGAGCATCATCCGCTGCGGCCTGGCACCAGATATAAAACGTGCCTCCCAAGGCCGTTCCGATTTCACAAACCACCTGGGGCTTCAGGTCTCTCACAATCTCAAAGAGCCCCTGAATTTCTGATCGGATCTGGGCTGGGCGGATCTTCCGGAATTCACCATAGCCGGTGAAGCTCGCCGGAATGTCAACCGGGCTAGCGCCAGCTGCATACATCTCGCTTTCAAGCTCTCTAAGAGCCTCAACAGAACGGGGAAAGTCCAATGGGCGCAGTACCGCCTGCTTCACGGGGCGGAGGCGATCCTTGAGAAACTCAATTAGAGCCATAGTGTCTAGAACTAGCCGGAACAGCGGAAAAAGTCATCAGGCATTGCCCGTCATAGCCCTAATCCAGACATCCAAATCAAAGCGGGTGGAAGCCCGAGCTGCTTCCGTGCGCAATATCATTGAACGAGACCTAAATCGCTCCAAGGCAGCCAACAATTCCGGGACAGACGAGTAAATTCGCTCTTCATAGCCCGCAGGGACCTCGAGAACCTCCCCCCCGCCGTTCCTAAGCAATTCCTTGGTTCCACCCGCGGAAAGGGAAATCACGTGAACACCGGAAGCCAGGCACTCTAACACCTTATTGGGGCACACATCATTGTACACAAGGTGAAGCGCCGCATCACATTCTCTTATCTTTGATGCGGTGGTACTTAAATCTGGATGAAACACCCATTCCAAATTAGCCTCCTCGAGCTCAGATCGAAGAAAGGCGACCAAAGATTCGTCTCCCACGGCCCCCATTAAGACCCACTTATAGGGCAGATCCCTGTTGCGCAGCAGAGGCAAAAGGTGCCTCCAAAGACCTTCGTTGAGAGGACGAAAATCCAGAAAAACAAGAATTCTTGGTTCGCCGGAATTGGTTGCACGATCCAAATCAGGATAAAAAACAGCTCGATCTACCGCATTATAAAGAACGGATCGGTTCTCGGGCAGCGTGCCTACCCACCGACTGTAGGATTCCTCGCTAAACTCGGACTGAAAAAAGGAATGACTGGCACAATGGTTTAGGCTCGCCAGAAATCGATTTTTTCGTTCATAGCCGTCGGGGCACCACATCGGGTAGTAAACACCATTCTGATTTACGACGACTCGGGCTCCTCTCCACTTCAAAAACCAAAGCACCGCCAAAGGCACACGAATGGCTGATAGGCAGATTACCGTGCCGTAGGGCTCCCCGCTCTTGGCTGCCCCTTTGAGAAGCTGCCTATACTTCGTGCCGGGCCCGCCACCATAGGACGGGGCCGCAAACACCTTGAAGCCCGATGAGCCCTTCCTGAAGGTAAAGCAGAGGTCGAAAGAAGCTCGAATCAATGCGAGCAAGCGGGAAAATTTAGACAATTTCCTGTTTCCATCGGCAGAGTGGATTGATCAGACTGATTGAACCAAAGTTAATATATTACCCATCAGGCACAAAAAGGAAGCCTTCCCCAATGAACCGATTCCGAATAGAGTGCGAATCATAAAATATGGCCGCACCTCTGATTACAATCGGGATAGTCAGCTACAATCGCCTTCAGTATTTGAAGGCTTTGATCACCTCCGCCAAGGAGTGCATCCGGTATAGCCCAGTGCAGTGGATTATCGTAGACGGTAACTCCAGAGAGCCCGGCCTGCGAGAGTACATTGACAGTCTGGATTTCGTTCAGCACAAAATCTATCGAACCTGCACCCATGCTGAAGCCATGAATACGATTGTGGAGGAAGCAAAAGGCGAATGCCTGATGCTGCTTCCCGAAGACGTGCAGTTTGTGGTTCGCGGGGACTGGCTGTTGGATATGGCAGACGTTGCGCTTTCCAATAGCAAAGTGGGCCAGGTTTCCTTTAATTTTCAGCGCCGAATCACGCTGAAGCACCTGTATTCGAAGGCTCACCTCCACCTTCGA
>CAZTCD010000036.1:19858-37584 GCA_964612065.1 uncultured Bdellovibrionales bacterium | reverse complement strand
CGAGCATCACGAGGCGATCCACTCCCAGCGCGATACCAGAGGCTTCGGGCATCTCGGCCAAGGCGGAGAGAAAATCCTCGTCGAGCGGATAGCGCTCCCCATAGAGCCTCTCCTTTTTTTCCATATCGCTTTCAAAGCGCAGCCGCTGGGCCACCGGGTCCGTGAGCTCCCCGAAAGCGTTCGCCAGTTCGAGCCCGCATACATAGAGCTCGAATCTCTCCGCGAGGTGGGGAGCATCCTTTTTGGGGCGCGAGAGAGCCGCCATCGATACCGGATAATCGTAGAGGATCACCGGGCACCCGATTCCGAGTTTCGGTTCGATGCGTTCCAGGAAGATCCGGAAGAAGAGGTCCTCCCAGCTGTCATCGGCAGCGGTGGGAACCCCCAGTTTTCCGCAGGCTTCCCGCAGCCCTTGAGGCGTGGGTTTAAGGGCGTGATCGATCGTGGCCAATAAATCCGTTTCCGCGTAGCGGAGAAAGGCGTCCTGCACAGTGAGGCGCTCGAACGGCTGGAACGGATCGCAATTCATCCCCTGCCAGGTAAAAACCTTCCGCCCCCCTGCGGCCTCGGCACACGCCTGCAGGAGATTTTCGCAATCCTCCATCAGTAGCGTGTAGGGTTCCCGGGCCCGGTACCATTCGAGCATCGAGAATTCCGGGTGGTGGGTATGCGATCTCTCCCGGTTCCGGTAAACTAGAGATATTTGGTAGATACGCTCCAGGCCCGCGGTGAGAAGTTTCTTCATCGCGAATTCCGGTGACGTGTGAAGGTATCTGCGCTCCGTGCGGTTTCCCGTGGGATCCTTCAGCTCCGTAGAGAAGGCCTGCAGGTGGGGCTCCAAACCGGGAGAAACCTGGAGGGCGGGCGTTTGTACCTCTAAAAAACCCTGCCCATCAAAATGGGAGCGAATAGATCGGATTACGGAAGCCCGCTGCTCGAGTTTAGCTCTCCTCGAAGAAAATTCAGACTTTAGCCAAAACGGAGCTTTACGCTTTCCCATTACCTGCTCTATAACAGCCGCACCACTTTGCGTCAAAGTGCGGCTCGTGTGAGAATTATATTAGGAATGTTTCCGAGTTTGGAAACCGAGGACGAAAGATGAAATTTGGAATCCTTATGATCGGTTTGGGTTTGATCGCGGGCGCTTCCGCTCGAGCCACCGTAACCCCTCCTTCTGAGCTTCCTTCCCGCGCCTTGCAGCAAGCCCGCAGAGTGGCGGCCATGGAGAATGGGCAGGACCTCCCCTCCCGCGCCGTATGGCTCGGCCAAAGGGTGGCCCGCAATTCGGAAAAGCTGAAGGAAGACGAAAGTAAGAAGACGGCTCGAAAGGTTCTGAAAAGAGCCAAGACCAGCCAGCAGAACTAGTAACAAAAGGCTGTAATCACAGCCTTTTTTTTGCCCCAATATATTACTAAAATAATCAACTAAAAGGCCGAAAAGTAAAGAGTATGCAGAGCCAACTCCGCATCCTCTACCTGTTAGCCGCTATCTCTCTTCCTTCCGCCTTTGCCGGAGGGCCGGGCGACAATTTTCTCTCCTTGCTGGAAGTGCGCAAACTGGAAGAAACCCATGCACTCAAGAAGGAGCGGCGAGACATCGAGCTAGGCCAGAAAAGCATAGAATTGAAATCGATCTCGGCTCGCCTAACCCAGGCCAGGATCGAACGAAATGGCTTCCTTCAGGAACAGGAGGGAGCAAGGCGGCCGGCCTCGATCCCTTCGAAACAAATCCACGGGCTATCGGTTCCGGAAGCCAGAAAGCTAAGCACCTTCGAATGGCAGGTGCTCAGCGAACTTTATGGATCTTCCGCGCAGGAAAACCTTCTGAACCGAAGCTTCGCCCTCGAAAATCTCCCACCCGCCTCCCGCCACGAGAACGCCCGGGTGATCTGGATCACGAATACCAGCTTTCCCATTCTTTCGGCCGCTGACAGCAGGAAAGAGAATGAAGACCGCAAGCAGAGCTTCCTGGCCCTGAAAAAACTGGGGTATCAAGTGGAAGAGCTGATGGTGGGGCCTTACACCCGGATGGACGACCTTGCCGACGATCTGCAGAAGCACCTACGCCTTCAGATCGAAGGCGCACCCGCCTATCTGGTGAGCCAGGGCGGCGCGAGCGCTGTTGTTTTCCACACGCTCGATTTGTTTCCCGACCTCGGCCAACGCAAAGAGATACTCGGATGGGTGAATCTGAACGGTAAACTGTACGGCCAGGACAAACGACAGAGATCTCCGGCCTCGGTGAAGAACCTCTCGCCCGCTGACCGCCAGAAAAGAGAAATCTATAACGAAACGCTGAAGGTCCGGGAGGAAAGGCTCGATCGCCAGGCACCGCTCGGCGTGAAATTTCCCATTTTGAGCCTGGTGAGCACCGAGAGCGGACATCGCCCTGCCTCGAATCTCCGGGAAAGCATCGTGCCCGACGGAAAAGTGTTCTTCCTGAAGAAGGGGAGCGGCCACCCGGAGATCGGCGCGGCGCTCACAGCTCTCACAGATCTCTAGAAAGCGCCGCTTCCGCTTCCTTCAGATCACTTACCGTTCCCAGATCAAAATACCGCCCCGTAAATTCAAAGGCGCCGAGTTTTCGTTCCGCCGCCAGCACCTTCCAAAGCATCTCGTAGATGGAAAAAACCGAACCTGCCGGCGGCAACCTCTTCACGGCACTTTTGCCGATCGCATAGAAACCGGGGAACATCCACAGGCCCGGATCATGCTTTTGCTCCTGCTCGAAGCCGGTGATCAGATCCCCCACCCTGCGCAAGCCATTGTATTTGATCCCGGCCAACGGATGCGCGATCACGGAAAGAGTGCACTCCAGCCCTCGCCGCGCTCCGTCCTCTTGCATCGCCGCCAAGGCATCCAGGTCAGGCGCCGGATCCATGATCACGTCCGAATTGCAGATAAGTGCGGTGCCGAAACTCTCAAACAGCCACGGGGCCGCCAGCGATATCGCTCCACCCGATCCGAGGATTTCGGCGGATTCATCCTGCACGAACAAATGGGGAGTGCGGCCCGCAGCGTTCCACTGCTCCACAAAGGCGCGCATTTGCCCGGGCAAATAATGAATATTTATCAAAGCCTCCTGCACGCCGGCTTTTTCCAGCAGGGATAGAGCACGCTCCACGAGCGGCCTGCCGTGAAGGGGCACGAGGGGTTTCGGCAGGGTATCCGTAAGCGGGCGAAGCCTCGTTCCCAGCCCGGCGGCCATCACCAATGCTCGCATCCCGGCTCCTTAAAAATAGTAGTAGTGGAAGAGCAGTTCACGCAGGCGCGCATACTCTGGAAACTTCCCAAGATTCCTCCGGATGTTTTCGAAGGTATTTCCCACGAAGCGGATATACATCGCATCGTTACGTTTTCCGTAAAACGAGGTGAAGCTTCCAATCGCCTTGAAATTCCTCTGGATGCTCATCAGGTCGAACATCCTTATGAAGTGGGTTCGCTCGATTTTCTGGTCTTTCGACGCCAGCTTCAGGTAAAAATCCACGAGCTCATAAACAGTGCTCTCTTCCAGCTGGTAGTAGGAATCCCTCAGGATGCTGGCAAGGTCATACGCACGAAGGCCCATTCTGGCGTCCTGGAAATCGATGCAAACCATCCCGCCTCTCGGCGGGATCATGATGTTTCGGCTATGATAATCCCTGTGCGTGAACACCCTCGGCTCGGCCGCCAGCCTGCGGCAGATGTCGGTGAACGACTCCCGCATCGCAGTGAATTCCTTTTCAGGGATTTTTCTGCGCAGGTAGGAGCCAAAAAGATGCTCAAGAGCGAAGTCCACCTCCCACATCAGCTTTTCTTCGTCGAAGGCCAGCTTGAAGCCAGGCACCGGCGTTTTTCCGGGAGCGGCCGTGCTCGAGTGAAAGTGATTCAGAAGCGTGAGGGCCTCTTCAAAAAGCTCCTTTTCGTTTCCTTTCAGCTCACCCAAGCGATGCAGCATGGTGCTGTCGCTGAGATCCTCGAGAAGGATGGCTCCGGCTGCTCCATTCGCGCAAACCAGAGCGGGCACCGGCACCCCGCATTTTTCGAGATAGGCCCGAACCAGAAGGAAATCGTAGCCCTGCTCCTCGAAAGGCTCAGTGAGCATCAGCACCCAGCTTTCGTGCCCCTCCCATACCCGGTAATACCGGCGAAGCGAGGCATCTCCGGCAAGCTTGCGCACTTTCATGCGCCCGCTCTCGGTCTCCTTTTTTTCGTTCAGGCTCTCCGCGATTTTTTTCGCCTCAGCAAGGATTCGTTCGCTCATAGCATTTCCTTCTGCTTATCCGCCTTCCCGCCTTTTTTTGCGGCTTCCTTCAGGATGGATTTGATTCGCTGAAAAGTGGCGGAAGAAATATTGGCATCCCGCTGGGGAGGCAGGAGATCCACGCCCGCCTTAGCCCACTTCTGCCGCGCAAGCAAAGGCGGGTGCAGGCTTACGATCGCTGCCACGCTGGAAGGCGAAGCAAGCTCCATTTTGCGCAGAAGCTGCAACCAGGAGATATACAAACGAGGATCAAAGCCGGCTCGGTAAAGCAGGGAGGGAGCCAGGCGGTCGGCCTCTTCCTCCATTTCCTTTCCCAGATAGAGCGCCCCCCGCTCCCCCAGAAAGGTATCTTTCCAATCACCGCTGAAATCGAGGATATACCCCTGGCCACGACTGGAATTTACTTTCTTCCGCCACAAGATCAGATGGTGGTTGAGCTGCTGGTGGGCAAGCTCATGCGCGATGGCAGCCGCCAACTGTCCCTCGAGATCCACAGCCCTGAGCATACCGAGGGAAAGATAAACGATACCGCCAGGGAGAGAGAAAGCCATCGCCTCATTGGCTTTCAGCACCCGGAACTCATAAGGCAAAGGCGGCATACCCGGATTGCGGGAAACAATCGACTGCCCCAGCGAGTCCACGTAGCGATTTACAAGCTTGTGTTTGAGGAGAGGAAACTCGCTTTCGATGGCATCGCGCATCCTCGACGAGATCACCTCCACCTCGGCCCGTTTCAGATCGCCGCCGTCCTGATCAAAGCCCTGGCTTGAGCACGAAGACAGAAACACAAAAAGCGCGATGCGAAAAAAATCAAATTGCTTGCCGTGCATAGCTCTCCTTACCGACATTTTACCCCCATTGCTCTGCATCACCTCAGACTGCCTCATGGGGAATGAAAATATTCCCTATTGTGTTCTCCATACTCGATGTTTACGCTTTTTCGGGTAATTCCATTTTAAGGAGGATTCATGAAAAAATTAGTACTTTCTCTCGTAGCATTCCTGGCGCTCACCGGCGCCGCCCAGGCCAATGAAGATCTGGCTCTTCGAATTGCCATGGCCCAGATCAGCGGCCAAACCCCCGAGACCAACGTGATCAATTGGCAGGTGGGCGACTACCAAGACCTCAACCTCACCATCCAGAGCTTCCCTCTCGGCACCATGCACAAAGAAGCCACCCATGAAGAAGGCAATGCGATCTGGATGAAGCAAGCCATCAGCGGTGGAATGATCGGCAACCAGGTTGTGGAAGTGCTCATCGACCGCGCCACCGGCAAGGTGCTCAAGATGAAGCAGAACGGCCAGGAGCAAGCTCCTCCGGAAGATAAGATCGAGATCATCGATCAGGAAGCCACCTCGATCACGGTTCCTGCCGGCACCTTCGAAGTGATCCACATCAAGGCTCGCAGCCAGCAAGGCGGGGATATCGAAGTATGGGCCAACCCTACCGCGATCAAGCTCGACGGAACCGCCAAAATGACCATGCAAGCGAACGGAATGCCGATCGCCATGGAACTCACTAAGTTCGGCGGCCGCTAAGCCACTGTTTTCCGGAATCCGGAAAACAAAGAAGCCATGCCTTCAGGCATGGCTTCTTTGTTTTTTAGGCGCCTGCTTTTATTGCCCCGGAGAAGGAGGGCCCGATTGAGGCCCCGGCACAGCGCTATTGTCGAAAGCAGAAACGTTCGGCGCAGCAGGGGGCTGCGCTTCCTCAGGCGGGCTGATGGCGCTAGGAACCGAACTTCCGCCCTGGGCGGCGCGCTCGGCTCTTCTCGCCTCCGCTTCGGCCATTTCCTGCTCCGTGATGTCGTAGTAGATGGTGAAACCGGCGAAAATCCTGTTGGGATTCTTGATCAGGTCTTTGTTGTAGTTCTGCAGCTTCTTGTACTTCGCACGGCGGCCGTACACTTCGTCGGCGATGCCGGCGAGGGTGTCGCCTTTTTTTATCTCATAGGTCTTGGCATGCTGATCCGGGTTGAAACTTTCATTGGGCACTTCATAGCGCAGCTTCATACCAGCCCTAACCAGATCGCCCCCCTTTAGAGCCTGGCTATTGAGCTCTTTGAGATCCTTCCAGCGCTCTACATCACCATATAAGTTGAAAGCGATCTTCATCAAGGTATCGCCGGCTTTCACGGTATAGCGGTCCATCTTTCCCGAGCCGGAAGAGTCGTGGCCGCCATCATTCGAATCGAGGTCAGCGAACGGAGAACTGCTTGAACCGCCCTTGGTGTCTTCAGGCACGAGGAGCGCATCTCGATCGGCGGTAACCGTGGATTCACTTTCGTGATTTTCGGAAAGATCGGCGAAAGGATTCGGGGAGGAACTCAGCTCATCGCCGGGCATTCCCGCGGAGCTTTCCACGCCCATTTCGTCGGCAAGCATATCCTCCGGAATGCTTCCCACTTGATCCGCGCTCGATTCAGGGGCGGGAAGGGCGCCGTCCAGATTTCCCTCACCGGCCGGCGGCGAGCTGGAGCAGGAAGTTGCGCTCAGCACAATCGCCAAGAGAGCGGCGGGAATAAGTGGATTGCGGGAATACAACATGATGCATCTCCTCCTTGAGCGCATAAGCATGGCAGTATCATTCTAATTATAAAGTTGCCGAGGCCTGAAGCGAAGCGAAAAGCCTACCTGCTAACAGCTCTTCTTGCACTCTCGAGAGGAGTAAACAAATCGCGCTGATCCAGTTTTTCCAGGATCTTCTTCGCGATCAGATCGAAATCCCCGGGGCGAGCCACGAAATCCAGCTCGTCGGAATCGATCACCAACAGTTTTCCGGTATTATAGTTGCCGATCCAATCCTCGTAGTATCGGTTCAGGCAGGCAAGATAGTCTTCGGGGATCTTCTGCTCGAACTCACGCCCGCGCATTTTGATCTGCTCCACGAGGCGAGGCAGGGATTTCCTCAGGTAAATCATGAGATCAGGCGGATTAAGGTGCTTGATCATCTCTTCATAGAGATCGCGATAGTTCCGGTAATCGCGCTCTTCCATTTTTCCGCTCTCGAAAAGATTGCGTGCAAAAATATGGGAATCCTCGTAGATCGAACGATCCTGAATCGCCGAAGCGTTGCCGAACCCTACCTCTCGATGCACCTTATAGCGGTGGTTCAGGAAATAAATCTGAAGAGGAAAGCTCCAGCGAGCCATATTTTCATAAAAATCGGCCAGATAGGGATTGTCAGAAACGCTCTCGAAATGCGGCTTCCATCCGTAGTGATCGGCGAGCATGCGCGTGAGCGTTGTTTTTCCTGTGCCGATGTTTCCGGCGATCGTAATGAAGAGCTTGCCCGACATATTCCCCCGCGTCGGTGAAGTTTTTTGCCTGTATTAGATTTGTATCGGGGCTTTCCTTACCTGGTCAAGTGTAAGGAAAAAAATCCGGCCGAAGAGCGGAAACTTTTTGCTCACGCCGCACTGAGCAGTTGCCTTTACTCCAAAGATTTATTCACTTTGGCCAGGATTTGATCGGCCTCAGCACGGGCACCTTTGAGCTGGCGGGCTTCCTGGCTGTTGTCGTCTTTCCAGGCCAATGCCTGCGATTCCGTGCGCCTGAGGAACGTCATAAGATATTTCCTGGCGTTCCAGGCTCCGTTGAGCTCCTGGGAATAAAGCTTTCCCAGCCAAAGAGAGGCGTAAAGAGAAGCCGGCTGCTTGTCATAAAGCTGGCGAACGGTTTCTATCGCCTCCCTGTTTCGCTTCAGCTGGGAAAGCGCCTGGGCCCGGAGAATCACGGCCCTCTCATCACTCAGATTCCCTTGCAAAGGCTGGAGAAGCGAAAGAGAGCGTTCCGGGGTGGGCACCAGATTTGCCTCGGCGAGATCAAGCCGGACCTCCCTTTTGCTGCCATTCAGCTCGAGAGCACGCTCCAGCACCGCGATCGCATCCTTGGACCTCTCTTCCTGCTTGAGGGCCTTGGCGTAAGCCGCGAGCACGAGTAGGTTGTCCGGCTCCGTTTTCAGCGCTTTTTCCAATGCTTCGAGCGCCGAGCGGGAACGATCGAGCTTCAGGTAATTGAGGCCATGCTGGTACTGCTGGAAGGTTTCGTTGGTATAAAAAATGTCGGAAAGACTTTCTCTTTCCTTCTGAATCCTGTCTTTGTCGTCCTTGGAGCGCGCCACTTCCGCGGCTGCATCAAGCTTTAACAAACCTTGCTGCCTCTTGCCCATCATCACGGCGGTGCGGGCGTATTCTATATAGCAGGTTACGAAGGCAGGATTGAGATCGATAGCGCTCTGAAATTGCTTGAGCGCTTCTTCCCACTTCTTGTGCGAAGCCAGCTCGGTGCCTTTGGTATAGTACTGGTAAGCCAACGAGGATTTCGGCTTGGCGGCCTCGGATGTTCCGGGCATCAGACCCAAGCAGCATAGAGCGAAGAGAAGATTTTTCATTTCAGCACCTCTTGCCATTCCTTCTCCAGCTTGAACAATCCGAAAGCGCCGCCTGTATGAATGAAAAGCACTCTTTTCCCGAAGGCTTTCGGGTCGGCCTTCAAAGTTTTAACCATTCCGTAAAAGGCTTTCCCTGTATAAACAGGGTCCAAAAGCACTCCTTCCTGCCGAGCCACCTTCAGAATGAAATCCAGCTCCTCCGGCGAGCTCTTCGCATAGCCGGCCCCAAGGAAACCCTCGAGAATTTCGATATCCGAGGCGGCAAAGGAAAGCGGCAGCTTCTGTTGCTGTATCGCAGCCCAGAGCACGTCTTTCACGAGGCGAAAGCTTTCTTTCGGATCGTAGCATACGTTCACGCCCACGATCCTGGTGTGCTGGTATTTCTCCTCCGCCAGCAGCTTTCCGAGCACGAGGCCCGCCTGCGTGCCTCCGCTTCCATGCGCCACCACGATCGAATCAAAGGGATCTGCCTGGGCGGAGATCTCATGAAAGGCCTCGGCATATCCCATCGCCCCAAGGCCGTTGGAGCCCCCTTCGGGAATGAAATAAGATTTTCCACCTTGAGCGCGGATCTGCTGGTCGAGCAGCAGGCGAAGATCCTGGATGCCTTCGTAATACTGCTCGTTCGTAAGATAGAAAATTTCCGCTCCGAAAATCCGGTCGAGAAGATTATTGGATACCGCCGAATCAGGCGCCTCGCCTCGCAAGAGCAGAATGCAACGCAGGCCAAGTTTAGCGGCCAGGGCCGCTGTGGCACGGCAGTGATTGCTCTGAACTCCACCCATCGTGATCAGGCAGGTGGCGCCTTTATCGATCGCGTCCTTCGCGAGATATTCGAGCTTCCGAATCTTGTTTCCGCTCCATTCGAAGCCGGTTTGGTCGTCTCGCTTCAGCCAGAGCTCCACTCCCAGCTCCGCGGATAGCCGCTCCAGCTTTTCCAAAGGAGTAGGCAAGCGGGCCCAATTTCCTTTGGGAGGAAATTCTACCTGTTGAAGGCTGGAAGAACTTTTGTCTGGATTGCTTGAGTGATCGGCCATGGTTTGACTTCGTTTACACGCCACATTATCGTTAGGAAACATGATCTACAAGGGCCGCGCTCTCTCTATTTCAGCTCTATTACTTGCCCTTTTTTCTTCGGATGCTCGCGCAGAGCGGCGCTCCGTATTGGTTACGGAAACTTCCAGTAGCGGAAAATTGGTGCGCATTACGATTGGAGCGCGTCAGGGACTCGCCGTGGGCGAAGCCGTGCTCTTCAGTGCGGGAGGAAGCCGCATCGCTTCGGGCCGCGCCATCCGGGTGCAGGACGACGATGCCGTAGTGGCGGTGCTTCAGATGTACGGCAACGAACCGCCAAAACTCGAGGCGGATTACGAGCTCCTTTACGGCGAGCCCTTTCCGGAAGCCGACAACCTTCCTGATTATGTAGTGGACCGTGAAGAGGAGCGGGACAATCCGCAGAACGAGAAATTCTGGGAAGCTAATGCTGAAGATTCGACCCCCGAGCTCGACGACGACAACTACTCCCCGGAAGTTTCCATTCGCCCGAAATTCCCGCTTCCCCGCACCTTCAGCCCCCACAATATCACCGTGGGCCTCGCGGCCTTCCGCAATCGCGCGCTTTCCACCAGCTCCGACGAAAACGGCACCCCCATCATACCCGCCGGCTATTCCACCTATAACGGCTATGTGTTCCGCTACGCCTACACCTTCCGTTCCAATTACTGGCTGAAATCCAAAACGCCCGCTCTGATTTCCGCAGAGATCGGCTTCGGCATTTATAATTTCGACCACACCTTTCCGTCCGAGCTCCGCCCGGATCCGGATGTGGACGTATCGCAGGTGCGCGTAGTTCCCATTCATGTGGGATTGCGGTATCTGATTGAGGTGAGCAAACTCTTCCGCCTCTATCCCTACCTCGGTTACCAATACAATATCGTGAGCGCCGTGCGGGGATCCCTGATCGGACTGGAACCCATGCGCGGCGGGCGCCTGCTCGGAGGAGCCGGTGCCATGCTGGTAATGAGTGACTCCATTGACGCCCGCGTGGAAGGCGGCACCGACGGAGTGCTCGGCGGGCTCGTGGTGAAGTTCTGATGAAGGCCTTTCGCTGGATCGTGATCGTTCTCGCTCTGTTTTCCGCGTCTTGTGGCGTGAAGCGCCCCCCCATCGCTCCCCAACGCGAGCCGGATCCTACCACTCAGACCAAGCTCAACTGCTCTCCTTACGACGAAGACTGCGATAAAACCGACCCGAACTATCAGCCTCGCAAGCGCTGAAGCGCTTTTGGCGGCGCCCCAAAACCTGCATCCCAAGCCGAACTATGTTATGGAGATTGGACTCTAGACCAATCCCTTTTTGGAGCAGTGCATGAAGATTTTCGTCTGCGTGAAGCAGGTGCCCGACACCGAAACCAAGATCAAGATTGCCGGCGACGGCAACAGCGCCGATATGACCGGCGTGAAGTGGATCCTTTGCCCCTACGACGAATTCGCCGTGGAAGAGGCGATCCGCTTCAAAGAAAAGAACGCCGGCGCCACGGTTACGGTGGTGAGCGCAGGACCCGATCGGGTGGTGGAAGCTCTCCGCACGGCATTGGCCATGGGATGTGACGAAGCCATCCACGTAAGCGCTCCGGAAAACGCGGATTCCTACCTCAACGCAAAAGCATTGGCCCGCGCGATTGAAAAGAACGGACCGGCCCATATCGTATTCACGGGCAAGCAGGCCATCGACGACGACTGCGCCCAGGTGCACCAAGCCATGGCTGAGTTCATGAACCTTCCTGCCGTTACCGTGGTGCTTCGTGCCACCTACGGGGCCACGATCCAATGCGAACGCGAGGTGGAAGGCGGCTCCATTGAGAAATACGATCTCCCCACTCCTTGCGTGATCGCCGCCCAGAAAGGCATGAACGAACCCCGTTACGCTTCCCTTCCGAACATCATGAAGGCGAAGAAAAAAGAGATCAAAAAACTGGGAATGGCTGAGCTCGACCTGGGAAATGCGGCTCCCAAAATCTCCTACAAGCAAATGCAGCTCCCACCAGAGCGTGGTGCCTGCAAAATGATCCCGGGTGATCCCGCCGCTGCTGCGGCCTCCCTGGTAAAAGCCCTTCGTGAAGAAGCGAAAGTAATTTAAGGAGCCTGCGATGAAAGTTCTCGTTTATTGCGAACACAGCAACGGAAAAATCAAAAAAGGCTCACTGGAACTTCTCTCCAATGTGATCAGCTGGAGCGGCGTGGAAGCCCACGCTTTGCTTCTCGGTGCCCCGGGATCTCTCGGCGCGATGGCCGGGCAGCTAGAGCCCTATGCCCCCCATACCGTGCATACGGCGGAGCATGCGGCACTTGGCAGCTATTCTCCGGAAGGATTCGGAAAAGTGGTGGCTGATTGCGCGAAATCCATCGGTGCCGATGCTCTCCTCTCCACCCTTTCGGCCCAGACCAAGGACTTCTTTCCCCGCGCTTCGGTAAAGCTCGATACAGGCATGGCCTCTGACTGTGTGGAAATGAAAGTGGAGGGCGGAAAGCTCGAAGCCAAACGGCCGATGTATGCCGGCAAGTGCTTCGCCTGGGTGGACTTCGGCGGAGCCAAGCCTGCTATGGCCACCGTGCGCCCGAATGCTCTCGGCATGAAAGCTGAAAAAGCCGGAAAGCCTCAGGTAGCTGCCTTCGCAGCAGACCCGGGCAATGTGCGCACCTCGGTGAAAGAAGTGGTGGCCAAGGCCGGCGGTTCCGGCAAGGCGGATCTCACCGAAGCAGAGCGGATCGTGAGCGGCGGCCGCTCGCTGAAGAATGCGGAAAACTTCAAAATCCTCGAAGATCTTGCTTCCGTGATCGGAGCCACTGTGGGTGCGAGCCGCGCCGCTGTGGACGCCGGCTATCGCCCGCACTCGGATCAAGTAGGCCAGACGGGCAAAACCGTATCGCCCACTCTCTATATGGCTTTCGGGATCAGCGGCGCCATTCAGCATCTCGCTGGCATGCGTTCCTCCAAAGTGATCGTGGCCGTGAACAATGATCCGAACGCCCCTATCTTCCAAAAGGCCGACTACGGCATCGTGGGAGATCTTTTCCAGGTGGCTCCGGCCGTTACGGAAGAGCTGAAGAAAATTATGCACTAAGCAGGGCGCTTTAAGCGCTCTGCCCGTCTGCGTTCAGGCCCCGCGTTTTGCGCGGGGCTTTTTTATTCAAGAACGACCTGGGGCTCTAGTGAAACAGAGAGCGCTCGCCATGCAACATCGCCGCATGCACTCGCAAACTGCCCCCTTCATTGCGGCGAACCACATAGGTGCCGCATTCACTTCCGATCTCCCGGCCCAGAGGCCCGAGATAAACCCATACCACCTCCACCAAAGCCACGCTTTCGGCGATCCATTGCACCCGTTTGATTTCCGCACGAAGATGGGACGCCCCTCGCATCCGGTACCGCTGCCTCGCTTCCGAAAAAAAGCGGCTGGTTTCCCCCTCCGACCCCACCGTGCGTGATTCTGCCTCCGCCACGTAAATGCCCGGTAGCGACCAAAATTTCCCTCCTGCCTTTGGGCGCTCGGTTCGAATGGCTTCCGCCATGGAGGTGAAAAAATCATCGAGATCCGTATCGTGCTCCAGAGGAGCGATTCGAAGCGTGGGAGAATCTGGCTGGATATCGTAAGCGTGCATGGCAGTCCTCATCGGGGTTTCCGCCGCAAATGTGCATAAAGCCTGCCAAGCTCGATCCACCTGAATCAAGGCGCTCACAAAGCCCGGGAGGAGCGAGCGAGAAATATTGCCTCAGAAAAAGAAAACAAACCGCTCTTTAGAAAAAATACTTTACGCCCAGCCTGCCGGAGTAAAGCAAACCGGTGGTATCAGCCAGGCCCGACTCCAGATATTCACTATTGAAGCGGTCCTGAAAAAAAATCTGCCCTGCCGATGCCTCGGCCCAAAGAGCGATCTTTCCTCCGTGGAAAAGATAGTTGCTGCCCACGCCCGCACTCAAGCCGAGCGCATTGTCTTTTTCCAGGGTATTGAAGGATTGAAAGTCCTGGCTCCTCCACAAGTGCTCCGCGCTAAGAGAAAGGAAGGGATCCCAGCCTTCCGCGGCCAGGGCTGTGGAAAGAAAGTGCGCCTGGCTGGAAGCTCGCAAGGAGGTGGTGCTCACTTTTACCGAGCCATTGGGAGCGGCATTAAAGCTGTAGTTCGCCATCTCGCCGGAAAGGCGGAGGCTCCAGGCCGGGTGGAAAATCCATTCGCCTCGAAGTTCCAGAACAGGCTCGGAACTTCCGTAAAGCTTCCCCCTGTTTCCGCCGAAAGAATTCATTCCGCTGCCGATACCGATAGAAAGCCGGCTGCCATAGGGAAATTCAAATTCCACGTTTTCCGCACGGCTCTCCGCCGCCGGAGGAGTGGGTTCCGCCAGCAAAATCTCCTGATCCGTGAGGGAAGCGTGGGCCCAAGGGGTAACGAAGAACAGGGCAAGAAACAGCTGAATCATATTTTTGCTCCCTTTGTGTATTGGCTGAAAAAATCTTTGCGTAATCGGTGTCCAAGGTCAAACCTCCCTGCCTGAATAGGGAAAATTAGTGCTACCATGGCCATGTGCGCAATCTGTGGCATGGCGCAATTAGTAAAAAAGCAAAACACGAACGGGAATCGCTGCACCACAGGCCGTTCCGGGGTAATGGAAACTTATGTATTTAACGATCAAACCGGTTCTTGTACTGCTCGCCCTTGCGGGATCCTTCACCTATTTCGCGCTCCGCGCCCATGTGCTTTGGAGAATGCTTCAGGCCGTAACGAAACCCGGCCCTGCGCGCACCGATAATATTCCGGCCCGCATGCTCGCCGTGGCGAAAGACGTTCTCCTCCAGAGCAGCGTGAGACGCAAACTCGGCCCAGGCATCGCTCACACGATGATTTTCTGGGGCTTCCTCATCATCACTATCGGCACCGTGGAAATGATGATCAACGGCATCTTCTCCTCGATAGGCCTGCATTTGTTCGGCGCTTCCGTGAAGATCACTTACGAAAAAGTGAGCGACATCTTCTCGCTCGCCGTTCTCCTTGGTGTGGGCTTCGGATTTTTCCGCCGCTTGGTGCTCCGCCCTCGCTACCTTCGCACCGGCCCCGACGCCCTCCTCATTCTCGTGATCACCGCGGGCTTGATGGTCTCCCTCATTTTGATGAACCTGTTCCGGATCGGCGGAGATCCGGAAACCATTTCCCACTTCCCCGTTTCAGGAGCTCTGTTTTCCCTGCTCGGCCTCGGCGCCATGAGCCCGGAAGCCGCCTTCATGGGAACCGAATTATTTTACTGGGCCCACCTCGGCCTGGTGCTGGGATTTCTCTGCTATATCCCTAACTCCAAACACCTTCATGTGCTGGCCGCTGCCCCCAACGTATTTTTCAAGCATCTCGGCATTCCGAAGGCGATGGAAACAACGAACCTGGAGGACGAGAACGCCACCTCCTTCGGCTTGCACAAGGTTTCCGATCTCTCCTGGAAGAAAACCCTGGACCTTTATGCCTGCACCGAGTGCGGCCGCTGCGAGGAGGTTTGTCCCGCGGATACCACCGGCAAACCACTCTCTCCCTCCCGCCTGGTACACGACTATAAAGTGGAGCTCTTCAAGCAGAAGGATCGTTTGTTCGCGAAATCCTACGATGATATCCCCCACCCCGTGCGCGAAGATTCGGGAATCACGGAAGACGTGATCTGGGCGTGCACCTCTTGCCGGGCCTGTGAAGAAGCCTGCCCGGTTTATATCGAGCAAACGAACCTGATCTTCGAAACCCGGAAAAGCCTGGTGCTCATGGAATCGCGATTTCCACCGGAGCTTCAAACGGTATTCAAGAATCTCGAAAACAACTTCACCCCCTGGGCTTTTCCCCATGACTCTCGTGCCGATTGGTGCGCCTCACTGGGCGTGAAACAAATGGCAGAGCACCCCAATGCCGAAGTTCTTTATTACGTGGGTTGCGCAGGGTCTTTCGATGATCGCGCCAAGAAAGTAGCCACCGCCATCGTGAGCCTCCTGAAGAAGGCCAACGTGGATTTCGCGATCTTGGGCAAGGAAGAGAAATGCAATGGCGATCCCGCGCGCCGGGCGGGCAACGAGTACCTCGCGCAGATGCTGATCAAGGAAAACGTGGAGGTACTGAATAAGTACAAACCACGAAAAATCCTCACGGGCTGCCCCCATTGCTTCAACACCTTGAAGAATGAATATCCGGCCTTTGGCGCCCAGTATGACGTGGTTCACCACACCACCTTCCTTGCCGATCTGATCAAGGAAGGAAAGCTGAAGCCCAAGAAGAACCAGGATACAGGAGAAGTCACTTTCCACGATTCCTGCTATCTCGGCCGCTGGAACAACGTTTATGGTGATCCGCGGGATATTCTCGCCGCGGTTCCCGAGCTCAACGTGGTGGAGATGAAGCGAACCAAAAACAAAGGCCTCTGCTGTGGAGCCGGCGGAGCGCGCATGTTCATGGAGGAAACCATCGGCAAGCGCATCAATGTGGAGCGCACCGAGGAGGCACTGGGCACGGGAGCCAAGACCATTGCCGCGGCTTGCCCCTTCTGCTCCACCATGCTCACCGATGGCGTGAAAAGCAAAGAGAAGCAGGATGCGGTGCAGGTGAAAGATGTGGCTGAGATTCTTGACGCCTCTGTATAATGCCCGGCTGCTTTGGGCCGTGCAGTTGCGTTGCCTGGGTTGCTCCGCTGCGCCCGTGGGTACGGAATGAAAATCGTCGGCCGATTTCTGCTGGAGAAGCTGGTGCCCTACCTGCTGGCCCCTCTCTATTGGCTCCTCTCCGCCACCTGGAGGATCAAGGAGCTGGGCCCCGAGCGAGTGCTGCATGATTACGTGCAAACAAGATCACGAGCACCCTGTGTGTATGCGCACTGGCATGGAGATGAGCTGGTTCTGATCGGCTATTATGCAAATCGCCGCCTGGCTGTTCTCTCATCCCTCTCGAAAGACGGAAGCCTGATGGCGAAAACGCTGGCCCTCTTGGGGTATCAGGTATTCAGGGGTTCGAGCTCGCGGGGAGGCGCCAGAGGACTGATTGGATTGATACGCGCTGTTCAAGCAGGATCCCAAGCGGCTCTCGCGGTGGATGGCCCGAAAGGACCCATCTACGAAGTGAAACCCGGAGTGGTGGAGCTGGCACAGAAGACGGAACGCCCGATTATTCCCGTAAGAGCACGCTGCGATCGAGCCTGGAAATTCCCCAAAGCCTGGAATAAAACTTATTTACCCAAGCCGTTCGCGCGTGTGGAGGTGGAATATGGAGCGGAGATTCCGGCTCCGGAAACCAAAACGACGCATGAGCTCGAAGAAGCTTGCACCGCGATTAAAACTCGATTGGACGCGATGCCTGGAAACTCTCAGGTCTGAAATATTTTCCGGGAATTCGGAGCCAGATCGCTCCAGACTCATATTGTCGGGATCAGCTCATTGCATTAAATTGAGACCTAAGCTACTGAAATCAAAATGATTCCTTTTTTGCTTTCTGATTTTTCGGTGGCACGGGAATTGATCTATGCCGCGCAAACGACCCTAAATAGGAGATATAAGATGATCAACTTGAGAACGATGCTGGCACTCTCGCTAGCCGTTTGTATGGCAAGCCCAAGCGGGCTGTTGGCAGCCGACTCCTTCGACACCGATATCGTAGCCCGGCGTGGCGGCGGCGGTGGCGGAGACGGCGGCGGTGGACGTGGCCCCGGATTCGGCGGTGGTGGTGGTGGCGGTGGTCGCCCTGATCGTCCTAGCAATCCCGGCCACGGTGGCGGCGGCGGCGGTCGTCCTACTCCTCCTAGCCCTCCTCCTTCTAACCCTGGTTGGGGTGGTGGCGGCGGCGGCGGTGGCGGCCGACCTGATCGTCCTCGTCCTCCGCACAATCCTGGAAACCCTGGACGCCCGAATCCTCCGCGGCCTCCACACAATCCTGGAAACCCTGGACGCCCGAATCCTCCGCGGCCTCCGCACAATCCTGGAAACCCTGGACGCCCGAATCCTCCGCGGCCTCCACACAATCCTGGAAACCCCGGACGCCCGAATCCTCCGCGGCCTCCGCACAATCCTGGAAATCCCGGACGCC
>CAZTCD010000036.1:0-19758 GCA_964612065.1 uncultured Bdellovibrionales bacterium | reverse complement strand
CTGGAAATCCCGGACGCCCGAATCCTCCGCGGCCTCCACACAATCCTGGAAATCCCGGACGCCCGAATCCTCCGCGGCCTCCGCACAATCCTGGAAATCCCGGACGCCCGAATCCTCCGCGGCCTCCACACAATCCTGGAAATCCGGATCGCCCGAACCCTCCGCGGCCTCCGCACCGTCCTGGAAACCCCGGATGGGGACAGCCTGGACATCCTGGATGGGGACACCGCCCTCCGATGTGGCGCCCGCCGCACCGGCCCGGCTACCGTCCTCCGATGTGGCGCCCGGTTCCTCCTCCGCCCCAGCGCGATTACCTCTGCCAGGGTAATTTCGAAGGCGTGTTCGGAACCAGCCGTGAAGCATGGATGTCGATCAGCACGGATTCCCGTGGCTATATGATCGGTGGCCTCTGGTTTGAAGACGGTGCTGAATACCGCGTGAGCGGTTCCTGCAACCAGATCGGAAATTGGGCTGAAGTTAGCCTTCAGCTGAACGGCGGCAGCCCCTATATCTCCCGCATCTACTTCGGTGATGATGGCGAGATCTATATGGAAGGCTACCAGCCGGATACGCCGGTTACCTTCGCGTTCAAACGCGAGTAGACAGAGCCAGCGTTCGAAAATGAGAAAGGCCGGAGATAAACCTCCGGCCTTTTCTTTTTCAGAAGAGAGAAGATCAGCGCCTCAAAAATCCCATCATCTGCCGGTGAATCAGCCCATTGGTGGCGAGAACCTCTCTTCCATCGATGCTGGCAAGGCCTCCCCGGTAGTTGGAAACCTTGCCTCCCGCCTCCTGCACGAGCAGCGAACCTGCGCACACATCCCAGCTGGAAAGATTTCTTTCCCAGAAACCGTCGAAAACGCCGGCCGCCACATAAGCAAGGTCGATCGCGGCGGCCCCTGGTCTTCGCACGGCGCGGGCCTCCAGATGCGCTCTCTTGAACAGCTCGATCTCGGGGGAAATCGCTTCTGCCTTATGAAGATAAGCAAAACCCGTGGTGAGCAGGCATTCCGAGAGCTTTTTGCGTTTGCTCACATGCATCGTTGAGCGGTTCAAGCGCGCTCCACATCCCTTTGCCCCGTGAAACGTTTCATTCAAGGTGGGAATATGCACCACGCCCACAAGGGGTTCATCGCCCAGGGCCAGACCGATGGAAACGCAATACATCGGAAAGCCATGAACGAAATTGGTAGTGCCGTCCAAAGGATCCACATGCCACATGGGTGCATCGCTGGAGGCGGCTTCATTGGCTCCGCCCTCTTCTCCGCGAAACTGAAACGAAGGGAACCTCTTGGTGAGAATCTTTCGGATCAACGCCTCACTCTTCATATCCGCCTGGGTTACCAGGCTGGAGCGGGCCTTCTCCCGGATCTCAAGGCGCTTGCGATAGTAACGGAGCGTAACCTTGCCCGCCTCTATCGCCGCGTCCACCGCTACCTTCCTGATCTTCTCGAGCTCGTTCTTCTTGAAAGCCATCAGAACCAGGCCTCCGCTTTTCTCTTCTCCACGTATTCGCGAAGGTACAAAGCATACTGCTCCTGAATCTTCTTGGTGAGCGCACCTCCACCTGCGGGAAACTCCACCCGCTTTCCGCCAGGAACGATGATCGCGCGCACGGGCATCACCTCACGTGTGGCCGAAGACACAAAGCACTCGGAAGCGCTCTCCACGTCACGGGGATACATCGGCTCCTCGGAGTATTTCAGGCCGGCTCTCGAGGCGAGCTCGGATACGAGTGCCCTTGTAAGCCCGCGAAGATTTCCCGTATTGGTATGCGGCTCATGCTTGGGAGTGCGGATTTCACCGCCCATCACGAACACCACGTTTGAATTCGAGGCTTCGGTCAACTTGCCATCGATGCTGAGCATGAGCGCATCATCGGCGCCCATCTGTTTGGCTTCAGCCACGGCGAGAATATTATTCAGGTAGTTTCCACTTTTGATATTGGGATCCAAAGCGCGCGGTGAGTTCCTGGCCACTCCCGGAATCGCCAGCACGGTGCCCGTTTTGTAGAACTCCGGGTTCCAGGGAGGGATCTCCTTCACCAGGATCACATAAGTGGTTTGAGGAGCGGTGGCCGGATCCAGATCGAGCGGGCCCGTGCCTCTAGAAATCGTATAGCGGATGAAAACATCCTCGCCTTTCTTCGCCCCGCTTTCTTTCACGGTGCGCCGAATTTCGTCGGTGAGGGCCGCCCGCGACTGGGAGATCGTCATCTTCGCCAAGCGGGCCGAATTTTCGAGCCGGTCGAAATGCTCTTCGAGGAAAAAGGGCACTCCTTCGTAGGTGCGGGTTACCTCATAAACCGAATCTCCATACTGGAAGCTTCGGTCAAAAATGGACACTTTCGCGTCCTGGGCCGGTGTGATCACTCCGTTGACATTGGCGGTAGAGCGCATGCGCTTTAATTTACAAGAGGCTGCTGATCTTAGCCAGGGGATAGTAGAAACGCAGAATCTGGCTGTAAGACCGGCCCTCTTCGGCCATGGCGCGCGCTCCCACCTGGCACATTCCTACCCCATGGCCGTGGCCTTCGCCGGACAGCGTATAACCTTTCGCGCCCTTTTCGATTCGGAACGAAGTGCTCTTTACCCTGGTGTTGCCGAGCGCATTGCGAAACGTATTCGCCGATACAAGCACGCTGTTCCCTCGGGTGTCCTGCAAGGCAATATCGGCCAGGCGACGGCTCACATTCAAAGCACCCGCTTCAAGCGAGGCAAGGTGCCGAAATCCGCTCGGAAGAAGACCTGCCACTTTTTTCAATGCGCTTTCCAGCTGCGCCACGGAAACACGGATCGACCATCGTGAACGATCCCTAGGCCTGCGATGATAGGGACAAATCACCGACCTGAAAGCTTTCACCTCGCCTCCCCATACAAAGCCCGGAACCTCAGTGGCTCCGCCACAGTTGGCGTGAAAATAGGCTTTTAGCGTTTCCTTGCCGAACTCGAGCACTTCGCCCTTCGTGGCCTCCGCAGCCAGCACCGTGGAGGCCGACTCCCCCTTCGTGCCCTCATACACTTGATCCTGCGTGGTGCTTTCCAGATCAAAATCCCTGCCACGGCCCGCCTCCATCTGGTGATAGGCATAAGAGCGGGAAGCCACGGCCTGCGCCTTCAATGCCTCGAGAGGCCAGCCGGGCGACATCTCCCTGCCGATCACGCCAGCGATATAGCGGTCGAGATCCAGCACATTCACCACAAGGCACTGCCCGGCCCTGGCATGCACCAGGAGCTTGCCGCGGAACGCTCTTTCTCCGAGACTGATCGCACCCCGCCCACCTGAGATCTCCAGAGTGCCCAAGGCGCGCCTGCCCCCTCCGAACTCCACGTAGCCGGCTCCGCTCGCTGATTCTTTCCCGCACTTCAGGCTGAATACGCTCATGCCCGCCAGCTTGATCGATCCGTTCAGAACCAGATCCTCGCCCTGCACCGTGAAACGGGCGCTCTGGCCGAGAAGAACCCTCACCTGCTTTTGCCTTTGCTTTATTACTTCAGAACCGGGAACAGGAAGCGCATGGGAAGAAGCAGGCACCGCCATAGCGAATGCCATCCAAACCACGCCGCCGCGTGAACACGCAATCCTTCGCATGTAAGCCACGGGTAAATTCTAGCAAGCAGCGCAGCCGGTGCCGAACAATTCCCTTACCTGTTGCCGCCAAACTAAATCATTTTAGTGGCGTGCAGCGTGAAATAGGTGAATCCCATCAGCGAGGGAAGCAGCAGCAGCACGAAATAGGAGGCCCGTTTCACCATTGCCTTTGCCCCGATGGCATTCAGGAACGGCAGCAGGTAAACAGGCACCAGCATCCCGTATACCAAGCACATAAAAGAAGAAGCGATCCCCGGGCCGATAGCTCCCGGGTTGGAAAGGTTTCTCAGCACCTGAATATTGCCCACGATCAGGCCCACGCCGGAGTAGAGAAACGCGCAGTTCATGAGCAGGTTCACCATCCGCACGTCCTCCTCGTGGAGGCGATCGAAGGTGAGGCGAAACAGAAAGCGGTAGGCTCCCCGGCTGCCCAGCTGAGTGATCACCAGGGCCGGCAGTGGGGCGATCACTAATGCCATAGCCACAGGATCGAAGACTGCGCCAATTCCCCCTATCCACTGCTGCACGGCTGTAATGAAAAAAACGGTTACGAACATCCAGTAAACGGGGATTCGCAAGGCCATGGGTATTCCTCCGGTCGGGGTCAGGGGTTAGTTCCAGAATACCACCCCAGGAGGAGGGAACAATTGTGTCACGAGAGAGGCGAATTGTGACAACGGCGCCAGCCCCCGTCCTAGATGGGAGAAGGATGGCCGTCCACCCGAAGCTGAAAGAGAAAATACGGGGGAATACAGGCGCCCTCTCCCCGGACGGTACGGGCGCAGATATAGTCGTCCCGGCAGGGCTGGTGATCCGAGCACCGGGCCAGCGTACCCGGCCTCACATTCTCAGACAGGCAGGCCGAGAAGGGCTTCTTCCCCTTGGCCAAGCACTCGTTAAAAGACTGGAGTACGGCTATGGAGCCGCAAACCTCGTCCTCCCCGAGATTCTCGCAGGGCCCGGAGCACATCCCCCCAGGGAAACCCACTGAGCTGTCCTCACAGATCTGCGATGGATCGCAGGCCCTGCCGCCGAGGATCAGTTTGTCTTTATGCGGATTTTCGTGGTGTTTGATTTTCCCCGGCTGGCAAAAAGCTCCGGAAAGCGGCTTTTTCGCAACGCAGATTCCCGTGGCGCTTACTTTTTCTTCCGTGATCAACGGACGGCATTCAAAGCCGGGTTTGCAGGTCCAACGGGCAAAAGAAGGATCGCCTAATCCACAGTGAGATCCTGATCCTCCCTCCCCCTCCTCCGCCCTCACGGAAAGAGGGCGGGAGGGATCCGGTTTCTTGCCTTCGAGCAGCGCCTTTTGAAAGGCCTCACGCCTCAGCTGGTCACGCAGAAAGTGCGGGGAGCTGGGCATAAAGATGCTGTTCACGGCATGGGTTTCTTTACGATCGATACCCAGAAAGTGAAAGCCCGCCACTGTTCGGCCCTGGTGGCAGCCGATGCAGCTGAGATCGTTCAGGCGCCGGAGAAGACCATGCGGCGAGCGTGCGTTCTTCAGTCCGATCAGAGGGGTGTTCTTGAAGTCGTCTTCGGTAAAAAGCTGACGAAAGGGGGCGTTGGCCATGCGGTGGGTGCCGAGCAGCGCCACGGAGCGGGCGCTACGGGCCAGGAATTCCGAAGGAAGATTCACCACGCCCTCATCGATTGCTTGGAGATTTTCCCTGTTTTGAATCCAGGACAGAAGCTTCGCTTTGAGTTTTTTGTCTTTTGACAGCCGCGCGAGATCAGGAGTGTTTTCCAAAGTGCCGGGCCGGAATTCGAATCCTCCACCCACAGAAACTTTTTCGAACACTCGAAGGATATATTCAGCGTACCCGCCCATATCCGGACGAATCGTGGAAGGCCAGCGCACGCTCTGCAAATTCACTTCCACGCTTTTCAGCGCGCCGAGTGGAAGAATCCCATCGCCAGGCTTTTTCACGAACTGAGCCCACTTCCGGGCCGCCTCCCCACAGCCCTCGATGCCCTTCGGCACCCAGTAAACCACGTTGAACGTGAGCGGAAGGCGGGAGTAAATGCCCTCCTTCGTGCGGTAGGCAAGACGATACAGGAAGCGGAACTCACCGCAGCCCGCAGGAGCGAAAGGGGCGCGATCGAGGCGATTCACCACCCCCACGAGTTCGTAAAATGATTGGGGAGAGTACAGCCAGCGGATGTCGAATAAGCGATGCACGCTCTTCATGGAAGGCGCCAGGGTTCTATCGCCAGCCCGGGCAGCCTCCAGATCGTTCAAGATCGTGAGCACGATGCTTTTGTAGGCTTTGTTCTCGTAGAGAGCCTTATTGTGAGCGGGAGCGCTCTCCAAGCCCAGCGCCGTCGCGGCGAACGAGAATCCCTGCCTCTCGAGCTTTCGAAGAATATCGGGATCATCGAGCTGCAGACGGGCTTCGGCGACAAAGCTGACGCAGAAACAGAGAAAAAAAAAGAAGAGGGTGAAAACTTTCACCCTCTCAGCTTAGAGCAGAACGGGATGAGCGTCATCCCGCACGGCGATCTAGTTTTTCTTCGCACTGAGGCCTTCGATGAACTTCATCAGATCGGTGGGGAACGGGAAAACGATCGTATGACCACCTGGCGATCCGCTCACCTCTTTCAAAGTCTGGAGATAGCGCAGTGAGAGCGTGGTTGGGTTCTTACTCATCATCTCTGCCGCTTCCATAAGCTGCTTCGAGGCCTGGAACTCCCCTTCCGCCGCGATCACTTTCGCCCGGCGCTCACGCTCTGCCTCAGCCTGGCGAGCCATCGCACGTTGCATTTCGGGCGGAAGATCGATCTGCTTCACCTCCACATGGCTAACCTTGATGCCCCACGGCTCTGTTTGCAGATCCAGGATCGACTGAAGCTTCTGGTTCAGGGATTCGCGTGAGCTCAAGAGCTCGTCGAGATCCACCTGGCCAAGCACGGATCGCAGCGTGGTTTGGGCGAGCTGGGAAGTGGCGAATAGATAGTTCTCGATCGCGATCACGCTCTTCACCGGATCGGTAACCCGGAAGTAAATCACTGCATTCACTTTCAGGGTAACGTTGTCGCGGGTGATGATGTCCTGGGGAGGAACATCGAAGGTTACGGTACGAAGATCGATTCGCACCATCTTATCCACCACGGGGATCAGCAGGAAAAGGCCGGGGCCTTTGGGCTGCTCAAGCACTCTTCCGAGGCGGAACACCACGCCTCGCTCATATTGGTTCAGAATCTTGATCGCGCTGAAGAGAAAACCGGCCACGATCAGGAGGAAAAAACCTCCTCCCGGCAAAATGTCGAACAAACTCATATTATTTCTTCCTTTCGAGAATAATCTTGAGACCGGATACTTCTTTCACATAAAGCAGATCGCCCAACTTTACGGGCTCTTTGCTTTCGAAAGTCCAGATCTCCCCGTTTACAACCGCTGTGCCGTGGAGTCCGCCGGCTTCCACCGTGGCCACCTTCGCCTCGGAATCCACAACCTGGTCCACTTTCACAACCCCGCTCCGGTCACGGGAGAGCATCCAGCCCACGGTGAGAATCACCGCCCCCATTCCGGCTACCATAGAAATCAATAAAGAGAAGGAAACCTGCATCGTTCCGGCGGAAGGATCGATAAGGAATAATCCACCCAGAAAAAGGCATACCAGGGCGCCGATGGCCAGCAAGCCATAGCTGGTGATGAAGGCCTCCATGATCAGGAGCACGAAACCCAAGCCGATCAGGATGGCCCCGCCCACGTTGATGGGAAGGGTTTGCAGGCTCACCATGCCGAGCACGAAGGCCAGCACCGCGATCACCCCGGGAGCAATCGCGGTGAAACCAGAATTCACCTCCGCCCACATGGCAAGGCCGGCGAGTCCGAGAAGCATCGCGCTCACGTTGGGATCCGCAATCAGGTGGAGGAAGTGCTGCTTCAGATTCATTTCGGTTTTATGCACTTCGGAGGCGGCGAGTTTTCCAAGCTTGAGAAGCGTTTCACGTTTTGGGCGTTCCAAATGGAGCTTTTTCCCATTCGCCTGTTCAAAAAGCGACTCCAGATCACCAGCGATAAAATCGATCACCTTGCCGTCGAGAGCTTCCTTCGCCGTGAAGCTCTTGCTCTTCGTAACGATCAGCTCCGCATTGGCAGGATCGCGGCCGCGCATGGTGGCAAGCGAGCGGGCGAAAGCGGCAGTATCGTTGGTAACTTTCTCTCCCATCGTGCCTTTTACGTCCTCCCCCCCGCTGCCCACGGGATGAGCCGCACCGATATTGGTACCGGGAGCCATCACCGCCAGATGTGCGGCCATGGTGATCAGGGCGCCTGCGCTGGTAGCGCTCGCCCCTCCCGGGCTGATCCAAACGATCACAGGAATGGCACTATCGGAAAATCCTTGGGTGATCGTGCGCGTGCTGGCGAGCAATCCTCCCGGCGTATTCAGCCGGAGCACAAGCGCTTCGGCCTGATCGGCTTCGGCCAATGCGAGCGAATCCAGAATGTAGGAGGCGGAACCGGGATTGATGGTTCCGTTCACCTCGATCAGATGCACCCGTGCCTGGGCGCTAACGGTGAACAGCAGGGAGAAAACGGCTAGAAATGCTTTCATTGGAGGCTGAGCTCCTTCATGGCTCGCTGAAGATCGTCCCAGGCTTCTTTCTTCTTCGCCGGGCTTTTCAGGAGATCGCGGGGATGCCAGGTACAAATCACCTTACGGCCCTGCCATTCGAAGGTTTGCCTCCGAAGCACGGGAAGCGGGCTTTCGGATCTCGCCAGCGCTCTTGCAGCGGCATCACCCATCGCCACGATCAGCGGGGCACGCAGATGGGCAAATTCAGAAGACAAATGTTTTTCACAAGCCTGCCAATGCTCCCGCTCCGGCTTCTGGCCCGAAGGAGGACGGCACTTGAACGCGTTCGTGAGATAGCACTCTTCCGGGCGCAGCTTCATCGCCAGGATCATCTTGTTCAGAAGCGCCCCGCTCTCATCGGAAAAAGGCTCGCCGGCATTATCGTCAGCAGAGGAAGGAAAATCGCCCACGAACGCAATCATCGCCTGCGGATCCCCTCTGCCGAAAACCAGCTTTCCCCGGCCGATATGAAGCGAGCAGTCCTGGCAAAAACGCACCGATTCCGCCACTCCTTGCAGGCCCAAAGCAGGGACCTCAGCAACGGCTTCGATTTTTTTTTCGGGCGAAAAAAGCGGGAAATCGAGAAGGTCGCCAAAAGTATGGCGCAGCGTTTCCGCCAACTGCTTCTGGAGAGTGTTTTGGGCCATCCGGGGACTCTAAGGCCCCCCCTTTTTAACCGCAAGCGGAACCGGAAAGCTGACGCCCCTTTAAATCCCGACACGGGTGCTCCAATGAAAATCCCTTAAAGAATCCCACGGTATGACGAAGAGAAGGCATAGGCTTTGCGCGTCACGGAGGGGCCAAGCATGGAAAAGAAATTCGACGAGTTTGAATCGGAAGAGAACGAAGGCCAGATCGAGAACTTCGTTCCTTATCAGAATCCCACGGCCTCGGTGGACGAAGCGATCCGCCTTCTCGAAGCCTGCCCGGTATGCGGCACCCGAATGCACTTCACCAATTTCACCGATTTCGCCCGAATGGTAAGCCACGAGGTTTGCCGCTGCGACGACTGCGGCTACCGAGCCAAGAAGGAAATGACGCAGCTTCAATGATTTAAGATTTTGAACGCCATCCACTTAGAGGCCGGGGATCATCCTCCGGCCTCTTTTTTTCCAAAGAGCCCTCACTTGAACTTGCTCCTCTGCTTGCGCTGGAACTCCACAGCAAAGCGGTGGGCCTCGTCGCGAATGCGCTGAAGAAGATGAGTAACAGGCGCCTCGGGCGCGAGCACGATCGGATTCATGCGGCCGGGCTTGAAGATCCGCTCGAAATTCTTCAGCACCTCGCGGCCCTCCACCACAGGCAGGTCTTCCTCAGGAGCATCAGAAAGTGCATCATCACCCGGAAGATTTGCGTGATTGGCGGCGCCTTCATCCACCACCCCTTCGCCCTCCTTGCGGTATTTCTCCTCGATGAGCTTCTCCACTTTCTTTTTCGCCCGAGCTTCGATCTCCGCCCGCTCTTCCTCGGTCACGCTTTTGGCCTTGGCCAGCGAAACCAGATCGATCCCCGTGAGGTTCAGCTCCTTCATCACCTCCACCGCCATGCCCAGCTGGCCTTTGCCGCCGTCGATGATCAAAAGATCAGGCGGCTCCTCGTAGTTGCCGTCTTCATCGAGCACCTTCACGAGGCGGCGGGAAATCACCTCTCTCATCGCCGCAAAATCGTTCTGCTGCGAGATGGATCGCACTTTGTAGTGCCGATAGAGCGATTTATCCGGCTTGCCTTCGATGAAGGTAACTCTTGAGGCCACGATTCCTGTATCGCCCAGGTTCGAGATATCAAAGCACTCCATCCGCCGAGGATAGTTTTCCAGGCGGAGCTTGGCTTTGAGCTCGGCCAGCACACGATAGATGGAACCTTTTTCCCGCTGGCGCTCGTCGAAGGCGTTTTCCGCGTTCTTTTCGGCCAGCTGTAGAATCTCGGCCTTGGCCCCTTTTTGCGGAAGGGTGAATTTCACTTTGTGCCCGAGATTCAGCAAGCTTTCCTCGAGAAGGTGCATTTCCGGAAATTCGAAGGGGAGGAGAATCTCGGCGGGAATCGTTTTCGCTTCGGCTCCCGGGAAAGCGAAGGCGGAGTTCGGGCGGATCTCCTCCCCTTCCAGCCGATCATCGGTGAGATAGAGCTGGGCCAGGAACTGGGAGAGGATTTCCTCGTCGGGGCGGCCATCGAGATCATCGAAGTGGTAGGTGAAGGCGTCCACCACGTTCCCGCCCCGCACGAAGAGCATGGCCACGGAGGCAGAATCGGGCTTTCGATACCAGCCCACCACATCGCGGTTGGCGCCTTCGCGGGCTTCGCGCTCCACGCTCGCGCCTTCCCGCCTTCGCTTGATGGTGTCTTCCAGCGCGAATATTTGATCCCGCACTCGGCCCGCCTGTTCGTATTCCTCGCGCTCCGAGAAATCCTCCATCTCGGTTTTGAGGCGGCCGATCGCCTCTTGAGCGTGGCCGCTGAGCACCTGGAGGGCGGCGTCCACATCGTGGCGGTATTCCTCCACCCCGATCATCTGGGTGCAGGGAGCGGTGCAGATGCCAATCTGGTGATTGATGCAAGGGCGGGAGCGATTGGCAAACTCGGAATCGGAGCAATCCCGGAGGCGGAAAATCCGGTTCAGCGTGCGGATGGCGAAGCGGAGCGAGGTGGCTGAGGCAAAAGGGCCATACACCTTCTGTTTCTTGGATTTCCTCGGCCTGCGCATATAAACAAGCTTTGGGTATGTATGGCCTTCATCTACCACCACGTAGGGATAGCTCTTGTCATCTTTGAGCGCGATATTGTAGCGGGGCTTGTGGCGCTTGATCAGGATGCTTTCCAGGATGAGCGCCTCGGCCTCGCTCTGAGTGAGGATCACGTCGAAATCGTGAATTCTCATCACGAGAGCTTTGGTCTTGGTGTCTTCGATGCCCTTCTGGAAATAGGTGCGCACCCGGTTGGTGAGGCTCTTGGCCTTACCGATGTAGAGGATCTTCCCGTCCTTATCGAGCATGCGGTAAACGCCGGGGCCTCCGCTGGTTTCGCGGGCCTTGTCCTGGAGGAAGGGCAGCCTTTTTTCTATTGCGCTCATGGGTAGTTATAGGGAGCGTGGGCTCCTGTCTTTTACCTTATCCCGCTTTTTCTTTTTCGCCCAATTTCAGGCATTTAGGCTTGATATCAGGGCGGTTTTTAGCCCGATTCGGAGTTTGACCTAATGCGTCAATTTAGCTAGGATAGGCCCTCGCGCCGGAGCTATCCTGGTCTCCGGTTTTGAAAAAGAAAGACAAAGGTAGCCCATGAAACTACTGAATGCCTTATTCGGATCCAAGCAGCAGAATGCTTTTTGCTTCATCGTGCCCGTGGCCCTAATGGTGGTGATTTTGGTCCACCTGGCGAGCTGATTCGCTCTCTCTGACCGCCTCCGCCTTTTCCCGCCCCGCTCTTTGCTGTAGCAAAGAGAGATGCACTACTTTTTCCGGCTGGCGCTGATTGCCGTTTTCATTCCCTCCGCAGTGGCCAGAGCCACTGAGTTCCCCCTTCCTCCTCCCGATACCCGCGCCTCCATGGTGCGAAAGCTGGCCGAGGAGATAGTGCGCCTGGATGGGGAAGGCTTGATCGTGCGGGAGAGAAACCGCCGAACTTCCTTTGCTTCCGTATCCGAACGCCTGCAAGGGGAAGCGAGAAGCGCAAAAACCTGGCAAACCCTCCTGAGAGCTTTTTCCCGCCTGGATGCGGCCTACCCCAATCTTCATGCGAGCCTGAAAACCGCCCCGCAATTTTCCCAAAAGCTCCATCGCCCTTCCCTTCGCTTCAACCCTCGCTATACGCCCGGCGGAAGCGTGGAATATTTCGTGACCAACGGGGAATACGCCGGAGCGCAAATTCTGGCCATCAATGGACGGCCCATCGAGGATTGGAAAGCCGAAGCGCTGGAGTTCTGCAAATTCCCGCTTCAGCTGCAATGCGAGCTAGAGCTTTTCTCCAGCCTGGCGAGGGAATGGCTGTTTTGGGAGCGCAGCCAATCCCTCCGCTATACTCTAGAGTTTAAGGGGCGTCGCTTTGAGCAAACCGTGCCCTTGGAAAAATTTGCCGCGCCCGCAAGCAAGCAGGCCCCGGGCTGCGAAGAGGATCGAAACCTTTACGCATCCTACAGAGCCGTACACATCGGGCGCTTTGGTTGCTTGTTTTTGCGAAAAGATGACTCCACCCACGCCCTGCTCCGCATCTCGTCTTTTTACTACGACCCTGAAACCGAAAAGGGCCCGATCCGCTCCGTTTCCGACGAAGTGGACGCCCTTTGGCCCTGGTGGAAAGCCCACGCCTCCGGCCTTAGCGAGCTCATCGTGGACATTGCCGGCAATCACGGCGGGAACGCCCCCATCGAGTGGTATACCATTCTCTTCACCGCCCCCTTCCAGGAACAATGGGTGCGATTCCGCAAGATTCCGGAGCTGGAGAACTCCCGGATCAGAAAGCAGATCCTGTTCTGGGGCACACCTCAGCAGGAAAACTGGTTCCAGGCGCTTCTGCGTGACGGCACCTATTCTTCCACTCCGAGAGGAGGATTTCTTCCTCCGGTGCCGATGTTCTGTGCCGGAGACGATCGAAGCAACTGCCTCAACGGCCTCTTTCCGGTGCGCGATCATGGTTTCCGCGGCCAGATCACTCTTCTCCTGAATCAATGGTGCGTGAGCTCCTGCGATGGTTTCGCTTTCGCTCTAAAAGATCAGCTCGGCGATCGTGTGACCGTGGCCGGCATTCCGCAAGCTGCAGACACTGCCTACTCCCGCCTGAAGCTTCAGCTCTTTCTGGACGAGAAAGCGCCAGGCGGTTTTCGCATCGCCGTCGACCGGCGAGAGGATTCTCCTATGGTGAGCGCTCTTGTTCTCTCGCAGGGGGTAGCGGTAACCCGCTCCGTGGAGAAAAACGGAAGAGTGGTGAGCGGCTTGCCGCTGGAAGTGCAGATTCCCGTGGAAATTCCCTTCGAGCTCAACGAGAGAGGCTGGAGAGCCTACGCGGTAGGCACACTTCCCTAAAGCCCGAGGCCGCATGAGAATTAGCCAGGAATTTCCAGGGGATAATTAAATTGACCAAGACCGTTGGTCTTGTTAAGTTGCGCCCCTCGGACCCCTTAGCCTCCTACCCCCGCGGGAAAGCCTCATGCTATAGTGAGTTTTCCAGGAGATACTATGGCCGTTGGTCAGGAAATTATTTGTTATTGCTCGTCGTGCAAGCTCGATCTCAAGCACGTGATCGTGGCGCATAAGAGCGGAAATTCCGGGCCGATCGCCAAGGTGAAATGCTTCACCTGCCAGAAGATCCACGCCTATCGGAACAATCCACTAAGCAAACCCGAAGGCGGTGCCAGGCGCACCACCACGGCTGCCCCTCGCGAGAAGGTGCAGGTGATTCCAGTGGAAGTGGAATGGCGCGAGCAGCTCAGCAAGGTGCAGAACATTCCATCGCAGGCTTATGCCCCCACGAAGGAATTCAAAGCCGGCGATGTGATCGATCATCCCACCTTCGGATGCGGCATCGTGAAAGCCATCAAAGACGGAAATAAATTCGAGGTGCTCTTTCAGCGCGACGTGAAGACCCTCATCCACAAGCTAAAAGAAGCCTAGGAGATCAAACGATGAGCACGGACAACAAAACCGAAGCCCAGGGCAGCGTTACTTACCCGAACTATACAGTGCCCGATCATATTCTGAACCGCTTCCCCGTGGCCTCGCGCTCGATCTGGAAAGACGCCGCGGACAAGGACTGGAACAACTGGATCTGGCAGCAGCAAAAACGCGTGAAGAACCTCGACGATCTCCGCAAGGTGATCAAGGTTACTCCGGAAGAAGAGAAAGCCTACGAGGGCTCGGTGGAGATGTTCAATATGAGCATCACGCCCTACTACGCCGCCCTGATGGATCCGGAAGATCCCAACTGCCCGATCCGCTTGCAAGCCGTGCCCAAGCTAGGCGAGCTCCATGTGGCCCCGGAAGACCTTGAAGATCCGCTGGCCGAAGAGCGCGATATGCCGGTGCCCGGGCTCACGCACCGCTATCCCGATCGCGTGCTCTTCTACACCACCCACAACTGCGCCATGTACTGCCGCTTCTGCACCAGAAAGCGAAAAGTATCTGACCCCGGCTCCGCCGCTCAGAAGCAACAGTTAGACGGCGCCCTCGAATACATCCGCAACCACCCCGAGGTGCGCGATGTGGTAATCTCGGGCGGTGACCCGCTTTCCAATTCCGACGAGCGCCTCGACTATATCCTCGGCTCGCTCCGCGCGATCCCGCATATCGAGATGTTCCGCCTCGGCACCCGCAATCTTGTTACTCTCCCCCAGCGGATCACCGATGATTTCATCTATATGCTCCGCAAGCACCACCCGGTGTATGTGAACACTCACTTCAATCACCCCAAAGAGTGCACCCGGGAGGCCTACGATGCCTGCCGCCGCCTCGCCGATGCCGGCGTGCCGATCTCGAACCAGGCTGTGCTGCTCAAGGGCGTGAACGACGACGTGAAAACCTTCAAGGAGCTCAATCACAAGCTCCTTATGATGAGAGTGCGCCCTTACTATATTTACCAGTGCGATCTCTCGCAGGGCATCGGCCACTTCCGCACTCCGATCGAAAAGGGCTTCGAGATCATCGAAGGCCTCCGCGGCCACACCTCTGGCCTCGCAGTGCCTCATATGGTGATCGACGCTCCTGGCGGTGGCGGAAAGATCCCGATCCTGCCGAAATACTTTCTCGGCAAAGAGGGCCGGAAGGTGACGCTGCGGAACTTCCGCCAGCAGCAGTTCACCTATGTTGAGCCGGAATAAGCCGCGCCAGCAGAATCCTTGCGAAACGGAAAATGAAGAAAGCCCGCTCTTAGCAGCGGGCTTTCTTTTTGGGGCTTGAATGCGTCTCTGCGAGAATCAAGGATAGCGCTTGGCGTGCACGGCCTCGGCCGCGCGCCTCAATTCCTCATCTGAAGCACCGCTCAGCCAAAGCACAGCCATGCGAAAAAGAGCCTGTGGCCTGATCTTGCCAGCCGCTGGCTGGAGGTATAGGCCAAAGATCCTCAGCTGCTCCCGCACGGGAAGAGAGGCAAAATCGCGCCCGGCCAGCTCGCGCTTGATATCGGGGGCGTTTTCCTCGAGATATGAATCTTTAAACAGCTCAGGGTGCAGAAGGCTCGCACCCAAGGCAGGAAATAAAGCTTCTCCCTGGTAGATTTCCAGCCCCAGCAAACCTTTCAACAGCTCCAGCACATAGGTTTGAGCGAGAAAGGCATCGGCCGCGGCATCGAGAGCGTAAGCATGAGAGGTAATGGGCTCCATAAGCGTGAGAAGCTCCATCACAAAGAAGCGGGGGCGGGCAGAATAGCGCTGCACGGTGAGCAGGCTTTCGAGTGCCTGCTGACGAGGGCTGAGAGATTTGCGCTCAGCTCGAGCCAGCGCGAGGAAAGAACCTTGAAGCTCCAGTATCGCCTTCAGCTCAGGGTAGGCAAGGTGCTGGTACACTTCTTCGGGATAATCTCCCTCAGCACGTTCTTTGTCGAAACGAGCCAGATGTTCAGGGGCGCTTTTCACCTTTTCCCGAAGCTCGGCATAGAGGCGGGAAAAGTCAGCGGAGTGAGCATCAAAGAGCGCTTGAAACAATCGCTCTTTGGAATCGAAGATCGGGTTTTTCGGATTCCAGCGGCGATTAGCGCCGATCGCATGCTTCCAATCGGCGGCAAAACCAAGTGCACGCTGCTGAAGAAGCCAATCGTTCAGAACCATTCCACCCGCACTGTAGCTAAGGAGCGCAGGGAAATCGCGCATCTCGAAGCCGGCGCGGTAGCTATCACGATCGTGGAGGAGAGGAAGAGTAAATGCCTCCCAGCTGATTTCCTTTGCGCTGAGATCCCAGAAACGGATGGCTTTCCGGAGCTCGCCTGAGGACTTCCCTGCCACCAAGTTGAATCCATTCTCGCGCCCAGGCAGCTCCCATGCGCGGATGGAAAGCGAAAGCGCGCCTTCCACGGCATGCAGAGAAACGGGCTCGAGCACCGCCGCTTGCAGGGCCTGGATGTCGGCACCGGAGAGAAGCAATGCAGGGCGGATGCAAGCCACGGGGATAGGATCGTTGGCGGGCACCAAAGGGCAAACCACGGAGCGGAAAGCCTTCAGGCGCGCATTCGCTTCCGGAAAATATTCGGCGCCCCAGGGGCGGCCGTTGTCGAAATCGTAGAGGACCTCCACCAGATCGCGAAACGCTCGAGTGGGAGATCCCCGCTCATTGAAGCGCTGGGATTCACGAGCGTAGCTCTGATAGTCGAGCAGAAATGCAGGAGAGCCGAGTATGGCTGGATCAGGATCAGCACCATGGGAAAAAGAGGGAACAAAGGCGAGCAGAAGTAGAAAGATCACGGGGGTTTCCTTTCTGTGCCAGGGGTAGAGCCTTATAGCATGATGCAGAGCTTAATTGGATGCCTTTTCCCCGCCCCTCCCTTAGGCTGGAGCTATCTATAAACACTGGGAAATTATGAGCTTCGATTCGAAAGGATTCATCGCCACCCTGGGAGGCCTCCTTCTCCTGGCCCTCCTGCTGATTTCCTATCGAGCGAATCGGCCAACCCAAGATCCGGATCTTCCGCCGGCGGAACTGGAGAAGCTTCAAAAGGCTTTTGCTCGCATGCCCATCACTGATGCCCGCATCCTCGTGCTGGGGGATAGCACAGCAGCTCTGAACGTGGATGCGGTCCAGCTAAAAAATGCCGAGAGCTTCGCCGCAGCCAACGCGTCTCCCGCCGAAATCTATCTCCTGCTGAAGCACATCCTTTCTTCCGGATCGAACCCCCATTGCATTCTGGCTGGCCTCTCTTTTCAGTGGGAGCAGAACAGAAGCTCCGCAGAAAAACTTCTCGGCACTCTGGTGGGAAAAGAGATCCTCTCCGAAAACGATAGAGAAGAAATATCGCAAGTGCGCAGCAGCTTTCCCGCCCCGGAAAAGTCAAAACGGACCCTCCTCGGATCCCTGCAGGAAATGCTTGCTCCTTCATCGCAAAGAAAGATTATCTTTGAGAACCTTCCGTCTGCCTCCCCCTCAGACAAGGAATTCCTTCGGCGCACGTTGCTGCTTTCCCAGCAGAAAGGCATTCCCTTCATCGTGCTGATGCTTCCTTTTCCTGATTCCCTTCCCCCGCGAAAGGCAGCGGAATATCGCCTGCAATATGAAAGGATGCTCGAAAGCATCGGCGGGCCTTTTCGCGTGCTGGCCCCATCACCGCTACCAGCAGACCATTTTGCTTCTGCTGGCAACCTTAACGAGAAAGGCATAAATGCCCTCATGCCTCAGCTCGAAGGCGCAATGAGCATGTGCTTTCGTTGAAGAGCGTTGGCTGGGCCAGGGATCCTTGGTATAGCCTTGGGCAGCATGCAGCCTTGGCAAGAACAGCTGAAGAACGCCGCTTCCTCCCTTCAAGGGCTGGAAAATCATGCCTTTTTCCGCGCCCACGGCCTGGCAACGGGCCTGCGATTCAAGACACTGGTGCCCCGCTATTACCTCGGATTGATCGATCCCAATGATCCCAACGATCCGATAGCAAAGATGGCTTTTCCCGCTCCGGAAGAGGCCACCCAAACCCCCTCGGCTCTTAGGGATCCCATTGGCGATCTTGCCCGCCAGGCTGCCCCCCGCCTCACGCATCGCTATAAAGATCGCGCGCTCCTGCACGTGACCAATCTCTGCCCGATGTATTGCCGCTTTTGCTTCCGCAAGAACCTGATGAACGAGCGAGAGGAACTCCTCTATAAAGGCGCGTTTGAAGCGGCTTTCGCTTATCTGGCAGCCCATCCAGAGATCGAGGAAGTGATCCTCACTGGTGGAGATCCATGGATGCTTTCGGATGAAAAGCTTTCGGCTCTCGTGGATGGAGTGATCGCCGCCAGACCGGAATTGAAGCGATTGCGGTTCCATTCCCGCATGCCGGTTACCTTGCCAGCGAGGATCACGGAAGGCTTGCTACAGGCCGTGAAACGCCGTGGCCTGCGCACCATCGTTGTGACTCACTTCAATCACCCAAGAGAGCTGAGCCCGGATGCCAAAGCAGGGCTCGAAGAACTCCTGAGCGCCGGGCTAACTGTGCTTAACCAAACCGTGCTCCTTAAAGGCGTAAATGATCGCGTAGAAGTACTGCGAGAGCTGTTCCTTGGGCTGGGCAATGAGGGTGTGCTTCCCTACTATCTCCATCATTGCGATCTCGTGGCTGGAGCCGAGCATTTCCGCACCTCCATCGCTGAAGGCAGAAAACTCTGGACTGGGCTTCGCGGCACCTTGCCCGGCTATATGATTCCGGAATACGTGCTGGACACCCCAGGTGGATGGGGAAAGATCCCGATCGGAGGAGAGTTTATCGCGGATTCCGGCAAAGGCTCTTACTCACTCTCGCGAGGCGGCGGAGTTTATAAAGATCCCGTAAGGGAAACTTGATTGAAAGGAAGCAGCAGGGTCCTGAGGCAAATCACTTTCCGGTATAAACGTGGTCTCGGCTTCCTTGGCGGATCAAGAGATCGTGAGGAACCGAAAAGCAGAATCTTTCATTCGACTCCATTTTCGTGCAGTAAGCACGCCTCTTGGAATCCCACGAGGCATGGATGACACCCGGCTGAGCGCAATGGATGTGTGGGTTATCAATAAATTCTATTGCCACCGAATCGCCTTGGAAGTGCGCGCGGATGTCGCACGCACCTTCTGACTTCTGGCGGTAGATACCATTCTTTACAGTAACGGCCTGAGCGGACTCGGCAAGAAATCCGGCGGATGCAAATAGGGATAAAATCAAAGCGAGGGAGAGTTTCACGGGGGCTCCTGGTTATCGATTTTTACAAGAAATGAACCAAATTGTTCGCATCCTATACAATGATAACGCAACGCGCTCAATACAAAACTTAGCCCAATAATTTCAATAAATTATAGATAAAGCGTGTGTGCCCTGGCCCTCTCTTGCCTACTCCCCCTGCAACATCTGCAGCTCGAGCTGCTTCAGCGCCCGCACCCGATCGCGCAATTTCGCGGCTTCCTCGAACTCCTGGTCTTTCGCGGCGGCCTTCATCGCCTTATGCCACTTCTCGATCGCGGCGCGCACATCTTTCAGCGACTTCAGCTTCTTCGTATCGAAGGCCTCCACCTCGTGGAGCGCTTTCTCCATCATCGCGTTGCCCACGCTCATCTTGTCGTCGGCGATCTGCTCCCATTGTTTGATATCTCGAATCACCGTTTTCGGCACGATGCCGTGCTTTTTATTGTATTCGGCCTGGATCGTGCGGCGACGATCGGTTTCCTGCACGGCTTGGGTGATGGAATCGGTCATTTTGTCGGCATAGAGAATCACACGGCCTTCGGCATTTCGGGCGGCACGGCCGATGGTCTGGATAAGCGAGCGGGCGGAGCGCAGAAAGCCCTCCTTATCCGCATCGAGAATCGCCACGAGGGAAACTTCGGGCAGATCCAGGCCCTCGCGCAACAAGTTGATGCCCACGAGCACATCGAACACACCGAGGCGCAGATCCCGCAAGATCTCGTCCAGATCACCCCTAAGGTAATGGCCGGCACCATCACCGGTTTGAGCATGGGGG
>CAZTCD010000035.1:0-37759 GCA_964612065.1 uncultured Bdellovibrionales bacterium | reverse complement strand
TTTCTGAAGGTTTGTTAGTGGGGCTGGAGGGATCTGGAAGGGGAAACTCTTTCAGATCCCTCGTTTTGCTTTCGTCTGCCGGATCGGCGTCTGTCTGTGTGGTGCCTGGAAGCTCCTGGCTGGAGCGAACAAAGCTGCCCGCGAAATAAGAAATTCCGAATACGGCCAGAACCATGGCGAGCCACAGAAGCGGGCGTTCCGGAAGCTTGAATTCAAACCGCAGAACTTTGCGTTCCTTTCTGGGCTCCTGAGGTTTCTTGGGGGAGCGAGGCGCTGGTTCTGCGAGAAAAATGGGCTGAAGCTTCGGGCGATCCGGAATCCCTTCCATCTCTGCCATTTTTTGGGGCTCTCTCGGTTGGGGGGCAGAAGGCGCAGGCACGGGATCCCTCAAGGTGGAAAGCACCCTTTCCAATTCCTTGGTGGCCGCTTCCAGGGCGGCGTTCGTTTCGGGATCGTTGAAGAGCTCATCTTCGAGTTTTGCCGTCTCATCTTTTTCGGTGTTCTCGAGGAGGAGAGAAGCGGTTGCGGCAGGAGGCGTGGTATCAAAGACTAATTTATTTTCGGGAGTTGCTGCGGGTGGCTCCTCTTCCATCGCCGGAGAGGAGCGTTCAACGGAGGGGGCCGGTGCAACGGCCGCAGGCACGGGCGGCGGAGCCACCTTGATTCGGAGCAGGTGTGGAGAGGGAAGTGGTTTCAGGTGAGCGGATCTCGGGGTGCCTGCCTGTGCAACGCACTGGCCGAAATGGGGATGTTCCGAAATGCGTCTCCAGATCGGATGGCGGGCGTGAGCGATTTTATCCGCCGGAAGAAACTCGCCCGTCTTCAGCCCGAATACCACCTCGTCACCTGCCAAGGGGCCGAGCGTACGGCCCTGCACGTGCAGGTACCAACGGTCTGGAGTTTTTCGGCTGTCTGGCCTTGCTTCCATCTTTTGATCTTAACCCGAGAAGGGCGAAAGAAAAGGCTCTGCGGGTTAGGCAGAGCCTTTGGCTCAGTCTGAGGCTATTTTCCCAGCGATTACATGAAGGTGTACTGCAGCTGTACTCCGATGTCGAAGTGATCCAAGCCCTTCTTAACCCCGTTGGCCGGGTCGTCCTTAACGTTAACCGCAGAGAGCTGGTAGCTGATGTAGGGGTTTACGAGCACCTTCTTCGTGGGGGTCCAGTTTACGCCGGGAGAGATGTACTGGCCATCGGAGGGGTGATCCACGGACGACCACTTGCCATTCGTGGTGTGGCGCCATAGAGAGGCCCATTCCACATAGGCTTCCAGTTTCGAGGAAGCGGCATAGGCCACGCTCGGGTTGAATACGTAGTACATATCTTCCCGATAGGAAATCACGTTGGAGCCGAGGTTTCCTTTGCCGGTGAGGGCTTTCTGGATCGTGGCTTTGTCGAAGCGCTCCTGGGGCGTATTCGCGTTGAACTTGAACTGAAAGAGGTTCACGAAGTTGAACGTGAGAGCTCCGTCGAAAAACGACTTGTTCGGGTTCAGGTAGATACGAAACTGGCCTCTGCCTTTGTCGTCTTTGGCGCCCACGTTTACACCGTCCTGCGTGGAGCGGGAGAGTGGGAGATAGTAGCGCACATAGCCGCTCACCGCGAAAGCGTACTGCTCGAGCTTGATCAGGGGAGGAAGGGAAAGCGTGAGGTAAGGATCGGAGATGGTGGCCGGCTTATTGGTGTCATCTTCGTCAATCACCTGGGCCACCACATTGGTGAGCCTGAGGGTGTAGCCTTTGCCCAGGGAGTAACCAAGGCCCAGGTAGTGAGTTGCGCCCAAGCTGGTGCCGCCGCCGGAAACGTTTCCGGAAAGGGATTCGCTGCGAGGGCCTGTGATCCAGAGGAGGTAGGAAGCTTTGGCATTTTTGGAGATGCTGTCCCAAACACTGGTGCTGGCGGCGGCATCTTCCGCGCGTGCCGCTGGGTTCAGGGCGAATGCGCCCGCAAGAGTTAAGGCCACGGTCCATCCAAATACCCGCTTCATTGCTCGTCCCTCCGTCTTTTCAGACAACAACGCTCCCCAAAAAGGAGAACTCAGTAAAATTTGTTTTGAAATGAAACCCCCGAACCAGCAGTGGTGCTAGTTCGACTCCATCCCATGAGGCGCCTGAGCAAGGCATGTGCCACGCCTCTCCTGCCACAGAGTGCTAACAGGAAAATACTTGAAACCAAACCACTTGTAGGAAACACTTCCTAACATCGAGGAGAACACGAGAACGGGTTTTTGTAAAATCTACCAAAAATGCTGAGGTGCGTTTCGATGAGTGGAGCCATTTCGAGCCAGTGCGTGACACCACCTTCACCTCCGCCTATTCTTGCTTCACTTGACCAAAGCATTCACCCGTAGAGAAATCAGAGTGAAGAAACCCAAAGCCTTGCTTCTCCGCCTCAGTTCACTAGGCGATTTAGTATTGTCCACCTCGGCGATCGGTCCGTTGCGGTCGGCAGGCTATTCCGTTTCTCTGGTGACCAAATCCGAGTTTGCCTCTCTGTTTTCCGGCCAGGAGGGGATCGAGCAGGTATATCCCTTCGACAAAAAAATCGGAGAGGCGGAAGCTCGGGATGCCCTGCTGGAGTGGGCCAGGGCGCAGAAATTCGATCTCATCCTGGATCTGCAGGATTCCTGGCGCACCTGGAGGTGGAGGAGTGGTCTTCGAAGACTGGCTCCGGTGCACGTGCTTCGGAAGCCTCGTTGGCGAGAGTGGCTTGTGCTGTTTTTCCGCCTTGGCCGTTGGGCCGGATTCGGAGCGGGCGGAAGAGCCAAGCGCTTTCGTTCCGCGGCTTTGTTGGCTCTCCGTTCGGATGGTCTCGATCTGGCCGGGCTGCCGCTGACCCAGCTTCAGGCTTTGCCGGAAGATGTGAAGCAAGTGAGTTCGTGGCTTCCGGAAAACGATTTCGTGGCTCTTCTTCCGGCCAGCGCCTGGCGCTCCAAGGAGTGGCCTTACTTTGCCGAGCTTGCCGTGGCGATCGCCAGAAATGTTCCTGTGGTGGTGCTGGGAGGCAGCCGGGATGATGTTTGTGCATCGGTGGCGGAGGCTGCAAAAAAGGTGAATCCATTGAGCCTCAATCTCCAGGGGAAAACGAGCCTGAGAGAAAGCATGGCAGTGCTGTCGAAGGCAAAATGGGTGATCGGGAATGATACGGGCATGGTTCATGTGGCCGAGGCTTTGGGGAAACCGGTGGCGATGATTGAAGGCCCCACCCATCCCTATATGGGGTTTTCTCCCTACCGGCCGGATTCCATTTTGCTGGGACTTCCGCTCGCCTGCCGGCCTTGCTCGAAGTCCGGCAAAACCTGTGTTCGTTTCGGTAGCCGTCTTTGCCTTCGGGGGTTGAGCGTGGAAGCCGTGCTTGGCCGCCTCAAGGAAGGTGGTTTTCCGTGCTGAGCCTTTACCGTTTCTTGCAGCCTGTGCTGCTGCTGTTGCTTGGCGTGCTGGGCCTGTTTTCAAAAAAAATACGGGCTGTGCTCAGTTTGCGCCGGGGCCTGATGGAGCGCTGGCGATCGGCGGCCGGGCAGCTGGGAGAGAAAAGGATCTGGGTGCATGTAAGCTCCGTCGGGGAGCTCGAACAGGCCCGGCCGGTGATCGAGTATCTGAAAGCCAAGGGCGAGCATTCCCTGGTGCTCACCTATTTTTCCGACTCCGTTCCCAAACTGGTGAAAGACTGGAGCTTCGTGCGCCACGCCGATTTTCTCCCGCTTGATACCCCGGCCGAGATGCACGAGTTAATGGCGCTGATCCAACCGCGCGCCCTTGTGCTCAATCGGTACGATGTTTGGCCCCATCATGTGCTGGCGGCGAAAGAAGCGGGAGTTCCCCTGCTTCTGATCAACGCCTCCACGCCTCCTTTGGGATGGTTTGGGTGGTTTAGTCTCAAGTTGAGAAGCAAGCTTTTTGCTTCGGTAGACGGCTGGACTTTCGTGGACGCCGCTGCCGCTGCCGCTTGGGAGCCTTATATCAATGAGCCCGCTTTGGGTTTGGTGGCTGGCAACCCGAGAGTGGATCGGGCTCTGCAGAGAGCGGAGCAGCTGATCGCCGAAGGGAAAGCCCGGGCCCGGATTTCCCAATGGAAACGAAAGGCCTTTTGCCTGGTAGCCGGTTCCACCTGGCCCGCAGACGAAGACGTGCTCCTTAAGGCTTGGGGGATGGTGGAAGGGGAAAAGTCGTTGGTGATTGTGCCCCATGAGCCGGACGAACCTCATCTGGTTCGCCTGGAGCGCGAGCTGGATAAGAAGAAGATCAGCCATTGCCGTTTTTCCCGTTTGGAGAAAGACGGGCTGGAGGCCGAGGTGCTGGTGGTGGATCAGCGGGGATATTTGGCGGAGATCTACGGCTTGGGCGATCTTGCTTATGTGGGTGGTGGTTTCGGGCGGCAGATTCATTCCATCATCGAGCCGGTCGCTCACGGTTTGCTGGTGGCCTTCGGGCCGAACTACGGGCGAAGCCCCGAGGCCTTTACCCTATGGGCTGCTGGCGCCGCTTGCGCCCTGAAAGGAAGCAGGAAAGCAGGGCAGCTCGCCGGCTGGATTTCCGCGATGCGAGCAGGTGGCAGGGTAAAAGATCGTTCTTTGGAGAGCTTGAAGGTGTTTTTGCAGGTGCATAGGGGGGCGGGAGAACGGGTGGGGGCCTTCGTGGAGGCAAGAGCACGTGACCCTCTGCGGTAAGGTGAATTTTGGGTTAAGTTTTTCCTGTTTGCCGCCAGATTTTTCAGGAGATTTCATGAGCGATAGGCAAGAGAGCCTTCATGCGCGTTGATGATTCTTACGACCTCGTTGTGATCGGCGACCAGCTTAGCGGGTATTTCCTTGCGGCGGGAGCGGCCCAGCGTGGAATGAAAGTATTGGTGCTTGAGGAAAGCCAGGTTTCCACCGTGCTTTATGAGGCTCCGTCCGGCCGCTTGCTGGGCGATTTTATGGCGGAACCGGTGATCGGGTTGAGCGAGGGTTCCAAGGAGGATGCCTTTCTACGCAGCCTTGGGCTGTATCAGGAAGGTCTCGAGCAGCTTTTCCCTCTCCATAGCCCGCACCTTCAGCTGGTGAGCAAGGGCTTTCGCCTGGATTTTACCTATGAAGAAAAGAGCCTCAGGAGGGAATTGGGGCGAGCGGTGCAGCTTCCTCCGGAACGGCTCGATGCGCTGGCTCGATTGCTGGCGGCCACGGGCCCGAGCCGGAAGTATTTTTCTGATCTGGTGAAAGACCTGAAATTGCCGGTGGGCTTTGAGTGTCTCGGTGAGATTCATGGGGCGCTTTATGGTTCCTTGATGCCTTCTCCTCTTGGTTACGGCGACTACAGGGACCTCATTGTAAATGCGGCCAAGGGCGTTCGGTATCCGGTAGGTGGGAGAGGCGCCTTGAAAGAACGGCTTCTGGCGCGCTTGCAGGTTTTTGGCGGCGGGATCAGGCGAAGCAGCAGGGTGGAAGAGATTGTGTTTGAGCGGGGCCGGCTTACCGGTGTGCTGCTTTCAAGTTACGAGGGCTTTGTGAAAGCGAATCGTGTGGTGGGCGCGATGGCGGCCTTCCGTTTCGCCGAGCTATTGCCCCGGAAGCTGGTGTCCAGGCGCCTGGATAGCGTGGTGAAGGCCGTGCGTCCCAGTGCATGGAAGCTCGGTTTCACTTTGCTGATCCCGGAAGAGCTGGTTCCCGAAGGAGTTGGCAGCCACGTGGCGCTCTTTGATCCGGATTCGGATTTGAAGGGAGATGCCTTTCTGCAGCTGCAGATCTTCTCCAAAGGGGTATATGGCGGAATTCCGCCGAAACACCGGGCGGTGCTCGGCCGTCTTTTGATGCCCTTTGAGGAAAGCTCTCTTAGCTCAAGAGCGATATCCGTGCAGCTGATGAAGGCGAGAAGCCGCCTGCGGGAAGTGTTTCCCTTTTTGTTGGAGCAGCCATTGGCGTTCTTTCCCGATCCGGAGCGCCTGGAGCAGGATGCTTTGTTTCAGCGGTATTATCAATTCAAGAGCGTGGATCATATTCCCGGCTCTCTCCTCGTCTATGAGCGTGGTTTTGGTTATGGCAATGCGCCGGAACGCAATCTGGATTGGCGGCATTTCGGCCTGGACGGTGTGGCGTTGTGCTCTCGCGACATTCGTCCCATGCATGGTCTTCTGGGGGAAATTCAGTCGGCGATCGAGCTGCTGGGCCAATGGAAAGGCGGCGAAGGGAATCCCCGATGAAGATCGCCCACCTGATCTGGGCCACCTTTCCCGTGGATGGATATGGAGGCACCGAACGGGTTTGCCAATGGCTCGCGAAAGCTCAGGCGGAAATGGGGCACGAAGTTACCGTGCTCTGCCGCCGGGGAAGCAAGCTTCCCTTCGCCAATATCGTGGAAGTGCCGGATCACTTCCCAGATCTCGACGCCTTTCTCCCCAAAGGCACGGATATCGTACAGCTCTACCAGAACCCCAACTTCACCACCTCTCATCCGGTGCTGGTGAATATCGGGGGAAACGGGCAAGCGGGCGAGAGTTTTCACCCGAACTCCGTGTTTGTTAGCCGCTCGCATGCCGAGCGCCACGCTTGGACAGAGTTCGTGCACAACGGCTTGGATCCCGAAGAATATCCTCTGCAAAAGAAGAAGGACGATTACCTGCTCTTTCTGGCCAAAGCCTCCTGGCGGGTGAAAAATCTTGCGGGCTCGATCCGCATCGCCAAAGCGGCCGGAATGCGCCTCGAGGTGGGCGGGGGGCGGGCTCCCTTTTGGCATTGGAAGGTGAAGAGCCATGGAACCGTGGGGGGTGCGAAGAAGCTGGATCTTCTTCAACGCGCCTCTGCCTTGCTCTTTCCGGTGATTTGGGAAGAGCCGTTCGGCCTGATCAGCATCGAGGCGATGGCCTGCGGCACTCCGGTAGTGGCCACTCCGCGCGGTGCGCTACCGGAGATCATAACTCCCACCAGCGGAGTGTTAGCCGATTCGTTTTCCGATCTGGTGGATGGGGTGCATAGAGCCATGAAACTGGATCCCGGAGCGTGCCGGGCCAGGGTGCTGGAGGCCTTTACGCATCGACATATGGCGGAGAAGTACGAAGCGTATTACAAGAAGGTGCTGCGTGATGGAAAGCTGAGAGAAGGCTTTCCCAGGGCTGCACTCGACGCCGATCCGCAGAAAAAAATTTACTACGAAGGCTATTGAAGGAAAGAAAATGATTGATCGCTATACGCTGCCTGAAGCCGCTGCCATCTGGACCGACGACGCCCGTTATCATGCCTGGCTCAGAGTGGAGCTTGCGGCCTGCAAAGCGATGGTGGATCACAAGATCATGCCGGCTCCCATGTATAAACGGCTGGCAGCGAAGGCTAGGATCGATGTGGATGCGATCAAGAAAAACGAAGAGCTGGTGAAGCACGATATCATCGCTTTTACGATGCAGATCGAGAAGCAGGTGGGCGCCGACGCCCAGTACTTCCATTATGGCCTCACTTCTTCCGACGTGATCGATACCGCCTTTGCCCTTCAGTTGCGGGACGCTGGGTTGCTGATTCTTGCCGAGATGAAGGGATTGGCCAAGGCGCTCAAGAAGCTTGCCATGGACACAAAAAAAATCCCGGCCGTGGGCCGCTCCCATGGCATCCATGCGGAACCGCTTTCCTTCGGCCTTCGTTTCCTTTCTCACTATGCCGAGCTTCAGCGAAATCGCGACCGTTTCACCCGCGCCGTGGAGAATATCTCGTTCGGCCAGTTTTCCGGAGCGGTGGGCTCCTATGGAACGCTTCCTCCTACGATTGAGAAGAAGGCCTGCGGCTATCTCGGGCTCAAGCCCGAGGCCGTGAGCACCCAGGTGATCCCCAGAGACCGGCACGCCGAGTTTTTCCAGGCGTTGGCCTTGCTGGGTACTGGCATTGAGAGAATGGCGGTGGAGCTTCGCCATCTCCAGCGCACCGAAGTGGGAGAGGTGGAGGAGGGCTTCAGTGCCGGGCAGAAAGGCAGCTCCGCCATGCCTCACAAGAAGAATCCGATTTCCGCGGAAAATCTTTCCGGCTGCGCGCGTTTGCTGCGCGGCTATAGCGAGGCGGCGATGGAAAACGTGCCGCTCTGGCATGAGCGCGATATCTCCCATTCCTCGGTGGAGCGGGTGATCGCTCCCGACGCCACCATTCTGGCTCACTATATGATCGTGCGTTCCCGCAAATTGGTGGAAGGTTTGCGGGTGAAGGAAGACCGCGTTGGCGCGAATCTCATGGCCACCAGGGGCTTGGTTTATTCCGGGGCCGTGTTGCTGGCTCTGGTGGAAGCAGGATTGGAACGGGATGCGGCTTATCGTTTGGTGCAAAAACATGCTCTTGAGGCCTGGAAGGGCGGGCCCGCTCTAAAAGAGCGTTTGCTCGAAGACCCTGAGGTTTTACAATATCTGAAGAAGAAGGGCGTGGAAGCCGTTTTCCACCCGAGCCGTGGTTTGGAGCATGCGGATCATACCTACAAGGAAGTGTTCAAAAGGTACCCCCTCTAGGAGCCGTTCGAAGAGAAGGCGCCCCGGCCTTTTCCGCGATCAACGCGGGCAGGGGATGCTGGAGTATCTCCTGGTGGTGCTGGTGGTGGTAGGCGTGGTTTTCGCTGGAGCGAGGCCCGTGATCAACAGGCTGAAGGATAAGTTTGAAAAGAGCCTGAAGGGCGGAATCTTCAAAGACGACCCGAGCGGCCAGCAGTTTTACTATTTTCCTCTAAAATAGAATTTATTTTTGGCCCGGAAGGTTCTTCGGGCGGAAAAAAGAAAAACAAGGAAACTGGCCAAATCTCGGGAGGGGGATGGGGAGGGGACTTTGACCAGCTTCCCTGTCTGTTTCGGGTAGTTGCCAGGCCTGTGCCAGTTTTAACTATTTGAAATTTAAGGGTATTGTCTTGCGGCCACCAGTTTCCGCCTGCCTATCTTTTGGGCGGTAGTTTCGGGTTTGTACATTTCAGGGCGAGGAATGCGAATCGGGCCCTGATTTTCTTCAACTTTTGCGAACCAAAAGAATCGATTTTCTTCATCAAATTCAATCAGATAAAAGCTTACATCTGGCTTGATGCTGCACTGCATCTCTGGTATTTTCCCCCCACTTTACCCTCTGTGTTTCTCGTTCGGAAAGGTGCCCAAATGTTTAAGCGGATCAGCCTCCTTGCTCTAGCGATCTCCCTCACCGCCTGCTCCAAGGCCGAGAATGCCCCCAAAGTATTCCTTCCCACGGTCATGAGCCCCGATGGACGCGATCTCGATGCGCTCCGCTCTCAGCATTGCGACGGACAAAAAGTGGATCTTCGCGACAACGTGCTCACGCAGGAGAATTTTCGCGCGATCTTCCGCTGCGCCAATTACGACTCCAGCCTCAATGAGCTGGAGCCTCTCTTCAATAGCGAGCATTTTCCGGAGCTCATCCGGTCCCTCAATCTCGTAATGAAAAACGGGAACACCAAAGAGCTCAAAGACACCCTCAAGGATTGGCTGGGCGATGGCCCGCAAGGAAACTCCCGGGTGGACCGCCTTCTTCCCTTCCTCGCCAGCATGATCAAAAATCCTTCCTTCCAGGATTTCCTGCCGGTTCTTGATGGAGTGCTCCGGGCCGGAAAAGACGTATGGAACGATCTTCTGCCTGGCCTCGCCGATGTGGTTTATACGGATCTCTTCCCCGACAATATCGAAAACGCTTTCGTGATCATCCGCAGCTTTTCGGGTGAAACCACCACTGCGGAAGGCGAAGATAAAGATTACGCCAAATCCATCAAAGATATGGCTCGTTTCGTTAAATCCGATCTGGATGGAACCTCGGTTTCCCTTCGCGCACTTGAACTCGCCAAAGGCGTGGAGCAGTTGCAGCCGGAAGGCAGTTCTCTTTACCAGTTTATCGAGCATTTGCTTGAGAAAGGCACCATCTCCGCTTACTTCCTCGATGCCGGTGCTGTGCGCGGCGAGAAAGTGGATCCCAAGCTGAATGAAGGCATGGATCCCGAGAACGAGGCTTGCCCGGGCCTGAATGAAACTCCCGAGCAGCGCCAGGAATGCGCTAACCAGAGGATGTTCGCCCGTCCTAAAGAGGGTGGGGAAGCGCCTCTCACCCAGCTGGCTATTCTTGTGACAGAGCTTCAAAAAGACCATTCCGAGCTCCTGCCAAGCCTGGCCACCTGGTACTCCATGAACGGGCACCGCGTGGTGGGCGGCCTCCATGGCTATGTGATCAAGAGCCAGGTGGTGATGAATCTTTCGAAGCTGAATATCGCGAACTATCTCACCCAGTTCGCCCGGAAGAACCAGATCGATCTCAAGGCTCCGGTTACCTCCGATCAGATGGCTGAGATCATCCGCCGGGCCTTCGCGGATCCGGCTTATACGCAGTTCCTGGACAACGTGGTTCCTGCGATCAACCGCGACGCCTTTGGCGAGAGAAACGCGGGCCATCTTCAGAGCGCGAATCTCTCCGGTGACATCATGGCGCTTTATAGCCTTCCCGAGCTCGCGGAATTCACGAAAGAGGTGGTTCCTGAGGGCGGCAGCCTGGCTCTGGATCGAGCCATCCGCATTTACAGCAACAAACACCGCACCAGTGCGCTGGAAGTAACCTTCCAGGGCAAAAAGCTTCCTCTCGAAAAGCATCTCGCGGAGATCTGGGTGAATGTGGCGAAAACCAAGCTCGGGGAAGACGTGGTGCTCGAGTATGTGGTGAAGCTCACCCAAACCCTGGCCTCCCAGATGGCCAATGACTTCCGAAACAAAGGCCAGCCGATCTCGGAATGGTATTTCACTTCACCCTACGGAAATCCTGGTTCCACCGAAATGTTGCTGGGCTTTGCGATGAAGGAGCTCGATCTCCTCAAGCAGTACCATAAGAACAAAGACTGGCTTCGCAACGCGTTTGCCGATGAGGTTTTCTCGAACGACGATGACAAACGTGCGTGGCGCATGCTTGTGGATCAGGTTCCCAATATCGTTCTTTATATCCGCAGCGGGATGTCGAGGACCGGGGGCGATCTCACCCGCGCGCTTGCTCGGGATAAGGACGGTTACCTCGTAAAGGCCTATGTGAGCCTGATCGGCAAGGTGGTGGAGACGGGCTGGCTTTCGAAAGGCGTGCGCTTGATCGAAGCCTGGCAGAACCGGCCTGGGAAACTGGCTCGTGCCAAGGCTTTCTCCGTGAGCGATGAGATTCCTGATCGCCGTAAGTACAAAATGGGCGTGGAAGCCGCGGAGCGCATCGTGCGTTCCTTGATTCAGCCTCAGAGGGAGGGAGATTACTCCACCTCCACCTTGGGAAGGCTTGTTAGCCCTCTTTCCTCGATCGTGGGCGACTCGCGCCGCCATGAGTCGGAGCGCTTTCTGCGCACCTCGGCCGACGAGCTCCTCAAGCTCGAGGACAAAAAGATCAACGACTTCCTGAAAGATCTCGATAAGGCCCGTCCTCCCGGAACTGTAAGCGAACGTAGGGAGACTTTCCGGGCAACTTCTGATCTCTTAAGAGACAGGAATTTCCCTGAAGTCGTTCGTCATCTCTCGGCCCTGTTCCAGGACCAGGCGGTGCGTCCGGCCCTGAACTTCCTGCAGCAGAAGATCGACGACGGCACGCTTCCGAAAGTTCTGCTGATGATCCGCCGGATGCTGGGCTTTTCCAGCTAAGCGGCTGGTAGCACGAAAACCATGAAGCGGCCGGGGGGAGTGTTTCGTTCTCCCTCTTTCGAGGACCGCTTATGCATCGGATTTTGGTGATTTCCCTCTCTTTGCTCGCTATGGCTTCTGAGGCCCGGGCGGAAATGGCTTCCTTGTTTGGCATCGGGCAGAAAAGCCCGGCCATGGGGGGCACGGCCCTGAACCAGGGAAATTACGATCCCTTCCAGGTGTATACGGCTCCGGCCGCTCTGGGATTCCTTCGGAGGGTGGAATTTTCCTTTGGCGTGCAATACCTCGACCCTCAGATCAAGCCTTACGGAACCATCACGCTGAACTCCAGCGGCACCCAGGGCGATTTCAAGGATGCCGGCGTATTGCCGGGCGGGGGCACCGTGATCGGCTTTGCGCTTCCGTTGGGCAAAATCCGCCCGCTAACGTTGGGCGGTGCCATCTACTTGCCCTTTACTACGATGATCCGGGTTTCCGGCACCCCGGTGGACTATCCCTTTTATCCCCTTTATACCGACATCAGCCGCAACTTCTTCTTCGTGGTAGGGGCGGGATATGAGCTGGTGGACGGGCTAGCCCTTGGCGTCAACGTGCGCTCCACCACCAAGTCGAACACGATGTATGTGTTGCGCTCGGATAACTCCATTAACTATTCCGCCTCCGCGGTAGAGGCGAAGAGCCAGAGCCGGCTTTCCTTTTCGGTGGTTTACGATCATGGCCGCCGCAAGCCGGAGAGCCCATGGAGCTTGGGTCTGATGTATCGGGGAAAGAGCGGCATGGAGAACAAGCTGCAGGCCGATGTGTCCGCTTTCGTGCCCGTACAGGGTGAGTTGAATTCCATGCCTGCTTATACTCCGGCGGAATGGGTGGCTATGGGCTCCTTCAAGCTGGCCGGGAAGTATAGCTTTTCCGGGGACGTGAGCCGCGTGAAATGGAGCGACTATGTAAGCCCCTACGGAAGCGGCAACATCAATTCCTATGTGATCGGCAGTCTGCACTCCACGGCCGATTTCAAGGACACCACCGTATTCCGATTCGGCATGCAGCAAGAGGTGGGGATCGGAGATGGGCTGGTGAAAAAGCTCTTCTGGCGAGAGGGCTACCAATGGCATCCTTCGCCCGCGCCCGACCAAACCGGCGATACCAATTTCGTGGATAACGACCGGCATATGGCCAGCGCAGGCCTGGGGATGAGCCTGGACCATCCTTTCCGGGACAACGATGTTTTCGACCTCGATTTTTTCTTCCAATACAACTTTCTCAAGGATCGGCCTGTCCGGAAGTCCACCGCCACCAAGGTAGGGGCCCCGGGTTACGATACGGGCGGAAAGCTCCTTCTTTATGGAATGGGAGTGAGTCTGCGCTTCTAGTCGATTTTAAAGGGTAGAGCAGAGCGCCTGCTCTATTCTTCTGCTGGGCGTAAAGTGAGCTTTGGGTTGGGATTTGTAAGATATTGTAACTAAAGAGAAAAAACGGGTATTCTCCTTCATTTTGGCCAGAAAAAGCCTGGGAAAAAGGCCGGAATCGGGTTAGAAAATGGCCGAAGTACGGGCCCCTCTATGGAGAACCTATGAACGCATTTAAATCTACGATCCTGTCTCTGATGATTTCCATGCCGGTAGCAGCCGTTTCCTTGGCTGCTGGACCGACCCCTCCCGCTCAGCTGGAAAAGAACAGCCATAACCAGTGGTTAGAGCAGATTGGCGCCCAGGGCACGAGCCCTTATGCTGATTTCACCTTCGGCTGGTACCAGCAGCAGAAAACCCGCTCCCTTCCGGATCAGGTGCACAAAGACGCAGATAAGCTTTATGTGTCCGTGGATAAGCCTTTGGCCGAAGCCGTGAAGATGGAAAAAGCCGGTGAAGTAGAACTAGGCACGAGCTATGGCCTCGAAACCTATGCCATCATCGATGCTCCTGTGCAGACCGTAATGGAGACCATCCTTTTTCGTTGGGGTAAGCCTATCGGACAAAGCGGCGGAATCACCTTTCCTTACGATACCGTATTTGGGTTCCGCGAAGAGCGTGCTCAGATCGAGTGGGGTCCCGGCGCCTATAAGACGTTCACGTTCAAGAGAAGTGGCGGGATTGCTCAGGACATGAACGACGTATTCGCCATGGTGGTTCGGGGAAGCCCGAAAGAGGGTTATACCCTCGTAGGCTCTTTGCTCGAGCCTTACGGCCAGGGCACCACCACCACCTCCACGAGCTACATCACCATCATCCAGATCCGTCCGATGTCGGATGGCAAAACGGATTACCGCGTGGCTGGAATGCTCACTGGCCAGAACTATTCCTTCTTCGGAGTGGAGAATGGCCGCAAGAATTACGGCTTCAACGTTCAGAGAATTCGTGAAGGCCAGAAGGAATTCTTCAATCAGGTGAAGGCTCTCAAGGAAACCGGAAAGATTCCGGAACGCCGCCCTTAGTTTTCTCCCTGAGAAGAAAAGAAGAGCTCGCGTTTTTCGCGGGCTCTCTTTTTTTGCCCTTTGCTTACACGCAAGCAGGTGTCACTGGCTTGCTTACGGCATTGCAGCTGCAGGAGCGTATCCGGTAAACTTTCAGCATGCGAATTCGTTCCGCTCTATGGATGGTGCTTTTGTTTCCTGCCCTGATGTCGTGTGGAAAGTTCACGGATAAGTTTTCCCGCATCAATGGCGACGTTACCAGGGTTCACTTTTCGAGCCGGAACGATCAGATGCATGGGGCCGCTGTGCTGAACGGCGGATTGATGATCTATTTCGTGGATCAGATCAACGCCGATAAAGGAAAAGTGTTTGGGTTTGCCAGCGAGGATCTGGTGAATTCCAAATCCGTTCTTCTGCCGAACAGCCAGTATAAGGTTTACGCCTATGGATGGGCCGGCTCCGGGGGAATTGAAGGGCAGGTGAGGTGCGGCTACGGAGACGGTGGTGCCACTATTACCTTAAGTGGCGCGAGCACCACTATCAGCATCACTTTGAATGCCTCCAATTGTGATTTTGGAAACTCCAGCGCCTTTGGCCCTGCGAATGGCGCAAATGCCGCTTCGGGCACGAACTTCAAGGTGTTGAAAACCCAGTTCTGCACAGGAGCCGCTTATCCTTCATGTACGCCCGCATCTACTGGAATTTTCTACCTAAGGGCCGAGCTTTTGGCTGGTTCTAAAGAGGGAAGCGGTCTTGTTGAATCATCGGATTTCAATCTTAGTTCCGCCTGCAGTACGGCTTCGAGTACCGCATCTTATCTGCTTTCGAATTTTGTGATTCCTATTGGCAATGCCGGGTATTTTTCTCCCCCGCTACGTTTGAGATTCTATAGCGACAGCTCCTGTTCGACAGTTTCTGGTACCTATCAGTTCAGCGATGGCCTGCGAAGCTTGCAGTATGCGGCTTCCGGGGCGTCTTATTACCTGGATATGGTTTCAACCGCGAGTACCTATTATCTCTTACTGCTCAACCAGTATTTCTGAGAAAGTTCGGCAATGGGGCTTTCTCCTTTATTTAACGGGAGCGAGCCTCTTTGTGTTTCCCGGAATAGGAGATACGGTTCGCGAACCGCAATGGCTTTGGGCAGCCGTGATAGGCTGGATCTTGGTCCTCTCCTCCTGGCGGCAACTGATCCTGATCAAGGGAGCGATGTTTTCCTGCGGCTGGGCGGTGTTTTTGGGGGGCTGGATCCTGTATCTGGCAGCGAGAGCGGTGTTTAGTCCGCGCCCTCTTGGTGCATTTTTCATCTTGGCGTTTCCTCTGGCCGTGGCTTTGGGCGCATTCGCGATTCTTTCCGGAAGGGGCCGATATAAAGAGCAGGATTTATATGCTGTTTTAATGGCGATAACTGTTCTCCAATTCGGGATTGGTTCACTGCAGATGCTCGGGCTGGATCCTCTATTTACGCGTGGCACGGTGAAGGGGCTTTCAGAGCGACTGCCTGCTGGATTTTTAGGGCAGCATACCTTCTACGGGCTTTTTATGGCTTGGCTGGGCTGGATATGGATTGTAAATAGAAAATATCTATTAGCATTTGTCTCTGTCTTGGCCATGCTTGCGGCGAAATCAGCGTTTGCTTTGGCTTCGTTCTTCTTTGCTCTATTGTGGTTTGTCTGGTGCAGGGGCTGGAAGAAGTCATCCTCTCTGTTGGCGCTGGCCGGATTTCTGGGAGGGGCGTTTCTTTTCCTCTACGGGGATGACCATCCTGGCTTTTTTTCCCACAACGGCCGCCTTCATATCTGGGTCTACAGCATCAACGCCATCGCGGAGCAACCTTGGCTGGGATATGGAGTAGGGGAGTTCTCCCGGGAATTTCCTGCCTATCACCAGGTTTTAGGGGATATGCGCTGGGAGGAAGCACACAACGAGCTGATCGAATACGTGTTCAATGTGGGGATTCTGGGATTGCTTGCCGTGATTCCTTTTCTCGGAAGTGTGCTGGTCCGGGCTTGGAGGCTTCCGATGTCGAAAGAAAAAGAAATAGCTGTCGGCACCCTTCTGATTCTGGGAGTGAATTCGATGGGTAACTTTCCTCTGCAGCTGGCTCCCTTTGCTCTCCTCGGTATCTATTCCGTGGTTTGGATACTTCTGGCCGGGCCTGACCATTCCAGGCTGTAAAAACTTTTGACAGATTTGATTCCCAGAAAAATCCCAAAGATCCCATTGGTTAGTGGGAGAGGGTTAAAATCGGTCAGTTTCTTCTTCCGTGTAAGGCTTCGGGTTTCTCCGGAGCGGTCTCGGTTTTCATAATTAGATTCAGGGTTTTCCGGATTTTACCGATGCATAAGAAGAAGGAGCCCTATGGGTTTTCAGCCCCATAAATTTGGACGCTATATCATCGTAGATCCGATCGCCGTAGGCGGTATGGCGGAGATCTACCGTGCGCGTCTTGCTGCGGCTAAAGAGGGGCCCGACCGCATCATCGTGATCAAAAAAGTGATCGCGAATCTCTCGCAGAATTCGGAATTCCTGCAGATGTTCGAGGAAGAGATCAAGATCACCGTAGGCCTGACTCATCCGAACATCATCCAGATCTACGACTACGGCAAGGTGGACGACCAGTACTTCATGGCGATGGAGTACGTGGAAGGGAAAAACCTTCGCCAGTTCGTGAAGCGATTGGCTGATATGAAGTCGATGTTCAGCATCGATATGAGCTGCTACATCATCAGCCAGGTTTGCCATGCTTTGGCCTATGCCCACGCGTTCAAGGATCGGATGAGCGGCAAGGCTCTGGGGATCGTGCATAGGGACATCTCCCCTCAGAACGTGATGATCTCCTACGACGGCGCAGTGAAGCTGTTCGATTTCGGTATCGCGAAAGCCAAAAGCGCCAATGAAGCCACGAGAGCAGGAGTGATCAAAGGCAAGCCTTCGTACCTTTCGCCTGAACAGATCAACGGTGAAGAGCTCGATGGCCGTTGCGACATTTTTGCCCTCGGAATCGTGCTCTGGGAGCTGCTAACCGCGAAACGGCTTTTCGTGGCCGAAACGGATATGGGTGTGCTGCGCCTGATCCAGAGCGCCAAGATCGAGCCTCCCAGCACTTTCAACCCCGCGGTGCCTCAGAGCCTGGATGCCATCGTTTTGAAATCCCTCACCAGGGATAAGAACAAGCGATACCAGAGCTCCGAAGAGTTCCAGCGCGATCTGCATAAATTCCTTTATTCCTTCAACCCCAGCTTCAATCCCGCAGACCTCAGCTACTATGCCCAGGAGCTTTTCAAGAATGAGATCCGCGAGGACAAGGATCGCTTGCAGAAGTATCTGGCCATGGAGCCGCTTCAGAACGACAGCGGGGAAGAAAAGGACGACGGGAAAAGCAGTGGCAAGGTGCCAAAGCTTTCCACCAAGCTGGCTGACGGCTTGATCTCCACTACGGATTTTAACCGGGAAATGATGGATATGGTGGCCCAGCAGACGGGTAGCCTCAATAAACCATCTACTTTGGAGCTGATGAGTTCAGCCCAGATGCCCCAACCCAAGAATGCGACGGTGCCGCCTCCGCCGGTACCTGGCGCAAAGCCACCGCTTCCCGGCCAGAAAAAGGGCAATACCGGTATCATTCAAAACACGTCCACAAAGGCGCCTGCGGGTGGAGTGCCTCCGCCACGCAAGCCTGGCCCCACGGACAGCATGGTGATTCCTCCCTGGAGCAAAACCGGAAACTCTTCGGCCGGCACGCCTAGGCCGGGTGGAACAAGAACTTCCACGATTCTGAGAAATGAGCTCAGCGAGGCCACCTCGAGCAAAAACGGAAACATGGGCAAGCTGGCGATGGTTGCCGTGGTGTTTGTGGGCCTGATTTTCGTGGCCCGCCAGTATGGAATGCTTTGCGGAACGCCCTTGGAGAGGCTGGCCTCGGGCTGTGGCCGGGCTCCGGCAAACGTGACCCCGAAAGATCCGGTGAACAAGGGCAACCCCTCGAATCCTGGTGTACCGGTGCGTCCCAAGCCATCAGTTGCGGAAGCCGTAATTCTCGTGAAGACGGAAATGAAGGGAATTCAGGCAACCGTAAACGGGCACCAGACTGTAGTGAACAACGGCCAGTTCAAGGTACCGCTGAAAACGGAGTTAAAGATCGAAATCAGCGCCAAGGGATTTCAAACCCAGCGCTTTGTGGTGCCTCCGCTGGAGAAGCCGAGCACCTACGGATACGACGTGCCGGCGATAGAGTTGCCAATGGGCAAGCTGAACTACAATACGCTCCCTTCTTCCCATGTGATTTTCTATCTCAATGGCGAGCAGGTGTTTGAAGGGAATACGCCTGTGAGGGACGAGTTTCCCGTGGGCCGCTATAAGATCCGGATTGAAAACACCATGCTGGGCGTTCAAACCGAGGACGAAATCATGGTGGAAGAAGGAAAGCTCACCACTATCGAGAGATCACTCGATATCCAGAAATAAGATTATTTGTCGTAGCGATAGCCCACACCATAAACGCTGGTGAGGTGTTTTTGCATTTCCGGGATCTTTTTCCGGATCGCCCGGATGTGCACGTCTATCGTGCGGTCGTTGATCGCCTTTTTGGAGTGGTGGCGAACGGCTTCGATGATGTCTTTTCTGGTCACCGTCTCCCCGGGCTGTGTGGCCAGCCGCCGGAGGATATCAAATTCCGTAAGAGTCAGCTCCACCCCGCGATTCCGGAACTTTACCGTTCGATTGGAGGGGTCGATGGAAAGATCGCCTAGAATGATGATGTCGCCGGCTTTATTCCTGTCGGCGGTAGAGCGCAGGCGCGCCTGTACTCTGGCCATCAGTTCCTTGTAGTCGAACGGTTTGGGAATATAGTCATCGGCTCCGATGCTGAGGCCCGAGGTGATGTCGCTTACTTTGCTTTTCGCAGACAGGAAAATGATGGGAATGCGGGCGGTGCGGGTATCTTTTTTCAGAAGCTGGCAGGCGTCGAGCCCGGAAAGATGAGGAAGCATGATGTCGAGAAGGATGAGATCAGGTTGTTCATTTCTGGCGTAATCAATTCCGAGCACTGCATTGTCTGCCAGCAATACCTCATACTCCTTGCCCAAGATCTGGCTCAGAAAGCGGCGGGTATCCTCGTTGTCCTCGATTACGAGGATTTTCGCTCTGGGTGAGGTCATTTAGTTCTCTTAACATTTTAAACACGCGTTCGCAGGGCGGCAAGGAGGAGCCTGCTGGTCAGGCGATTTTTTTGCGAAAGCTGCTTCCGGATTTACCGGTTCCGCTATGTTTTTTCCGCATTGCGCTGATGAACGCTTCCACCAGGGGCGTATCAAATTGAGTGCCCGAGCAGTTCTGGAGTTCCCGGATGGCCATCTCTTTATCCAATGCCAGGCGGTAGGGCCTGGTGGAAGTCATGGCGTCGAAGGTGTCGGCGATCAAAATAATACGTGAATAGAGCGGGATCTCGTGGCCAACGAGGCCGTCCGGATAGCCGTGGCCATCGAAACGCTCATGGTGGTGGCGAATGCCGGGAATGAGATCCTTGAGGGCTGAAATCTTCTCCATGATCTGGGCGGATCTCACGGGGTGGCTCTTCATGATTTCAAACTCGGCGGGAGTGAGCCGGGCCGGCTTGGCGAGGATGTGATCCGGGATACCGATTTTGCCAATATCGTGGAAGAGGGCGGATATCTCCACTTCCCTCACTTGCTGTTCGGAGTATCCCAGCTCTCTGGCGATCATTACGGAATACTCCGCCACTCGCACGGAGTGGCCATGGGTATAGGAGTCCTTTTCTTCGAGGCTCGTGATAATCGCTCGCAAAGAATCCAGAAGCACTTCCGGAAAGGCTTCGGCCGGAGCAGCTTTTTGCTCTTTCACTAGCTGAAGTTTCCGACCTATTTTGCCCGTCTTCGGCTTCATATCGGCCCCCTAGTGTTATCGACCAAAATTGGCTAGTTCTGCAGCGGGTATCGGCTGGCGTGTTTGGAAATAAGCTCTTTAATAATGCATAGTTAGATGTGTCCTTCCGGGTTTGGGGCAGGGCGGGAAAGCAGGGTTACAAAGGCAAAGAAATCAGGGACAATAGAAGCAGGAGGGACTCCATGGACGGATGCCTTTTCCGGGCGCTTTTTTGCGTGGCCATCATGGCCGCCTTCCCGGACCAGAGCCGAGCAGATGCCTTGAACGCGGAGTGGATCTCGTCCACGCGCGCACTGTCCATGGGAAATACCGGCATTGCTTCCGCAGACGATCCCACCACCGCAACATTTTACAATCCCGCAGCTCTAGCTCGCCTCAAGAAGCCGATGCTGGAGGTTTTCAATCCCCAAGTGGAAATGGGGACGGGGATTTTTTCTGCTTCTAGCTCGATCGTGGACTGGGGAAAGCACGCCACCTTTTCGGCTTCGAGGGAGCTGGTGAAAGCCAAGCCCGGAAAGATCTCGTCGGGAGGTTTCTCTCTCTATCCTAATATCTCTTCCCAGAACTTCAGCTTCGGTGTTTTGGCCAGGCTCCACCGATGGTCGTATTACGACAAAGCCGCAGGGGTTTGGCACTACTATTCCCGATACCTCGTGGTGCCCACGATGGGCCTTTCGATGGCAGCGCTCGGCGGGCGTTTTCGGTTGGGATTCGGGGTGCGCCTGATCCAGGTTACTAAAACCGAGGGCCAGGAGCCTGATGGTGCAGTGACATCTACAGCTTCTGAAAGTTTAGTGGCCGATACCAGAAACGGCTTGGGCGTGGGCCTGGATGCCGGCGTGTTGATCACCATGCCCTGGGCATGGTTGCCCACAATAGGTGCGGTGGCCAGGAACGTGGGTGATACCAGCTTTCCCACCGCAGGCCTGGTAAAAATTGGTTCCCCTTCGGCTCCCCACAATCACCAGATCGTGAAGATGACTTACGACGCCGGCTTCTCGCTTTCTCCCAAGGTGGGCAGCAAGGATGTGCTCACGATGGCGTTTGATTTCCGTGATGCCAGAAACCAAACAGGGGCCGCGCCTATCCGGCACATAAACGCAGGCTTCGAGTACAATGCCTCCAAGAAGTTTTACCTCAGGGCCGGCTTCAGCCAGGGCTATTGGACCACCGGCATAGGCCTGGCCACCAAACAGGGCACCTTCGATATCGGCACCCATGCTGAAGAGCTTCATCCCACCAAGCTGAACAATATCGAAGACCGTCATATCTCCATCCGCATCTCGAGGCGTTTTTAAACATGAACAAAAAGACCCGCATCGCCGCCACCAATGCCAAACTGATCGAATCTCTCCGGTCTTTGCACGCCGAGCCGGAATACCTTCTTTCCGCTCCCGATCCCGCTTCTTTGGGGAAAATGGCGGAAAAGGCGGATCTCTTTCTCCTCGACGATGAAACTGCGATCCGATTTCTGGGGTCCTTTTCAGAGGAAAGCTGGCCTTGCGTGGTGGTGACCGCCGAAGAGGGGCAGGGGATTCCCGCTTCCTTCCGGCAGGGCCTGGTGGACGATATGTTCGTGCTGCCTCCACGAGCTTTGGATATCGAGCGCGTGCTTCGCAATCACGAGATGATGAAGAGCCTTCATGTGCTCGAGGAGAGCAGCCGGGGCGTGGGAGACCTCGTGCATCGATTGCAGGAGGATATACAGCTGGCGCAGAAAATCCAAAGGCGCCTGATCCGGGAAAAATTCCCTGCCCTTGGCCCCGTGTCCGTTAAAAGCAAATACTGGTGCGGGCTCAAAAGCGGCGGGGACTATTTTGATTTCTTCGAGTTTCCGGGCGGCACCCATGCCGGTTTGATTCTTTCGGATTCTTCTTCCTATTCTCTTTCTACAGGTCTTATTGGATCCCTGATGCAGTTTTCCGTGCACTTGGGGCGAGATGAACTGGATGATCCGGCCAGAATCGTGCGCGCGCTCTGGGGAAAAATGCAGGAGAGCGTGAAAGAAAAAGATCGCCTTTCTCTTCTCTACGGTATTTTGGACCGGCGCACTTATGCGCTCAAGTTCGTGGCTTGCGGGCCGGTGTTCCTGGCAAAACGGGGAAAGAACGGCCATATCTCCTGGGGAGCGCGGGGGGAGCATGGACCGCTCACCCTCGCCAGTGGCAAGGTGCCGGAAGCCGGGGAAATTTCGCTCGAACCAGGCGATCGTCTTATGGTTTGCTCCGATGGATGGGGCGAGGCACTCGGCCTCGAGGTGTCGGGATTCGTGGAGGAGTGCCTCTCACGCTCAGAGGAAAGCCAGGAGCTGATGACAGATATCGCGTTCCGTCTCCGCAGGAAGCTGGAGAGCGAAAGCGAGGAAGAGCTGAAGGCGGAGGACGAATTCCCGATGCCACCACAGGACTGTTCGGTGCTTGTGCTGGATATCGCCACCAATCTGTTGCGCCTGGCGCGCTAATAGAAGCTAGCGGGCAATCGAGTAACCCCAGTCTCTCGGATCGGCCACAGCCCGAAGCGTGGCTCCTTCTCTCGCCACAAGCTGGGTGCGGCAGAAGACCGCGTTTGGCTTGATGCTCACCTTATGCCCCATGCGCTCGAGGGCCGCCAGTACGTTCTCGGAAACGCCGGGCGCATCCATCTGAATCTCGTCGGGCTGCCATTGGTGGTGGAAGCGAACGGCCGCCACGCTCTCCCAAGCCGGAAGACCGAAGCCAAGATAATTCAAAAGCGTTTGCGCCACGCAGGTGATGATTCGTGTTCCACCCGGGGCACCTACGGCCAGCGTGGTCTTTCCATCTTTCAGCACGATGGTGGGGCTCATGGAGGAAAGCGGTGTCTTGCCGGGGGCAATCGAATTGGCTTCACCTCCGATCGCCCCGAAAGCGTTGGCGCTTCCAGCTTTGCCGGAGAAGTCGTCCATCTCATCGTTCAGGATCACACCCGTGCCGGGCACCACGAGGCCGGAACCGAAGTGATAATTGATGGTTTGCGTGGAAGCCACCGCATTGCCTTCCTTGTCCATGATGGAAAAATGCGTGGTTTCGGTATGGCCGCTATCCTCAAAGGTGCCAGCGCGGATTGCGGAAGATGGATTGGCCTTGTTTTCCGGGATCAGGGCACGTCTCTCGAGCGCATATTTCTTTGAAATCAGCCAGTCGACCGGCACCTTCACGAAGTCAGGATCGCCCGGATAAACAGCACGATCGGCAAAGGCGAGCTGGGTGGCGGAGGCCACTCGGTGCACTCCCTGTGTGGAGAGCGCGCCGAGGTCTTTGAGAGGATCGTGCTCGAGAATATTCAGGATTTGGAGCACATGAATGCCGCCTGAGCTCGGAGGGGGCATAGAGAAGATCTCGTAGCCTCGAAAATTTCCCTGCACAGGATTTCGCCATTTCACGCGATAGGCCTGGAAGTCTTTTTGCTCGATGAGGCCGCCGGCTTTCTGGAAGTAATCGAGCAGCAGGCGTCCCACCTTGCCTCGGTAGAATCCGTTCTTTCCGTATTTGGCGATCTGCCGAAGGGTAAAGCCGAGATCTTTCTGCACGAGAAGATCTCCGGTTTGCAGGGGGGCGCCGTCTTTTCTGAAAAAGAGGGCGTGGCTTTCCGAATCAGCAGCCAGCACCGAAGCGCGGCCAGCGATGGCGGATGCCAGAGTGGGATAAACAGTGAAGCCTTTTTCCGCGAGCTCGATGGCGGGGGCTACTGTGAGAGCAAACGGCAGCTTTCCCCATTTTGCGTGGATCTCGGCGAGCCCGGCCACGAGGCCTGGGGTGGCCACGGAGAGAATGCCGTTCAGGGATCGCTTGGCATCGAAGGCTCCGTTCGAATCAAGATACATATCTTTATGAGCGCGCAGCGGGGCGCGCTCGCGGAAGTCTACGGCGAACACTTTGCCGGTTTTGGCTTGCCGGAAAAGAAGAAAACCGCCTCCACCGAGGCCCGTGGAATGAGGGCGCTCCACGGAGATGGCGAAAGAGGCGGAGATGGCGGCGTCGATGATATTGCCGCCGAGGCGGAACATTCGATCCGCAGCTTCGGAGGCGGCCCGGCCCTGGGCCGAGATGGCGTAGCGTGGCCCGGCGGCTTCGTAATCGGCGCGCTCCACGGGCACGGGAGTAACGGCGAGGGGGATGTTTGGAGAGGTGGACGGATTGCGAAGGGAGGTAGCGCTGCAGGAGGAGAGTAAAAGGGCAATAATAGCGAGCCAGGGAAACGGTAGTTTCATTCTCTTCTCCTTTGGTGTCAGGGCGCCAGGCGATTCCGTTCCCAGGCGTTTCCCTTTTTTTCATATAGAAAACGATCGTGCAGGCGGTGGGGCCCGTTGATCCAGAATTCGATTTTTCTTGGGCGAAGGCGGAATCCTCCCCAGTGCGGGGGGCGGGGGATCTCTTCTTTTTCCTCGAATTTCTCCGCGTACTCCTGCACCAGGAGTTCTAACTCTTCTCGCGATTCGATCACGCGGCTCTGAGGTGAGGCCCAGGCTCCTAATTGGCTTTCGCGGGGGCGGGTAATGAAATAGGCTTGGCTCTCTTCCTGGCTAAGCCTCTCCACTTCGCCTTCCACCCGCGCTTGGCGGTGCAGCTTCTCCCAGTAAAAACATACGGCGGCCTTGGGATTGGCAGCCAGATCCTGGCCCTTGCGGCTCTCGAAATTGGTGAAAAATTCCAGCCCTTGCTGGCTGATTCCTTTGAGGAGCACCATGCGCACGGAAGGAGCTCCGTCCGGTGTGCTGGTGGCCAGACTCATGCTGTTGGGGAATTCGAGCCCGGATTTCTGCCGGGCCTCTTCCAGCCAGCGGCTGAGTTCCAGGATAGGGTCAGGGCTTAGAGCCTCTAAGTTCATGGGAAAAGCCTAGCAAATGCACGGGGTCTTCACCAGATTGGATCCGAGATGGTGCGGCGGGCTAGTTCTTAGGCCGCTTCTGCTTCCGGGCCCGCAGCGGGATGGAAATCGTCGGTGAGGTAGGAGCTAAGCCAGCGCAGGCGGTGGCTGTGCTCATTGAAGGCGCAGCCCACGCGAAGGTAGCTCACACCTCGTGCGTCGAATCGAGTGCTCCATACTTTTCGGCAGCGGAGCTTGCGGTCTTTCCGCTCCAAGGGGGAGTGCAGGCGGATCATGAATTCTTCGGGCAGGTTCGCTTCCTCGAGCACGAAGCATAGGCCTGTTTCAGAGATGTTCTGTATCATGGCCGCTATTTCACCGTCCCGGCCCTCCACGGAGGCCAGCACCCGGAAATCTCGGCGCTTGGCGGGAAGCTGCTTGCCGCTCAGGCGGCGGGAAATCACGAACACCAGGTACTTAAGTTTGTTGCGGAGGAACATCCTTGGCTTGTCGGTGCTTGCGGGGAATTTCTTGAGGGGCGGCATGGGCCTCACTCTGGCCGTCGCATGGCCAACAGGTAAATTGGCCGGCTTTTAAAGGAGGCCGCTCCAGATGCCGATCTTTATGCTCAAGGAGCTCTATACGAATGCTCCTAAGGAGCAATTTATGATGTCTGGCATTTGGAGCAGAAGCGCGGTTCAAGGATCCATGTGGATGGTGATTTCCCTATTGATGGGTAGCGCTGCTTTGGCTGTTGATCCCGTCGCCTTTCCCGCTTCTCCCCGAGCTAAAGGCGCCTGCCTTGCCGGATCCTGGAGCCCTGGAAAAGGGCTGTCTGCGATCGCCGATTCCAAAGAGCTCGAGAAATACCTCGAAGAGACGGGTGAGATCAAAAACGTGCGCCAGCAGCTGAAGAGGCAGTCGAACTGCGACTATAAAGAGGGCGTGTGCAAATTCACCTTCTTCCAATCCGGCAAAGAAAAGAAAGGCAAAAGGCCCGACGTGCAGGTGCTGCTGAATTTCTACCATGGATTTTCTCCTGCAAGCCCCGACAAGATCGAGTGCCGGGCTGTGAGCGCCAGGATGATGGTGAAGGAATCCGACGGAAAATGGTATCCGCGCAATAGCGGCGAGATGTTTATCAACGACAAACTGATCCCACTTACCTGCGGCTCCAAAGAAGCCAACAGGAAGGTGGCCAAAGAGGTGGCCAAGCGCAAAGGCCCCGTTACCTTTCCCTTTCCGGAAGATTTTTGCGTGAGCGGCCCCGCCGGTGCCTATTGCACCACGAGAATCGGAGTGGAAGGAGCGGAGCGCGAGGAGTGGCTGTTTTTTGATGTGAAGGCGGACGAGGCCTATCCGAGAAACTGCACTCAGGCCTCGATCAAGAAAACGAAGTCGCGCGAAGACGCTCCGAACCTCAAAACTTCGGCTGAGTCCGTTTTCTACAAAGAAGGCGGATCGAGCGCCGCATTTCAGGGGGCGGAAGGCCTGGGCGACGAAGACGGCGGGGATTCCGCTGGAACCAGCAGCGCTCAGTAAAAATCTGCGACTTTTTGCTGCAGGTGCAGACGCGTTCTCGAGGGACTTGTGTGCTATGGAGCCGTTTCTGGTCCACGAATTTTCGTAAAACGAGAGGTCGGCTTTACCGGTAGTAACGAGAGCTGTATCTAGCTAAAATGACTGCAGATACGGAATCGAGGGTTTTAGGTGTGGGGAGTTAAGATTGTGGCGCGTGCGAAGTGTAGGAGTTCGAGTCTCTCCGACTGCACCATTTGTCAAAGTATTCGAACACCCATCCGTAAAAAACTCTGAGCAGTTGCCCCCAAGGGGCTGGGAGCCTGCCCCGGCAAGGGCAAGCTCCCGTTTGTAGTGATCCTGGTCCACGATGAAGTGGATGCGGACGGTATCCACACCCACTTCCACCTTCCGGATGAACTTCTGCACCATCTGCTTTTGCTCAGGCACGGACGCGGCTTTGAGAACGAAGCTCCGGTAGTGGGCCGCAAAGTCCTCGAAAGTTTCTAGCCCCATAATCCGACCCGCGCTGCCTTGGCCATCCATCGCTAGCTTCAATAACGCCGCATCATGTTCCTTCCTCAAATCCTCTAACCGCTCCATCTGCCGGTACAGGGGTTCTGCGGATACGGTCTTAGGCAGCTCCGCGATCCGTTCCGCCAGGGCATCAAGCTGGCTGCTCAAGCCGTGAATCCTAGCTTTTAGCCGCTCCTGCTCCTTCCTGGCCGGATTTGCTCCGTGGTGCTTGCGTACGCGAGCGAGGATTTCCTGCATGAAAGCTCTCTCGGTTAGCATGAGCCGCAGCTTTTTCATAACTAGCGGCTCCAGCTTCTTGGTCGGCACCCGGTGCGGCTCGCAGTGGAAAATCTTCTTGGACAAAGTAGAATCGCGCTTCGTCGCCCAGGCGTGTTCGTAGTAGCCGACCTTGCTGCATTTCCCGGTCGCTGATTTTCCTGGCATGTGGCTGCCGCACTTCAAACAGTGGACGGTGCCGGTGAGAATGAACGGCATTCGGCCCTCCTTCCAGGGCTTGAGCCTTCGCCGGTTCCTGGCAAGTAACTTACCCGCTCGCTGGAAAGTCGAATCCTCAACGATGGCTGGCCACACGGCCTTTGCCTCCCGCGTTTCGCCGTTAGAGCGGAATTTTTTGATCCCGAGATAGGCCTTGTTCCGCAAGATGCGCTGCAAGTTATCCACCGTGAAGTGGCCAACCCGAGCGCGGCTGCCGCCTCCTTCCGTCTTCTTAGCCAGCCGGTAGCCGTGCTCGTTCAGCCAAAGTGCCGTCTGCGAAAGGCTCCCTTGCCGTAGAAAGGCATCAAATGCCGCTTGAACAGTTACAGCCATTTCCTCGTTCACCGCTAGGTAGCCGGGTTTGTCAGGTATAGTCTTGTAGCCCACAGGCACAAGTCCTCCGCTGTAGAGCCCGCGAGCGGCCCGCGCCTGCATGTTTGCCCCTACTCTTTCCGATGTTTGCCGCCGCTCAAACTGCGCGAGGTTCATCAGTTGAAAAAGCACCAGCTCCCCGGCTGCGTTCGTAGTGTCGAAGTCTTCCCGCAAGCTCTGGAAACGGCAGCCATGCGCCCGCATCATGTCCCACATCTGGATAAAGTCGCGCGTATTGCGGGAAAGCCTCGAAAGCTCCGTCACCATGATCAGGTCGATTTCTCGGCTCCGCACGGCACGAAGTAGTTCCTGGAGCTTAGGCCGCCGCATATCCTTGGCCGAAATCCCGGGATCAACATAGACCCCGCGGATCGAGCCGAAGCTGCCGCTCCGGTTCTTGTAAGCCACAGCCTCCCGAAGGCGCTGCTCCTGGTTGCGAATCGAGCCTTCCGGGTTTTCCGCCTGCTCTTCAGTCGAGACGCGGATATAGAGCGCGATTTTGTAGTTCTGATTTTTCTCAGCCATTCGTTCCCGTCCTTTCGCCCAGTTCGGGCATTGAAGTTTCGGGAACCTTGGATTGATCGTCGGAGAGCTGGCAGAGATGACGATAGACAATCTCGGCCCACTCATCAAGTACTTGGTTGTATTCTTCAGCAGGTAAAGTCGAATGAAAGGTCTCAACACTGGAACCACTCCAGGTTTTCTTCATTCTAATTCCCCTTATTGGTTTTTACGGATTTCCTGTCTTCATTTCCTCGTTTCAGTTGGTTTCATGGATTCATTGGTTTTGTTTTTTGTCTTCACGCCCGCACAAATTTCTTCCCCGCCGGAAGCGCTGGCCACCCTCTCTCAACTAATGTTGGGGGAGGGTGGCCAGCGGTGGAGGCGGGGGCTCCCGATCTATGTGGGTGTGAGCATTTCTGTTTTCTCTTCCGCACTTAGCTCCTGGTTTTCTGTTTTCACTGCGACTTCTTGGGTGCTCACCCGCTGAGCAGGGGGCTGAGCACCCTCTTTCCCCTTCAAAGCAAACAACGCCTGAATTTTCTTTCCACCGCTGCTGCCGTGAATCGCCGCTGCCAATGTCTTCGCCTCGATCTCTCCCAGCACGGACCAGAAAAAATGGATGTTTGAGCCGAACCCGCCGACCTCTTGCCACACGCGCTCGACCTGTCTGCCGATGCCGGGGCTCGCCACGAAGTACCAGATGCCCCAGAGGTTCGACTTCTCGCGGTACTGTCTGAAAGTTCTGAGGTAGCGGTCCTTGTTCTTGAAGGTCAGCTCCAGCTCGACCGCCACCGACTCCTTGCATCCATCCGCCTCAATGCCCATGATCCCGTCCGGCACGATCCTGTGCTGCATCGCTCGAAGGCCATGCTTGCGCGCGACTCGGGAGCGGATTTCGTGCTCCGGTATCCACGAGTGGGCGACTCCCTGGCCTTCCAAGAGCAAGCGCAAAGCCGTAAGTTTCAGGTCGTGATCCAGTACGTCGCGCCGGAAATGCCGCTTATAGATGGTGCTACCTACCACTTCTGCGCCCTTCGGTGACAGGCTCCAGGCGAGCTCGCCGCCCTCTAGGCCGGTGATTCGCTGAATGTAGGAAACGCGCTCCAGCTTCCTCAATCTCCGCAGAACAGTCGTGGCCCTTGCTCCCTCAAAGTGCTTCAACCCGATCTGTCTGGTCGTAAAAATGGCGTAGCTCTGCAATGCCCCGAAAAGTTCGAGGTCACGCTTCGTTAAAACCATAACCCTCCCTTCTTAAAAATCGTCCAAGGCGTGCTCCGCCGCGGCGCTGGCCGATCTCGTTTGCCTCTCGATGGCTTTCTGCCTCTGCTTTTCCTCGACCCGTCGCTTAGCTGCGGCTTGCTCCACCTTTTCCCGCGCGAGCCTGGCCGTTTCGTGCATGGCCTTTGCTCGGGCCTCTTCTTCCGACCTGCGATTCCTTTCCTCGCGCTCCTTCCGCTCTTGCGCCGCCAGGGTTAGCCCCTCATCGGCCTTCTGCTGAAGCTCTTTTGCGTCCTTCACGAACCAGAACAGGCAGGCCGCGACTGCCACCGCCAAGGCCAGAACGAGCGGAGCCGTGAAGTAGAAGCGGAGGTTTGAGACGATCACCCAGGCGTAGTTCCTGGGATGCGCCGATCCGCTTTCGATCATCGCGAGGGATATGACCCAAAGAGCCGCCGTAAAGCCTAGGTATGCGACGACAAGCCGCTTGAGAACGTCATCCATCAAGATGCCTCCCTTCGGATTGAAAGGCGCATATCGCGGCCTAGGGACGCGCTAAACGCCGTTTATTGTCTCGAATGAGTGGGATTCAGGTTGATTGAGCACCTGCGGCTACCGCGAGATACGCGAAGAACTAAAGGCGCTCTCAAGTGGTGAAAAAGTAGACCAGCAAGAAAAAGGGAAAGTGATAATTTCTCCCTTCACTATACGGGAAGTGCTTCATTCGAAAGTAAGTGTCTGAAATTGCGTAGTTTTATTTTAGGCAGTGAAAATTCAGGCTTAGTTCAATGATTAAGCCGTAGCTTATTTTATCGCGACGCAATATAAGTGGGTGTGTTCAAAATCGAACCTGTCGACATTACGGATCTCCGCAAGGCTCTCAGGCTCACGCAGCAAGAGTTCGCGCAGCTCTTTGGCGTGCATCACATGACCGCTAGTAAGTGGGAGCGCGGCGAGCTGAAGCCTACTGGCTACCAGCTCGCGCTAATGGCGGACTTTCGTCAGGGACTCAAAAACGATCCGAATGTTTCCGAGCTTCTCTCGGCGATGCTGGTCGGTTCTAGCATTACGAACGCGCTGTTCATGCTTTTACACCGGGCCAGAATGGCAAAACCGAACCGCAGGGAAGCAAGATAAAAGAAGCTACCCGACCTTTTTCGGTGGAGTCTCATGTGAGGCAACTTCTCCGTTTTTTGGCAGCGTTACGAGAAAAGTCGTGCCCTCTTCCGGAGTGCTCCGCACTTCCACCCTACCTCCGTGAGCCTCTGCCAGTCCTTTCACGATAATCAAACCAAGGCCCCAACCAGACTTCGATTCAGCGCTTTTTGTTCGGCTGAACTTCTGAAACAACAATTCCTGATCGGCGGCTGTGATGCTTGGGCCGCGGTTATGCACAGCAAGAACGACGTGTTCGCCCATTTCTTTTAGGGTAATCGTGACTGCTTCTTGGGGATCGCCATATTTGATCGCGTTTGTAAGCAGGTTCTCCACAATCCGTTCAAGGGCCCGGGCGTCCCACTTGCCGACAACAGCGCCGTCAACAATGAGCTGCACCTGCTTCAAACTGGCCTGGTTATAATTCTCGACTAGGTGGCGAACCAAGTCTTCGAGATTGCAATCATCTATCTTGAGCGACAGAGCCTCCCCTGCGACAAGGCGACTTGCATCCAAGACATCTTCGATCATTAAGGACACACGGTCCAAACTATGTACGATTCGCTTGGCATTGCTTTCGCAGAGGTCTTGCCTGGCTGACTGGCGCAGCGTCATTTGTGCCGCCATTTGTGCCGCCGCTATGGGGTTGCGTAAGTCGTGAACCAGGGTAGCCGTCAATCTTTCCTTGATACCACGAAGGATTTGGTTATAGCGCGAAACAGCATCGTTCACACCCTGTTCAATAATCGAAGTGATTATCTCTCTTGATCTTGCATCAAGCGGCTCCTCTTCTTCGAGCACGTCACAAATCGTTTGCCGGAGGATATGGAACTCGTAGATCATGCTTTCGATGGTATAACTTTTCAGGCCTGCACGAGCTTCACCGTGACCTCGCGCAAACTGAGCGAGCTGTTCGCGATCGATTCGAATTTGATTTTCAGTCTTAGGCACCTCGAGAGAGAGAGCTATCACAATCTGATCTACGTAAATTCCCAACGCGTTATCCAGAGTAAGACGATCCTGATGGAGGGCAGCCGCGATATCTTTCTTGGCGCGCTCATGCCAGCGATCCATTATTTTGCCTTTGTTTGTCCTCAATCGCTCGCTAACGCCGTTCATCATACTCTTTGTTCCTCTTCCATTCCTAACTCGCGTACGTCCTCGGAGTACGGTAATGCATCACCAATTTTTGGCAGTATGCAAAGAACGTGCAGCTCCTGGATAGGCTTCGAGGCCATAAGAGCTGAACTCAACCGGGAAAGATAGCTAAATGTGAGCTGGCCAGAAATCCCCAAGATTGTGGCATTGGGGAACACGGTGTTCCTGTTGCATGGTAAGGGGTCAGTGAGTTCGATCATGGGCTCAACATACGAACTCTCAATCCTTGCTAACTTTCAATTTTATCGCCTGCCGTTCCAATTCGGATAGACCTTGGATCTGGAAATGTCGCTGTTTAAGTGCCTGGAAATAGTTCTGCACGGCACCTTCCGTCTTTCCGAATTTCTTGGCCAATTCCTTTCGCGACCAGTCCTCGATCCAGCGCAGTTTTGCCAGCTCCGCGAAATCAACCCTAGGTTCCCGCCACTGGATGGGGTAGGTTTCCGCCCATCCCAGGGGTTCGTCCACTCTCGCGCGGCGGGCACCATGGGCTCCAGCATCACCAATGCCCTGTTTATGCTTCTTCACAGGGCCAGAATGGGCAATTCGACTAAAGCAGCACGGAAATAGCCAAGTCCAGTGGCTGGCTTGAAAAGAGAAAAAACCGATCCCGCGAAAGAGCTTGTACTTCGACGGGCTTTAAGTGCTTGCTCGGAGTTCAGATTAAATACAGTCATACCTAGAAGGCTTAGAGCATCGGTACGGGAGCAGTGTTAGATAGATATTATTTGTTTAGTTACTAAGCCTTCTAACGAACCCTTTGCCGATCTTTACGCCAGCCACTGCGAGTGGTGCAACAATCCATCCTGCAAGTAAAATTGGATAGATGATCCGCATTCCAAGTAGCTGCGCGAATCCGGTTAGCCGCAAGCTATTATTCCATCTTTCAAGACCGTTCGGAGTAAGCAATTCAGCTACGGTAATCGAAAAAATTGAGCCTAGATGTCCGAAAATAATGGCAATTGCTAAAGCGCTAATCCAGCTCGCCTGATCAATTTTTCTAAGTAGAAAAAATAGGCAAGCGAGCAGGAGGCAAAAAAAGATAATAGTATAAGGTATGCCTGCTCCGGGAATAATTCTGCTCATTGGAACTGCCCCGAGGGGAGTAAAAAACCAAGCAGCTATTAATACACAGGTCACGATGAGAGGTCTTAATACATTCATGGCTAAGGACATTTCGCCTTCTTTGCCTGGCTGTCAAGATTTCCAGGAAAAACGGACCCTACGATTCCGCAGACGCCCCCCATTGCATCGGAAACGGCTCCAGCGCACCCACCGCCAATCACACCGCCCCTGTCAATTGCTCTCAGAACAATAGCATTTTCTTGATCGCTATTTGTATTCATCGTTACTGTTTCTACCTTATTTCCCAGAGCTTCGTGGTAGGCCACATATTGCTGTAGTGATACTCCTTCAAGAAAATCTCCGGATCCTTTACCTGGGAAAGATCCAGCAGGGTCGTACAAATGGTGGACGCTAACGGGATCGAACCCCACTACGTGATCGTGCAAAGCGGGTGCTCTACCAATGTAGAAATCCTTTCAGTCTAGTTTCATCTATCTTTTCAAATGATTGCACGTCCTGCAATTACCGGTAAAGCCGACCTCTCAAATTACGAATTTTCGTGGAATGGGTTTTCTGGGGCATTCCACTTGGTTCAGGATCGTCTGGTGGCGACGCATTCTCGGGTCGTCTCTTTTTTTTCGGGCGCGAGCGCATCAAGGTGAAGAGTTATCCGGTCCATTTCAAGGATAGCTTTTTGCGTTTTCTGGCGCAGTCCAGAAGATAGAGATCAATTAGCTTTTGATAAGGAATGCCGGTCTCCTCCGCCTGCTTTTTGAAGTAGGTGATCACCTCTGAGCTAAGATTGATTCCGACGGCTTTTCTCATCCGAGGATAGGGATTTTTCACTTCTTTCATTTTCGAAAATTCATATTCCTTCTTCATAGATTTTAACCTCTTTCTTCGTAGCCTTTCTGGCGGAGATGATTCTCACAGTACCCTAGGAATCGCGGTGATGGTGCGCAACCACCACTGTTCTGCCATTTGAATCGGCACCGATGAGAATAAACCTGTCTTCATCGGCGGAATGATTGCGATCGAAGAACACCCGGCCATGATTGTCGTTGAAGACTGAAGTTACTTCTTCAAACCATAAGCCGTGCTTTTGAAAGTTTGCTTTGTTCTTTGTTTCATCCCATTCAAATCGCAGTATGATTTTTCTATATTATATCTATAAAATATATATAGATACCTTTGAATTATTAGGGGCATTGGCCGGAGCCTGTCTCAGGCTTTTGCGGATCTGCTCATGGCCCCAAGGATCGGAGGAGGGCTATGGACAGACTTCATCTCGTGGCGCATTAGGGAGCCGGCGCATGAATCTCACCCCAAATCGCCCCGAAACCCACCATTTTCATAGGGTTTTCACTCTAATTATTACTGGAAAGTATTGATTTTACCCGGGCGGGGGATTAGGTTCCCAACCATGCACATCTCCGCCGTAGAAGAATACGGATTGCGCTGCGCTTTGCAGTTAGCGTCCCTGCCGGAGGCCGCCCTCCTTGCGGCCTCTCAGATCGCCGAGCGCGAGGGGATTTCCGTTCAATACGCCAGCAAGATCCTTCATCTCTTCCGAAAAGCGGGCTTGGTTTCCGCCTCCCGGGGGATGCAGGGAGGTTTTCGCCTGGCTCGTCCAGCAGAGCAGATCAGCCTTCAGGCCGTGTTTGCTGCCTTTCGGGAAGAGAAGGAAGAAGGTTTCTGCTCCCAGTTCCGCGGGCAACAGCACGAATGCGTTCACTTGAAAGAGTGCTCCGTGCGGCCAGTTTTCGATGTGCTGGCCGGCTATTTCGATTCCGTGCTCGGGCATCTCACTCTGGCGGATCTCGCGCGCACCGAGTCCGAATCTCGCACCCGCGTGGAAGCCTTCGCAAAAGCGGAAGCTGAGAGGCTCAGGGCGCGCCTTGGCCGGCCGATCACGGCATCAGACTCAAATTTGAATTTTCAAACCGGGAGCAATGAATGATGGGTACAATTATGCCGATTCTCGAGATTCGCGATCTCGCGGTTGAAGTGGAAAATAAAGAAGTTCTGCACGGAGTGAACCTCACAGTGAACCCCGGCGAAGTGCACGCCATTATGGGTAAGAACGGCTCTGGAAAAACCACCCTTTCCCACGCGATCATGGGCCATCCGAAATACAAGATCACGAGGGGCGATATCCTTCTCGAAGGCGAAAGCCTCCTCGGCCTCAGCCCTGATGAGAGAGCCCGCAAGCGCCTCTTCCTGGCCTTCCAGTATCCAGTAGCCATCCCGGGCGTAACAGTGGCGCAGTTCCTGCGATCGGCCATCCTTTCGGTGCGCAAGGGCGAAGTGGAGCCCAAAAATGTGCGCAAGCTCATCAAAGAGGAAATGGCCAAGCTCGACATCCCCGATGCCTTCATGACCCGCTTCCTGAACGAAGGCTTCTCGGGCGGCGAAAAGAAGCGCCTCGAAACTTTGCAGCTTCGCCTTTTGCAGCCGCACATGATGGTGCTCGATGAAACCGATTCCGGCCTCGATATCGATTCGCTCCGAAGGGTGTCGGAGTCGATCGACGGCGCTCGCGGCCCCGGAAAAGGCATTCTTTTGATCACGCACTACCAGCGGATGCTTTCCTACGTGAAGCCCGATTTCGTGCACGTGTTTTTAGAAGGAAGAATTGTGAAAAGCGGAGGCCCGGCACTCGCACTTGAGCTCGAAGAGCGCGGGTATGAATGGATCGAAACTTCGAAAGCTGGATCGAGCGGAAGCCCTTCTGCTTCTTCCCTGAATTGAGAGCGGCCCGGCCGCTGAAAGAGGAAAATCCCAGTGCTTGATTGGTTGGATATAGCGAGAAACCAGGCGGAAGAGAGATTCCGTTCCCTGCCCTTTCCCGGAAAAAAAGACGAGAACTACCAGTTCACTCCTCTTGAGTACAGGGAAGCTGTGGAAGAAGAAAGCGCAGCCGCGAGCACCGTGGCCGCCGAGATCACTGCCAAGCAGGAAAGCGAATTGGCTCTGCTGAAGGTGGATGGCGAAGAGGCGTCGAGCGAAGGAGAGGCCAACGGCTGCCTGTTCACCGATATGCTCCGTGCCGCCGTGCTTGGATCTGATTCCCTTCGTGCGCGCTTGAAGGATGCTGATCTTTTTCGCGATGATAAATTCGCCCAGCTCACGAGCGCTCGTTGGAAAAACGGTGCTTTTCTCCATGTGCCGGCTGGCGTAAAGCGCCAACGCCCTCTGCGCTTTTTGAACGTGGCCTCTGCTGCTGAGGAGCATTTCAGGAATCTCATTCAGCTCGAAGAGGGGGCGGAAGCGATCCTCGTGCAGGAAAGCTGGAGCGATACCGCCAGCCGCTTTGTGGGCGAGCTCACGGAAGTGCGCCTTGGCCGGAACAGCCGCCTGCACTGGATTGTTCTGCAGCAGTTCGGGCACGAAACTTCGGCCGCCATCCGCCAGAGGATTGATTTGGCTGAAGGAGCCGAGCTTCGCTACACTCCGCTTTTTGTGGGCGGAAAAACGATACAGACCCGCCAGGAAGCCCGCTTAGGAGCGCATTCTCTCCTGGAAACGCAAGGCGCCGCGAGGGGCGAGCTGGCCCAGCATTTTGATTTTTGGCTCGATCTGCGCCATGAGGGAGAGCGAAGCCGCTCTAGTATCGATTATTCCTTCGTGATCGCCGGCCGTTCCAGGGGTGTGTTCAATAGCCAGATCGAAGTGGCTCGCGAGGCCAAGGATTGCGAAAGCTCCCAGCGCTCTAAATCCCTTCTGCTCGGCACGGGCACCGTGCACGCGATCCCGCGTCTCATCATCAAAACCGATGAGGTGAAGGCTGCACACGGTGCGAGCGTGAGCTCGATCAATCCGGAGCAAATGCATTATCTCCAGAGCCGTGGCATTCCGGCCGCTGAAGCGGAAAAAATGATCGTGCGCGGAGTAACCGAAGTGGTGGTATCCCGTTTTCCTACTGAAGATTTGCAGAATCGCGCCGAAGCCTTACTCGATGCCAAGCAGGGAGGTAGCCCATGAGCCCCGCCGCCAAGCAGTTGCAGTCCGCTCTCGCCACTTTCAATGCCGAAAAATACCGCAAGGATTTCCCGATTCTTGCCAGAGAGGTACGGGGCAAGCCGCTCGTTTATCTCGACAATGGCGCCACCACGCAGAAGCCGATCCAGGTGATCGAAGCGCAGAGCCGCGTGTATAAAGAGCTGAACGCCAACGTGCACCGCGGAGTGCATTGGCTCAGCCAGGAAACCACCGATGCCTATGAGAAAAGCCGCCGCAAGATCGCCCGCCATATCGGCGTGAAAGACGAAGCCGAGGTGATCTTCACCCGCGGCACAACGGAATCCATCAATTTAGTGATGAGCACCTGGGGCCGCACCAATGTGAATGCAGGCGATACGGTGATTGTTTCCCGCATGGAGCATCACTCCAATTTTGTGCCCTGGCAGAGCCTTTGCCTGGAAAAGGGAGCGAACTTCAAGATCTGGGAATCAGAGAGCAACTTCACCCTCGATCTCCATAAGCTCGAAGATCTCTTGAAGCAGGGGAAGGTAAAGCTCCTCGCCGTAACCGCCATGAGCAATGTGCTGGGCACCGTAAACCCCGTGAAAGAAATCTCCGCCCTCGCAAAAAAATATGGCGCCATGGTGCTCGTGGATGCCGCGCAAGCGATGGCCCATATTCCGGTGGATCTCAAGGAGTGGACCGACGTGGATTTCGTGGCCTTCTCCGCCCACAAAATGTGCGGCCCTACCGGCATCGGCGTGCTCTGGGCCCGCCGCAAAACCCTTGAAGCCATGCCTCCCTACCAGTTCGGCGGCGATATGATCCTGCAGGTGGGCGATGAGCTCACCACCTGGAACGAGCTTCCCTGGAAGTTCGAAGCCGGCACGCCCAACTATGGCGACAGCATCGCCTTCGGCGCGGCCCTCGATTACTTAGGCGAAGTGGGCATGGATCGTATCCACGCCTATGAAAGCGCGCTCGTTCAGTATGCCAAGGAAAAACTGCTCGCGATCCCCGGCATCCGTATTCTGGCGCCGGAAAATCCCGAGCTCCATGGGGGAGTGATCTCGTTTAC
>CAZTCD010000034.1:0-37798 GCA_964612065.1 uncultured Bdellovibrionales bacterium | reverse complement strand
TAAAGGCCATTCCATTTGATCGATTTTCGTCTGATTATCACTTCGATACCGAGATGATCATATTGTTTCTAGATCGTGGATTTAGAATTTCCGAACTGCCCATTCCCACTCATTATGGAGATGAAAAGTGTTATGTGAACATCTGGGATTATGGTTGGAAGGTGCTGGTAACCACGGTGACCTACAGTCTTCATGTGCGTGGGTTCCGTTGGTCCAATAATTGGATGAGGATACTCGGTAGATGAATAAAGAAGGCAGGCGTTCATTAGTGGGATGTGCCGTTCTTGGAATTCTTTATGTAGCGATCATTTTGATAACTGCAAAGCCGAATCTTCATGATGAATCCGAAGCATATTTTAACTATGGCTTGAATCTCGTTCGAACCGGAGTGTACGGAATCGTCCCGGCGATCCCGGATGATCTGCGTGAGCCTGGGTATGGCTTTTTTCTCTCAGTAATCCTCCGGCCGCTCGTATATTTTATTCAGGAACAGTCAGCCCTCCTTTATTGGATTGTGTTCGTGCAGGCCGCGGCCTTTGCGATAGCTGTCTTTCTGTTTTTTCAAATCTCCACTTTGCCGGACGCATTAAAAAAGATTGTAGTGCTTGCCTTTTTTCTTTCCCCCACCTTCGCAGGAGCTCACTCACTTATTTATTCTGAATCGATCGTGATTACCTTGATGGTTTTGATTTTAGCCCTTCTTACCGGAAGAGGCTTTCCAAGCCCTTTGTCGGCAGGCCTGCTGGGCGCTTGCGGTGGTTACATCCTTCTCACAAAAATGTATTTTATTTTTCTGATTCCTATTGGCTGTTTGGCTGCAATAGCCGGATTTTTCTTCGGACCAAAGTTTGGCTGGAAAAGAGCGCATTCCTTAGGCCTTTTTGCGGTCGCTGCGATCGTTGCGGCTCCATTTTTCGCTTGGAGCATCCGAAGTAAGGATCTGGAAAAGCGCCATAGAAACAACGATAGGGTGATTATTCAACTGGCCGGCAAGGTATATAGACACCGGGATTGGGATCTAAGCAAGGAATGGAAGGCGGCGCTCACGGCTAGTTGTTGTATATCCACTTGCGCCAGAAAGTATGGTGCTGAAGTCTGTGATAAATTTACCTGGGTGAAGAGCGACCCTCTTGGCTATTCCGTTCTTCAGAGCTGGTTGGATCGTCCGTCCAGTGAAAAAAACAAATCAGTGCTTCGCGAGACCCTTGAGTACTGGTGGAGCACCTTGCCTATTCAGATTGTGTCTTCGGGCCTTGAGTTGATTCGGATCGCGTTTATCGAGGGTCCGAGGGTTGATGCTGACAGCGCGGCTTTTTGGAAGAGATTTGCCCGGCTATGGCATTTTTTTGGAAGTATTGCTGTGTGGATACTTGCATTGCGTGGGGTATGGGTGGCTTACATAGAGGGGCGGAGTAATTCGTCTTTGCGGAGGGCTTCGCTGCTTGGTTTTGTGCTAGTGGGCTACCATCTTCTGTTTATGAGCCAGGTAACGAATGTGCAGCGTTACTCCCAGTCTATACTGCCTTGGATCTACTGGTTTTCTGCTTTGTCCGTATGGCGAATTTTTCTCTTCCTGAAAAGCAGGAGCAGCATCAAGCAACCGAGAAGAAAGGCCCAATCAATATAGTACCCCCGCTCCAGGAAGAATGTTTTTGGGGGCTCGCTGTAGTACGGAACTCTGTAGTTTTTGAACCATAGTTCAGAAATCGGGGAAATTTCATCGATTGACCCGTCTGCCAAGATCAGGCCGCTCAAACCTGTGTTGGTTACCCTTAGAATCGGTCGCCGGGTTTCTATCGCTTTCGCCATCGTAATGTAGAAGTGCTGCCATGGCTCCATCCAGTCCCCGTACCAGGAATCGTTTGTAATGTTCACGATAATTTGGGCCCCGAGCAGTGCGATGTCGCGAGAGATAAAATCGAATAACCCTTCGTAGCAAATTTGAGGTCCGATTTTAATCATGCCGCCTTCTCCGTCTGGCATCTCAAGCAACAGTGGAGATGTTCCCCATCCATAATCCCGAACATCGGGAAACCATTTTTTTAGAATGGGAAATTTTGATGCACCAGGAACGTACTCGCCGAATGGCAGAAGAATCATTTTGTCGTAAGGGCGGGAGACCCATCGTCCATCTGAACCAATCGGAAAAAGAGAGTTTGTGATTCTGTCTTGGGCGTCTAAGCCGAAACCGCCTGTTAGCAAAGCAAGCCTGTTTTCCCGGAGAAAGTCTCGCAGGCGTGGAGCCAGGCCTACGCTGAGGTCTCGTTCTCCGATGATTGAAGGAAAAGCATTTTCCGGCCAAATGGCGAATGCCGGCCGCGCTTTCTCCGCATTTAAGGCGCTTTTTGTATATTGAAAATATTTTTTTAGTATTTCCACCCGAAACGATTCCTCACCGAATTCGAGGCGTTCCTTTTCCTTGTTTCCAATGTTTGGCTGGATTGCCAGTACGCTGATGGCCCGATCTGGCAGCGGCAAGCTTTTTACTCTCAGAGAGCCGAGCGTGTTCAGGCCGATAAATGCCAGGAGTGCAGCCAGGGCCGGATAGAGTGTGCTACTGGACTTTCGTTTGGTCCATGAAAGCAGGAATAAAGCATTCGTCAGGATGGAAATCGTACATAGGAATTTAAAACCAAAAATATCTGCCAGCTGCATGGCGGGCCAACCCATATAGAGCCAGGCATAACCGAAGTTCCAATGGAATATGGTGGTGCCAAGCCGCTGCAGTATTGCTGTCAGAATGGCGAGGGAGAATATGCTTGCCCAGTTTGGAAGTCGGGTTCGGAAAATCGTGTGCCAAATCACTCCTGCCAAAGGGAATTGCAGATTGGCCACGGCGCAGTAAAGCAAGAGCACTAATAGTGAGATTGGTGTGCCCAAGTGGCTAAACTCGTTGATGGTGTAAGCCAACCAATGAAAGGCCACTAACGAGAAAGTGAATTGGGCCACCCAGCCGCTCAGGAAGATCAATTTTGCACTTCTCTCGGATTGCCATCCGGCCCAAAGGGGGATGAAGCCTATGAAGATTCCCCAATGTAGATGGTAGGTGGGGCCATGCCCGATAGTTGTGATACCGAGTAGGAGACCACTGAGGGTTGCGGCTGCGAATGGGCGTATCATGGACACTCTTCAGAATCCGTTCTTGGGGGCGGGGTGTAAAGAGAAATGGATCTATTCAAAAACTGTGTTCTGGGCCTAATATACAAACAGAGTTCCCCGGGCTTGCCCTTTCCGGGCGGCCAGCGCTAACGAGCTCAATTGAATCAATTAGGAGTTCCCGATGAGTCTGCGTACGTTGTTTACCCTTTTGTCTGTTGTAATGGCAGTTTCGCTAACTGCTTGCCCGAAAAAACCCACAGAAGAGGTAAGCTCTCCTGAACCTGTTGAAGGCTCCACCACAGGAAATAACGAGCAAAGCACCGAAGGAGCGTCCGACGAAATGCAAGAAAAGGTGAGTAAAGAAGGTGAAGCTGTGGCCCCGGCTGAGGGTGGGCACGCAGAGTAATCGGCCTCTATTTAGCGCCTGAGGTATTTTTTTTCCGGCGCTTGTTACGGAAAAACTCTTTCAAAAGGGCTCCTGCCTCATCGGCCAGGGGCCCTTGCCTATATTTGACCCTATGGTTGAGATCGGGGTTATTCAGAACAGGAATGTTCAGGCTAATGCACCCGCCTTTCGGGTCGGCGGCCGCATAAATCACTTCTTTCACTCTCGCCATTACCAGCGCACCAGCACACATGGGGCATGGCTCCAAGGTTACATAAAGAATGGTGCCAGTAAGGTTCCAATGGCCCTGGGACTGAGCTCCAGCATTCAGGGCCTGTATCTCCGCATGAGCCACGGGCGAAACAAGCATTTCACGCTGGTTCCGGCCCTTGGCGATTACCAGTCCCTCCCGCACCAGCACGGCACCCACCGGGATATCGTCATGGGAGCCGGCTTGACGAGCCTCTTCTAGAGCCAGCAGCATGAATTTTTCATCGTCTTCCAGGCCGGGCACAATTATTTGAAGGCCAGCAGGTACTTTAGGTCGTCGTCGTCGAAATATACGCCAAGTCCCACAAACCAAGGCTTGCGAGATCTGCCGTTTGAGTCCGTATAGGTTTGGAGTTGATCGATGCCGCCCACTGCATACAAGGCCGAGTAAATGGTTGCTCTCGCGTAGATCCTGGCAGTCACTCCGCCCTTGTCGTTACCTTTTGAATAAATATCGGAAAGAATGCCGTATCGTTTCGCGGCATCAAACCATACGTTTATTCCCACGGTGCCATAATCTTCCTTTAGGCCGATGCTGAGGTCGAGGGGGCCAAAATGTTTTCCAAACATTGCAGTGATTGCCAGGCCTTTCTCCTCGTTTTTGTTTTCCACAACTGTTGTCGGTGTTCCTCCATTCACCGAAGTGGTTGTAGTGGTTTTGCGATCACGCCCTCTGGGATCATTGGTGATTCCCAGAAGATAATAGCGTGTGGGATTGGGGGCGATCGTTAAGCGGAAAAAACCTTTGGTTCCATTGTATGCATCGATCTTCCATCCTCCTATATCTACATAGGTGCGGAGGAGCCCTGCTTTGCCAAGCAGGAGATTAACTCCCTGAATGGCGGCTCGGATGTCGTCGTAAAGGGACGGATCGTTAATGAATTTGCCAATCGTGCCTTCGCCTTCCTTTATCTTATTCATTACGGCTTCGGCATTGGCCATCGTGTTGCGCATGCTTTCCATGGCGGCATCCACGTTTTTCATCACGCGCCCGTCGGGACGAAGAAGTTGCTGGAGGTGTTTCATGGAGGCGTTCAAGTTCACGATTGTTTCCTTGAAGTCCTTTTGCTGGGTCACTTCGCGAAGATCGCCCACCATAAGAGTAAGTTGATCGATAAGTTTACCAACCTTCTTCATAGTGTCTTGAAGTTCCGCTTCACGAGAGGCGCTCAGGGTTTTTTCCTCAGCATGTGCCTCCGGAATCAGCCAGCTCAAGGCAAGGATCGCCCCTTTTACCAAGGTGGGGGCGCCACTCATATCCACCCGCAAGGCGGGAGATGTCGCTGACGAGTCTACTCGGGGTTCTTCTGCTTCTGGCTCTTGCGTCCCCTGCAGGTGCGCTGGATTCTCACTGGCAGGATTGCTCTGAGAGGAGGAGGGCTGGGTGTTTCGGCCTTCGGCGGTAGTTCCAATTTTGTCTACCGGCTTCAGCTCAAGAAACTTATCGCCCAGGAAGCCTGAGCTTCGAATATAGGCCCTGGTTTCAGAATTCAATTTCACCGGTCCGGTTACACATACCTTTACCATCACCCGATCGCCATCGAGGTCCACCGAATTGATATATCCGATTTCCAAACCGAGGGTTTTCACGGGAGATTTGCGTCGCAGGCCGGTAGCATCATCCACGTGAATTTTCACTTCATTACAACGTCGGTACCAGTATGGGTGATCGTTTACATAAATACTAAAGGCAACTATCCCGAAGATCCCGACCGCCGTGAAGATACCAATTCTTAATATTCGGTTCATTACTGCTCCTGCTCTTCGTTAGTGCCCGCCCTTGGTGGGCTTCCTCAGTCGATCCGCCTCCAAGGAGAAGAACTCTTGAACGTCGGGGTCACTGCTATCAAAAACATCCCAGGGGGGGCCTACATAGCGAAACTGCCCATCCTTCATGAAGGCAATATGCTCCGCTACGGTGAACACCACGTGAGTGTCATGGCTGATCACGATCGAAGTAAGATTGTGCTCTTTGCTCACATCTTTAATGAGGTTGGTCACCATCATGGTTGTGATGGGGTCAAGGCCGGTGGTGGGCTCGTCATACATCATGATCGAAGGTTTCAGCGCAATAGCTCTGGCGAGTGCCACCCGTTTCCGTTGCCCTCCCGACAATTCCCCCGGCATTTTTTTGGAATGGTCGAAGCTGAGCCCTACGCTCCTGAGAAGAGCATCAACGCGGCTATCAAGTTCCTTCTTTGGTAGATTAAGCTGTTCTTTTAGCGAGAAGGCTACGTTGTTATAAACTGATAGCGAATCAAAAAGGGCGGAGTTCTGGAATAGGATTCCCATGTGCTTCCGAACTTGCTTGAGCTGCCGGGAGTTGGTGGCGTCCATCCGCTCACCGTTTATCTCAATGAGCCCCTTGTCAGGAACAATGAATCCCATGATCTGCTTCAGCAGGAGTGATTTTCCACATCCCGATCCGCCCATGATGTAGGTCACTTTTCCTTTGGGAATATCGAGGTCTATGCCCTTGTGGATCTTGAATTGCCCGAACCCTTTTTCGAGCCCGCGCACCCGTACGGCAATTTCACTACTGCTAGAGATAGATGAAGCTTGGGTCATAGGGTAGGTAGGCGGTTAGTACATAGTCGCTGAAGAGAATCCAAAGTACAGAGGTCACTACGGCCTGATTGGTGGCAACTCCTACGCCTTCCGCGTTGCTCTCGGCGTGATAGCCGTAGTAGCAGCCGAGCACGGAAAGGAAGAAGCCGAAGATCGTGGCCTTGGTGAGGCCTTGCCAAACGTCGTTGAAGTCCACGGCCCAGGAAAGCTGTTGCCAGTAAACGGCTCCATCCGTGGCCAATACCACTTTGGCTATAAACCATCCGGCGCCACAGCCGATTAAGGTAAAATAGATACAGAGTAGGGGGAGGCCGAACGTCCCGGCCAGAATCCGCGGGGTAACCAGATAGTCGTACGGATCGGTGCCCAGTGCTTCCATGGCGTCGATCTGCTCCGTTACCCTCATCGTGGCGATTTCTGCGGCTATGGCGGCGCCGGCGCGAGAGGCCACCATGATTCCGCAAAAAACAGGGGCAAGTTCCCTCATTAAGGCGATTCCAACGGAGGAGCCAAGGAAGGAATCCATTCCGAAGTAATGGAGGGCCACATAGGTTTGGAACGCCATCACGGCGCCGATAAAGATGGCGCTGAAAGTTACCACCAGCAGGCTTTCAACCGAAATAAAGTCGAATTGCTGCAGGAAAATGGGTATGCGGCGATGAAAATTCTTGAGTCCCACTACCGCGTTCCAGATGAAACTCGACAGTTTACCCAGGAAGGTAATCGGTGATATAGCAAGGCTAAGCATAGAACGACCTTTAGTCTATTCTGGCACGCACAGGTTTGTCATCGGATTCATAGAGAAAATTGGTGATTCTTCGCTGACTTAGCCGGCATTTAGATTTGGGTGGATGCGCCGCATAAATTGTGGCGCGAACGGGGAGCCGCAAGGCCAGGGTGAGAGCGCAAAAATGAGCGCAAAAAATATCCGGAATTTTTCAATTATCGCTCATATCGATCACGGCAAGTCCACGCTTGCTGATCGCCTCATAGAAGTGACAGGAACCCTTACGAAGCGAGAAATGGAAAGCCAGGTGCTCGATTCAATGGATATCGAGCGGGAGCGTGGGATCACCATCAAGGCCCAGACCGTACGCATGCGATACAAGGCCAAGGATGGACAGGAATACATTCTAAACATGATCGATACTCCCGGGCACGTTGATTTTACCTACGAGGTTTCTCGTTCGTTGGCAGCTTGTGAGGGGGCTATCCTTGTGGTGGATGCTTCTCAGGGCGTGGAGGCTCAGACGCTTGCCAATGTTTACCTTGCACTAGAGAACAATCTGGAAATCTTTCCTGTACTAAATAAAATCGATCTTCCCGGGGCGGAGCCTGATCGCGTTCAGGCTGAGATCGAAGAGGTGATCGGAATCGATGCCTCTATGGCTGTGAAAATTTCGGCCAAGACTGGATTGGGGGTTCCTGATGTTCTTGAAGCAATCGTGGCAAGGGTGCCCCCGCCTAAAGATGTAGGAGAATTTTCGGCCGACTCTCCCCTCCGCGCCTTGGTTTTCGATTCGTGGTTTGATCCCTATTATGGAGTGGTTGCACTTGTGCGTGTGTTCTCCGGGGCGGTGAAGAAAGGCGACAAGCTCCGCCTTGCGCATACGGGAAAGCTGTTCGACTGCCAAAAGGTCACCTATTTCGTGCCGAAAATGGTCGATGCCGATCAAATCTCCGTTGGCGAAGTGGGGGCTATTATTACCGGCTTGAAAGACGTGCGCGACGTAAAAGTCGGCGATACGGTGGTAAAGCAGGGCGAGATTCAAGTGGGTGAGCTGAAGGGCTTCAAAGAAGTGAAGCCAATGGTGTTTTGCGGTGTTTATCCGATTGAATCGGATGAATATGCGAATCTCCGCGATGCGCTGGAAAAGCTTAAGTTGAATGACTCTGCATTCACATTCGAGCCTGAAACCTCCAATGCGCTTGGCTTCGGGTTCCGTTGTGGCTTTCTGGGCCTTCTGCACATGGAGGTTTTTCAGGAACGACTGGAGCGACAGTACAATCTTTCGATAATTTCTACTGCACCTTCCGTGGTTTACAAGGTTACCAACACTCAGAATGAAGAGCTTCTGGTGGACAACCCCTCTAAAATGCCGGCCCCCACCGAGATCTTGAAAATCGAAGAGCCCTACATCAAGTGCACTGTACATACCCCTAATGAGTATGTGGGTGCCGTATTGTCCTTATTCCAGGAGCGCAGAGGCATTCAGCAGGGAATCGATTATATAACTGCTGATCGAGTGCAGGTGAAATACGAAATGCCTCTTGCGGAGATGGTTTTCGATTTCTTCGATAAGCTTAAGAGTTGCACTCGTGGCTATGCTTCGATGGACTATGAGCTTGCCGACTACCGAGAGGGAGATATGGTGAAGCTTGATATCATGCTGAACGGCGATCAAGTGGATGCTCTCTCTGTGATGATTCACCGGTCTAAGGCCGCAATCCGTGGCCGTGAACTTGCCAAGAAGTTGAAAGAGTTGATCGAGAGGCAAATGTATGAAGTGGCCATTCAGGCTGCGATAGGTTCCAAGATCGTGGCCAGAGAAACTCTCTCGGCCTTTCGAAAGAACGTTCTTGCCAAGTGCTACGGCGGGGATATTTCCCGAAAGCGTAAACTTCTCGAGAAGCAAAAAGAGGGCAAAAAGCGCATGAAGCAAATTGGAACGGTTGAAGTGCCTCAAGAGGCCTTTCTTGCCGTTTTGAAGGTGGATTGAGGCAATGAAAAAACGCCTCGGCAGGCTGATCTGGGTCGCTGCTCTGGCTCTTTGTCTCCGTGCTTGCGTTCTTGAGCCGGTGCGTATGACCGATGATTCCATGAGCCCCCGTTTGGAGGATGGAGACGTCGTCCTGGTGTCCAAGCTTCGATATGGACTTCGGGTGCCTGGTGCTGGAGCTCTACTTCTGGAGTGGGCCAATCCCTTGGTGGGCGACCTGGTGGTGAGTGTGGCAGTGGGAGATCCTCCTGTGAGTGTTTTGCGGCGGATAAAGGCGGGGCCTGGCGAAAAGGTGACTTTGCCTGACGGAAAAGACGCCGTGCTCAAAGAGGATGAATTTTTCTTGGCTGCAGAGCAGGATTCCAGTGTTTTAGATAGCCGTAAACTGGGTCCCGTGCCGAGAAAGAGCATCGTGGGCAAGGCCACCTATGTCTGGCGCAGTAAAAGACCTTCAGTGCGGGAGGGTTCACGGTTAGAATCCACCGATCCCGGTTGGAGTCTGGGTGGGAGGCTCTTGCAGCCGCTATGAATTCTATGAAAGTGCGCCATCTACTTGGAATTGAAGATCTTGAGAACAAGGAAATCCGGGCCTATTTGGATGCAGGCAAGCGTTTTAAGAAAGAACTAGCAGGCACCAAGCGCTTTGAGCTTCTCCGAGGAAAAACCGTAGTTAGCTTGTTTTATGAGGCGTCCACCCGAACGAGGGGATCTTTTGAAATGGCGGCGAAACGGCTTGGCGCTGATTTCATTCATATGAACGGCGACGCGAGCAGTTCGGTCAGCAAGGGAGAAACCTTAGTTGATACTGCGAAGAATCTGGAAGCCATGAATCCGGATTTTCTTGTTCTAAGGCATTCTTCCTCTGGTGCCCCTCAGTTACTTGTTCAGCACCTGCGAATTCCGGTGATCAATGCCGGCGATGGCTTTCATGAGCATCCCACTCAGGCCCTTCTTGACGCCATGACAATTGAGGAGAAATTTGGCGAGCTCAAGGGGCTCCAGGTGGCAATCGTGGGGGATATCGCCCACTCGAGAGTGGCCCGGTCAAATATCCACCTGCTGCGGAAGATGGGGGCCAAAGTTACGGTTTGTGGTCCTCCCACATTGATTCCCCCTCAGATGGAGCGCCATGGAGTAAAGGTCGCTTTCCGCCTGGAGGATGCGCTGAAGGGAGCCGATGTCGTAATGATGCTTCGTATTCAGTTCGAGCGTCAGAATGACAAACAGATTCCCTCGACCGGCGAATACTTTCGCTTTTACGGATTGCTCCGGGATTCCGTGGCGCTCATGAAGAAGAATGCCATCATCATGCATCCGGGCCCCCTCAATCGAGGGGTGGAAATCGCGCCCGATGTGGCGGATGGCGAGCGTTCTGTGATTTTGAGCCAGGTGACGAACGGAGTGGCGGTTAGAATGGGAGTTCTCGCGGTATTGGAAGAGGGGCGTTCGTGACCACGAAGACTCAGCCGGCAAAGAGCCTGTACATCTCGAATGCGCATCTTGTGGATCCGTCGCAAAAGTGGAATGGGAAGGGAGAAATACTGATAGAGCGAGGCCGAATAGTCGCTGTGGGCAAACCGGACTCGTTGAAGGCAAAGGCTAAATCCCTAAAGGCCGAAAAAATAAATGCGGAAGGGGCCTTCCTATCGCCCGGTTTTATTGACTTGAACTGCCGTATACATGAGCCGGGATCGGAGCATATTGAGAGTTTTAGCTCGGGGTCCGCTGCCGCTGCGGCTGGCGGCTTTACTACGTTGCTGGTGCAACCAGTAACTGAACCGGTTCACGATAATGCATTTATGACCGATTTTCTCCTTCGGCGTGCACGTGAAAATTCTTCGGTACGCATCCTGCCGATGGGAGCTCTTTCGTCTGGCCGGGAAGGCAAAAAACTCGCTGAGATAGGTGGCATGGCGGGAGCGGGTGCCAGAGCGATTGGTGATTGTTCCGCGCTGGAAAATTCTTATTTAATGAGGAAAGCGCTTGAATACACGCGGGCCTTTTCCCTGCCGGTTTTTTCTTTTCCTGAGGATAGATCCCTCGCTGGGCAGGGAGTGATGAATGAGGGATGGAATTCCAACCGTCTTGGCTTAAGGGGCATCCCTCCTGCAGCGGAGGAGATCATTGTTGCGAGAGATTTGGTTCTTCTAAGGCATACGAAATCCAGGCTTCACTTTCAGAGTATTAGTACCGCAGGCTCACTTCGAGCTCTCCGATTGGCGAAAGAGGAGGGCCTCTCCGTCACGGTGGAAACCAATCCCGCCTATTTCACGCTTACCTCTGACTCCATTGCCACGTATGATGCGAATTTTAAGTGTTTTCCCCCGCTCAGAACGCCTGAAGACATTGAAGCGGTAGTAGAATCGCTTGGAGACGGGACTATCGATTGTATTGCCACCGCACACAGCCCGCAGACTCGTTCTTCGAAGGAACAGGCCTTTGAGCATGCAAGTGCGGGAATGATTGGTTTGGAAACCGCGCTGCCGCTTTCTCTGGAGCTTGTGAAAAATAAAAAGATCAGCCCAGTTAGGCTGGTGGAACTACTAAGTTCGGCCCCGGCGAAAATTTTGGGGATTCAAAATGATTTTGGTTGTCTGCGTGAGGGAGCCTTCGCTGATATTGTAATTTTTGATCCCAAGACAAATTTCACCTTTGAAGACCGTCACGTGCACTCTGCGGCAAAAAACAGCCCGTTCCTTGGGCGAAAAATGCAGGGAATGGTAAGGTGCACGCTTGTGGGCGGTACAGTTGTTTACGATGCAAAATCTCTTACGGAGAGAAAGAAATGAGTTTACTGCAATCCAAGAGAAGATCCGGCGCCCTTGTTCTTAGCGATGGAAGTGTCTTTCCGGGGGAGCTGTTTGGTGGTGAGCCGGAGACTTTGAGGCAAGGGGTGGTTGGCGAGGTCGTATTCAATACGGCAATGACCGGCTATCAGGAAATTCTTACCGATCCCTCTTACCTGGGGCAGATCGTGGTGATGACCTATCCGCATATAGGCAATTACGGAATCAACCGGGAGGACATAGAAAGTCGAGCGGCATTCTGTTCGGGTTTTATCGCACATGAGTTTTGTAGTGAGCCATCGAATTGGAGGTCGGACGAAAGTCTAGAGGGGTATTTGCGTTCCCGCAATATTCCGGGTCTTACCGGCGTAGATACCCGAGCAATCACCCGCCACTTGCGTGATAAAGGCGCCATGAATGCCTTTATTGTGAGCCCGGCCCCGGAGAGCAAGAAGGAAGTGGACGAGGTCTTGAAAAGACTGAGAGCCCTTCCCCTGTTTGGTGACAGAGACCTCGTGGCCGAAGTGAGCACTAAAGAGGCTTACGACTGGACTCAAGCTGGCGGCAGCCTGAATGCAGCTTGGAACATGCCGGTTATAAAGGCAGAGGATAGTCCTTTGGTTGTTGTGCTTGATCTCGGTGTTAAGCAGAACATGTTGCGATCGTTGGTTACCCGGGGCTGTAAGGTTAAAGTGGTACCCGTTAGCACTTCCGCTGAAAAGATCCTAAATTTGAAGCCCAGAGGTGTACTGCTTTCCAATGGCCCCGGAGATCCGGCCAAAGTGGCTCACGCGCCTGAGACTGTGCGTAATCTCCTGGGCAAAGTGCCTGTATTTGGTATTTGTATGGGCCATCAGATTCTAGCTCACGCAATCGGAGCAAAAACATTCAAGATGAAATTTGGCCATCATGGCGCGAATCAGCCCGTGCTAAACCTTAAAACAGGAAAGGTTATGATCACTTCTCAGAATCATGGCTACTCCATTGATCCTGAAACCATGCCTTCGAATGCAAAAGTCGCTCAAATCAATTTAAATGATAAGAGCGTCGAGAGCATTGAGCTTTCGGATCAGAAAGCATTTTCCGTACAGTACCATCCTGAGGCGTGTCCGGGCCCCCGTGATTCCATGGATTTCTTTGACGAGTTCATGAAAGTGATGGGCTATGCTTGAAAAATTTCAGAAGTGTATTGATGCGATTACCAATGAGTATACGGCCGGTGATTATTTTCGCGAGGTCTATGATGCGAAGCGAAGTTATTTCGATAATCTCGGCGTAATCTCCGAAGACGATCCTGATTTTGAAAATCAGATGGACGTGTTCATGGGCTGGTATCTCTTTGATCGCCCGTTGGAAAAGCACGATCTCCCTCCGATTTTTCTTTTCTACCGAAAAAATCAGTCTCATTTCTCCCCGGAAGAAGATGCGGTTCACAAGGCGCTTACCTTGGCTAAACACTCTATCTTTGAGCTCTTAAAACAAAAAGGCAGTTCGCTTTTTCTTCGTGATCTCAGTAACGGCCAGAAGTATGAAGTTCAGGATTTGCAGTTTAAGGCAGGATTCTCGAAAGGGGATGTCTTTGAGGCCCGTTTGATACCGGACGGGAAATCTTTTGTTTTCGCTAATGGATTTTGCTTCCATCCAAAAGAGGCCTTTAAATTTATTGAGAGTCAAATGAAGAAGATCCGTGATGACGATGTCGCTCAGAGAACTAAGCTCCTTTTAAAGCTCGGACAGATGAAAAATAAGCAGCATCGATTTCCTCATATCGATGCACAGTATATCTATACGCTTACGCCGAAGTTTTGAACTTGGAGGGCGAGTGAATTATTTGGTCCTTCTGAGTATTCTGATGACTCTTGCTAGCTGTGCCTCCAGCAATGGGCAGCCGGATTCATACGCGAAATTGGGATTGGAAGCAGATCCGGAAGCCGCACAGAAGTTGATGTGCATAGAAGAGAATGTGGGAATTACCCGTCATTCCCGCGCGTATTTAGAAAAATTTTGCCCGGAGATCCGTAGTCAGTTGGAGCTGATATGTTTCCGGTTCATCCGGAATACCAAAGACTATCGCAAGGCTTGTCCGGGAATCGATACCCCCGATAAGCTGGAGTGTATATCGGTGATACAGAACGGCGCAGGGTATGCCGATCAGGCATCCCTGGAAAAGTGCAGGACTGTGTCTAATAGAAAACAAGTTTATTGTTTGAGTGGGAAGGTGGCTGTGAGTGGCGTGCCGCTTCTGCCCGAGGTGGTCCAAGCCTGTCTTGATGACAACCGCTGACGATTTTATTTATTTTTCGCAGTAATCCGGGTTGGTCTGGAAGTGGCCACTGCGACACCTGAAATAAGGCCCGTTCGGTGAAATTTGGCTGGCGATTTGTTTTTCAACCTCCTCCAGGTCTCTTTCTGTGGCTTTTTGAAAAAAAAGAAATCGTTTTACGGGCACTTCTCCGGTTGGTCCGGGGATGCCGTTGTAAGCCCCGGAGAACCTTTCGTCTTTTTCCATGCCATCGAAGCGCCCCAGGGAGGTGGTAACGGAGTGCTCATCGATACTCGTATATTGGGGCTTTCCGTGAACGTATGAGTCCATTACCGTGGCCGACTCCCAGAAACCATAGAAGAGGTTTCCGCAGGAGTCGAAAAACGAATCCGCCATTAAAAGATAGCGTCCCACTCTGGCGGCTAGACACCATCGAGTTCCAGTGGCCGGATTGGAATTTGGGCTGTTTTTATTCTCGAGCTTGCACATCTGCTGATAGGTGCTCACACCGTCCTTGTCCATTGAAGGAAGCTTGGCTGGCTTTTTCCCTTGGGTGTGAATTTTCGAGGTGTTTGGAAATGTTATCAAGGCATCCACGTAGTAGCGCTTACCGAATTGTCCCGGAGCAGCGGGAAGCACATCAGTGCTACAAGGCTCTGCGCGGGGAAGATCCGGTATCGGGGATTTTTGAATTATTCCGATTCGTGCAACTTCTCCGTAGAAAAAGTGGCTCTTGATGTAGGCTTCGCTTTCATAGTCAGATCCGAGCGAAGGGGTAGCCGCCCACATCAGTGTTAGAAAAACCGCATTTTTTTTAATTTGAGTCACCCGAACTTATCGGTCTTGTGGAGAGGGGGCTTAATGCAGCAATCCTCGGTGGACTAAAGCCACCTGCTCCAGATCTTATGCGTATGGAGATAGGCTTCCTTAGCGATCATTTGTTCCACGGAGGCAGGTAAGCCAACGAACTTAAAGCCGATCTTCCATTTCAACCCGTCTTTTCCGTGCTGAAGAATGTTTTGCACCATCAGGTTTACTTTGATTTCTTTTCCCAAAAAATGAAGGGTTGAATTGGGGAAGTTCATGTCCTTTTTGTAATCTGCCTGCTTTTCGAGGCTCACGATCACGCTGATGCCGCCAGCGCTGATATCGAACAAGGAATGCTTGAGATCCGGCCCCAGCTGAATGGATGCATTATGGGAGTCCATCACTTTAATGCGCAGAGCTTCCCGTCTCTGGAGTTTGTACATCGGCATGGAGGCAGCAATCCTAAGTCGATTGTTGCGTCGTCCTTGTATTCGCCCATGTACGAAAAACGTGGCCTCATTTACCGAATAGGAGAAGCGAATATCGCCTTGTGGGCGGTCCAGGCTAGCCAGCTTTTCCGGCGTTACAGACCGGAAATTTTCGTCGGTAATCTCCAGCTCGATATGGAGATTTTTCTCATCCGCGATCTTCAAGTAGGCATCGAACTGAAAGCCAATATCTTCGACTAGGCAGGTGGCGAGCTCACGAAATTCCACCCCGTATTTTAGATAGCGCTGAATCATTTTCAGGTCGCTAACGGGCTCGAGATCTTTAGACTTATCGGGCATTTTTAGGCGATTGTCACCTGACGCAGAAGATCGATGTCCTGCAATACTTTGCCGGACCCACGAACCACGCATGTTAGAGGATCTTCTGCCAGAGCTACGGGCAAGCCGGTTTTCTCTTTGATCAAAATATCAAGATTCGCCAACAACGAGCCCCCGCCCGCCAGGATAATTCCATTGTCGACAATATCTGCTGCGAGTTCCGGTGGTGTTCGCTCGAGAGCCAGCTTGATGGCGTCAGCCACGGCACTTACCGGCTCTGCAAGAGCATCGCGAACTTCCTCAGAGTTGACTTCGATGGTCTTGGGAGCTCCGGTGATCAGGTCCCGGCCCTTTACTTCATAAGTTTTCTCATCCTCAAATGGATAAGCATTTCCAATGGCAATCTTGATTTGCTCAGCGGTTCGCTCGCCGATAAGCAGCGAATATTTCCTTTTGATGTAATTGAGAATGGCTTCGTCGAACTTATCACCGGCCACTCTTACGCTCTTTGAGAATACGATACCTCCGAGCGAAATCACGGCTACTTCGGTAGTTCCACCGCCGATGTCTACGATCATGTTTCCCGAAGGTTCCATAATGGGCAGGCCGGCGCCGATAGCTGCAGCCATGGGCTCCTCGATCAAGAATACTTCGCGGGCTCCAGCCATCTGCGCGCTCTCTTTAACGGCTCGCTTTTCCACTTGGGTAATGCCAAAGGGAATACAGATGATGATACGGGGCCGAAAAAGAGAATGCTCGCTAGTGGCTTTCTTGATGAAGTGCCGAAGCATAACCTGGGTAACTTCAAAATCGGCGATCACCCCGTCCCGCATTGGTCTAATGGCGGTGATGGAGCCCGGGGTTCGCCCTAGCATTTCTTTCGCTTCCTTGCCCACGGCCAGCACTTTGGTTTGACCACGTGAGTTGCGATGCACCGCTACCACGCTGGGTTCATTGATTACAATCCCACGATCTTTGGCCACAACGAGTGTATTGGCGGTTCCCAAGTCAATGGCGAGATCATTCGAAAATAAGCTAAAAAACTTTTTAAACATCATGACTGCTTGCGAGGTTGATTGGCACTACCCTTACCATTGATAGTGCCGGATCTTTTCTCCCTTTTCGGCAATTTGTGACATTGCCCGAATACCAATTTCTAAATGCAAATCCGTGTATTCCTGAAAAACTTTCTTGGCGGATGATTTTGTTTTAATGCCACCTTCCCGGAGAGGAAGATCGGATACAAGAAGAAGTGCGCCATTGGCTACTTTACTCGCGAAACCAGCAGTAAACAGTGCCGCGGTCTCCATTTCGATTCCGATTACACGCTGTGAATAGAGCTTTTCCTTAAAGCCAGGGCTGAACTCCCAAAAGCGGTAGTCGGTGGTATGGATCACGCCAGTTCTATATTCGATATCCTGATCCACGAGAATCTCAGACACGAACTTTTGAACCTTAAAGGTAGGTAGAGAGGGCACTTCGGTCGGGAGAAAGTGGCCTGTAACTCCTTCTCCCCTGATCGCAGCCATGGGCAGAATGAAGTCGCCCACCTTTAGCGAGCGATGGAGCCCCCCGCACATTCCCAGGAGCAGAACCGCTTTAGGTTCTATCGTGGCGAGAAGTTCCACGATAAGTGCACAGGTAGGAGCTCCAATATTAAAATTTACGAGACTAACGCCATGCTTTTCTGAATGGATGGCGCTCATCGCAGATCCGCGTGTGGGTTTCGGGCAGTTCGTAATCTTACGAAACTGCCTCATATAGTGCTCAAAGTTTGTAAGAAGAATCTGTTTTTGGAATTTCTCTCGAAGGGAGCCCGTATATCGTTCGAGCATATTTTCGGCGATATGGCGCTTCTTGGCGTTCGAGAAAATCTGATTGCTATTAAATGCGGGTGTTTCCATGGCGGATCTTGGGTACAAGCGTAGCATCTTTCCCTAGTTGCCAGCTAAGGAAAAGTCTGGAGTTTTACTTGGTTAGACGGTAGCTCTCGGGTATTCTTCGGTTATGAAAAAGGGCCGAAAAAATAGTGGCTCGAAGGGCGAAGAAGCTGGGTTCGAGCAGCGTTTGAATGCTTTTTTATCGTCCCCGCTTGCAAGTAAAGCCAGCCGAGGGATGAGCGATCGGATCAGTATCGCGCTTCACCTTGAAAATGAAACTTTCTTCTTTCACAAAAAGAAGGGAATAAACACCCTGAGCCGTGTGGAAGAATCTAGGCCAGATGTGCATTTTTGGGTTCCGAAAAACACTGCGCGTCATTTGCTCGCACTTGGAGAGCTACCGGGAACCGGTATTGGAACTATAGGTGTGGCGATTTTTGAGCGGATTTTCACAGCGGACGAGTCGATAAAAATAAAATTCCGCGTGGACGCTGGATTTTTGAGTCTTTGGGGCAAGGGGTACTTTTCTGTTTTGAAGGCCGGTGGCCCTGAAGTAGCTTCATATTTGGCGCGCTTTGGATTTGATTCTCTGAGTCGGGTCAGAGAGGTTTTAAAGAGCATTCGAAGCTAAATATTCTCACTAGGTTCCAAGAAAGAGAAAAGATGCAATTCGATGAGCGACAGTTCCGGAAGTTCCTTTCAGAACAGGATATCTCTGATATTTTGGACGATCTTGCGTCCTCCATCAATGCAGACTACGGCCTGAACGATAAGGTATTGCTTGTTGGAGTGCTGAAGGGGGCAGTGGTTGTTACTGCTGACCTGGTGCGGCGTCTTCATTCTGATGTAGATGTTGATTTCGTGCGTTGCTCTGCTCACGGAAAATCAATGAGTGGGTCCGGCACTATTACCTTGTTGCGAGATATTTCCGTAGACGTTCGCAATAAGCACGTAATCATCGTCGAAGAAATCATAGACAGTGGCCGAACATTGAAGTTTCTATACGATCGAATTAATAGCGCAGGACCTCTTTCTTTGAAGGTTGCCACCCTGTTGGACAAGCAATCGAAACGAGTGGTGGAGATAAACGCCGACTACGTAGGCAAAGTAGTAGACGATCAGTTTCTGATCGGGTACGGCCTTGACCTTGAAGAGCGTTGCAGAAATCTCCCAGAGGTTTATGCGCTTAAGTATCCTAATTAACCTATTGGTTCTTTTGCTGGCATCTGTTTCGCTTCCCTCCTATGCGGATGAGGATGATTTCACAATTTATCAGACAGAGAGCAGGCCATCTGATGAACTTGCCCGGCTCTTGAGGGATTTGATGGGCGTTCGCGTTCAGACCATGAACGAGAAGGTGATTATATACGGCTCTCAAAAACAAAGAGAAGCAGCGCTAAAGCTGATGCGGGAGCTTGATAAACCAGCGAAAACTTATCGGCTCCGCTTGCGCACCATAGGGCGAGCTGAAAGCTCGCAGGACGCCGCCGCAATGGAGGGACGTATTGGCGGCCGAGATTTGCAGGTTGGGAAAGGCAAGAGCCGTGTATTGAGGGGCAAGGGCGGTGGATCTGTAACCATAGGCGGCCTGAAGGGAAGAGTAGAAAGTAATTCCCTAGGTCAGTCCGGTGAAGGGGGGCAGCAACTCACTGTGATCGACGGCGGTACAGCGGAAATAGGAGTGGGATCAGATATATTTCCGACTGGCGCGAGAATTAGTTTGCGATCCCAAGGAAAGAGCGGGGTTCACCTTAAGTTGATGCAGCAAGACGCCTCTTCCGGGGGGCGGGTTCAAAATCTGTCTACCGAGATTGATCTTAAGCTTGGCGTTTGGCGGAGCGTAGGCCGCATCAAGCAGGGTGGCGAAAGAAGTGAATCTGAAATCCTGGGAAGCTCTCGTGGCCGCCGAGAGAGCGCGCAAGAGATTCAGGTTATGGTAGAACTCGCCGACTAAAATTTTTAAGTCGTATTGGCTCTAGCCCAGACGCATGAGGGCATCTTCCAGGGTTTTTAATTTTTCCTGGTTTTGCGCCAGAGTTTCTCTTTCCTTGGATACAAGTTCGGGCTTGGCGCGTTCCACGAACGCTGGATTTTCCAGGCGTTTGAGGGAGAACTCAACGTCGGTCTTAACTCGCTTGATTTCATTGTTCAGTCGGGATTTTTCCGCAGCGGTGTCTACCAGGCCTTCGAGGGGCAGGGTGAACACGAATTCATTTGTGGCTACTTTGCCAGACGGGCCCGAGGGCGTCGCTTTATTAATGTTCACCTGCCCAAGGCGAGCAAGAGATGAGGCATACAAAGAGAGTTTTTCCCATAGCACTACTTCTTCTGTCTGGAGAAAAGCATCTACAGGAGCTTTGGGAGAAATTTTGTTTTCCGTGCGGAAGTTTCGGATGCCCTCAACCGCCTTCTTCAGGGCAGTAATTTCTTTAATATCTGTAGAGTCGGCGATCGCCTTACCAAAAGCAGCGGGGTATCGTTGGAGCATGAGTTGGCCGGCTTTGGACTCGGGAAGCTCCCTATAGATTCTTTCCGTAACCATTGGAGCCATTGGGTGCAGAAGTTTCAGGATCGATTCAAGAGTGAAACAAAGTGTATCCAGCGAAGCATCTTTTTTGATCTTCACAAGCTCAAGGTACCAATCGCAGAACTCGTACCAGGTAAACTGATAAAGAGCATTGAATGCGGCGTCCGGCCTGTAACTGGCTAAATCGTCATTCACCTGTCTGGTCACATTGTCCAGCTCTTGAAGTATCCATCGATCCACGAAGTCCAATTTTTCCGGCTGACTGCGAGGATCTTTGTACGATGTGACATTTCTCTCGCTAATTTGCATTAAAGCAAACCGAGAGGCGTTCCAAAGTTTATTTAAAAAAGATTTATAACCATCGAGCCTTTTTAGATCGAGGTTTACATTTCGGCCCTGGCCCGAGAGGGCAAGTAGCGTTAAGCGAAGAGAGTCGGATCCACTCTTCTCCGTAATGTCGAGGGGATCCACCACGTTCCCCTTCGTTTTACTCATTTTTTGGCCCTTTTCATCTCGAACCATTGCGTGAAGAAATACATCTTCAAAAGGGAGCCGCCCTTCGCTGAAGTAAGTGCACATCATCACCATGCGCGCTACCCAGAAAAACAGAATGTCAGAGCCTGTCTCCATGAGCGCTTTTGCTTCCGCTCCGTTTCTGGGCTGATCAAATCTGAGATTGGGATAATAACTTTCCAGGTCTTGTGTTTTTTCCGGCCATCCAAGCGTGGATATCGGCCATAGTGCGGAGGAATACCACGTATCCAGAACATCCGTGTCTTGGTGGATCATAGCCGATCCACAATGGGCACAGCCAGTAGGGTTAGGGGCCTTTTGATTCTTAGGAACTGTTATCTGAAAACACTTTTCACAGTGCCATGCCGGAATCTGGTGACCCCACCAGAGCTGGCGTGAAATGCACCAGTCTTCGATATTGTTTAGCCATTCAAACCAGGTTTTCTTCCAATAATCCGGATAAAATCGAAGAGCAGGATCCTCACCGGAGGCCGCTTTAAGGGCCATCGCAGCCATGGGCTTCATTTTCATGAACCATTGCATGGAAACCAGCGGTTCAACTACCACTCCGGAACGCTGGCAATAGCCGAGCTCGTAATTATGCTTTTCCTCTTTTACGAGATGGCCTTCTGAGTTGAGCTTTTCCGCCACTCGCTTGCGAGAGTGAGCCGCCACCATTCCCTGGAATTCTCCTGCCAGCTCGTTCAGTTTTCCGTCTTTGTTGATGGTGGTAAGTGTTTTCAGCCCATGTATCTGGCCGATTTGCCAGTCGTTGGCATCGTGGCCTGGGGTAATCTTCAATGCGCCTGTGCCAAATTCCCGATCCACATAGGTATCCTGGATCACTGGAATTTTTCGGTTGGATAGAGGAACCAACACTTCTTTGCCATGGAAGCTTTGGAAGCGCTCATCGTCTGGATGTACAGCAACAGCGACGTCAGCAAATATAGTTTCCGGTCTTGTGGTGGCTACAGTGAGATAGTCTCCCGATCCGTCGGCAGCAAAGTATTTGAGATGAAAAAGAGTTCCTTGAATCGGCTTCAGCTCTACTTCAAGGTCTGAGATGGCGGTCTGGAGGCCCGAGCTCCAATTTACGATTCGCTCCCCTCGATAGATCAGGCCGTCATGGAATAATCGGGTGAAGCTTTCGCGGACAGCGTTTGAGCTTTTGGTATCGAGTGTGAAAAGCTCCCGGCTCCAATCGCAGCTGGATCCAAGGCTACGAATCTGTTCGGTAATGGTCCCACCGAATTCGTGCTTCCATTCCCAGACACGCTTCAAAAAAGCGTCTCTGCCGAGCTTTTGCCGGCTAGAGCCTTCGCTTTCCACCTGCCGTTCCACCATTACCTGGGTGGCTATGCCGGCATGATCAGTGCCGGGAAGCCACAATGTGGAATAACCCGACATTCTTTTCCATCTGGCAAAGGTATCCTGAATGGACACGAAAAGCGCATGTCCCATATGGAGCGCTCCCGTCACATTCGGCGGAGGCATCGTAATCAGGAAGGTCGGCTGTCCAGGTTTGGGGCGACTTTCAGCCCGAAAATAGCCCGCAGCTTCCGATGTTTCATAGATATCGTGTTCAAAGTTTGATGGATTATACGAAGGTTCGAGCATGGGCTATCCGTAGGATTATTTGCTAAAGGTACTTTCAAGTTCCTTTAAAGCAGGTCTCATTTTCTCGACGCCATTTAGGGCAAAATAGGCAACCGTGAGGCTGAAAAACACCAGGCTGATCAGCGCGTAGGTCACCATTTTCTTTCTATTCCCGTGCCGCCGGTAATAATTGCCGAGTTCAGCAAAAATCAACGCCAGAGGCATGCCCCACCAGGGATAGAGGTCGGCAAGAAAATATACGACCGAGTTCAAGCGGAATGCCTGCTGTTATGCTTTGCAGGCCCGTTTCAGGTCTTCCACTCTGTCGGTTAACTCCCAGGTGAAGCTTTCGCCCCTACGACCAAAATGCCCATAGGCGGCCGTTGCACTGTAAACCGGCCGTAAGAGTTTAAGCGTGGAAACGATTCCGGCTGGCTTGAAGGGGAACACTTCGCGAACCGCATTTTGAAGTTTCAATGGATCCACTTTGGCCGTGCCAAAGGTTTCCACCATCAAGCTAACGGGTTCGGCCACTCCAATAGCATACCCCACCTGCACCAGGCAGCGGTCAGCCAGACCGGCAGCCACTACGTTCTTGGCGGCATATCGAGCCATATAGCAAGCGGAGCGATCTACCTTCGAAGGGTCTTTTCCGGAAAAAGCACCGCCTCCGTGAGCACCATGGCCACCGTAGGTGTCTACGATGATTTTGCGACCGGTAAGGCCCGCATCGCCCATGGGGCCACCCACTACAAAACGTCCGGTGGGATTGATGTGAAACTTGGTTTTTCCATCAATCCATTCAGCGGGGATGGTCTTCCTGATCACTTCTTCGCGGATTCCCTCGGTGATCTTCTGCTGGGATACGTCTTCGGAATGCTGAGAGCTTACAACGATGGCGTCTACTCGAACCGGCTTGCCGTCTTTGTACTCCATCGTAACTTGGGTTTTTCCATCTGGGCGCAGGAAACCAAGAGTGCCATCTTTTCGGGCGTTGGTGAGGCGTTCTGCGAGGCGATGGCTCCAGTAGATGGTGTGAGGCATTTGTTCCGGAGCCTCATTGATGGCGTAACCGAACATGATGCCTTGATCGCCAGCACCTTGCTCTTTGCTCTGTGAGGTTTCAGCGGTTACTCCGAGGGAAATATCGGGGCTTTGCTTGCCTAGCGACACAAGTACCGAGCAGGTTTTGTAATCGAAACCCTTATCGGAATGGTCGTAACCAATTTTGCGTACGGTTTCTCTAACTACGGCGGTAATGTCCACGTTGGCTGTGGTGGTTACCTCGCCAGCCACCATCACAAGCCCGGTTGTGGTCAATGTCTCACAAGCAACACGGCTTCTTGGATCTTGCGCCAGCATTGCATCGAGCACTGCGTCCGATACCTGATCGCACATCTTGTCGGGATGGCCTTCCGTTACCGATTCGGATGTAAAGAAATAATCCTTCAAAGACATATGAACCCCCCGGGACTTTAGATTCGTGGTTTAAATTTTAATCTGTCGTTACTTCTGGTGAACCGCGAACTTAGGTGTGCTGCCCTTGTTGCGCTCGGTCTTCTTACGACGTTTGCCTTGTTTGGTTTTTTTGCGATTACGCTTGAGTTCGGTTTTACGAGTAGGCGATGCCATGGGAACCTCGGCTATTTGTGTTAATTCAAGGGTTTAGAGCTATCTCAGCTTGTGCTGGAAAGCAACCGCTTTTGCCCGGGAAACGGCCTTGGCAAAGGCTTTGCTGATGCAGTGTCCATGAGCCTTACGAGATTGATCGTCCACTTGATGTTCCTAGGCCTTTTTCTTAGTTCCTCCACTAAGGCCGAGGAATCCAGAACATTGAGTTTGGGTGAGCAGGCCAGCCTGGCTGTGGATCCCGGAACGAGGTTCAGTGTGGGAAACCCGGGTGTTATCCAAGTTAAAGTAGCTCCGCTGGAGGGCGGCCGGAGTTTGTTATTAGTGAGAGGGAAAAGCCAAGGCTATTCGGACCTTATCCTTCTCGCAGGCAACGGGGCGAGGACAACCTTGTCGTTTCGCGTCGTGTCTAAGAAGCAGGGGGCTCTCGCGACGGATGGGAAGCGTCTTTTAAGTGCTCCTAAGGGCGTTCATCTTCAGGCCACCGGAGACGGATGGGTGATGAGGGGTAAAGTAAAGAGCCTTGAGGATTGGAACGTGATTCAGGCTTTGCGGATCCAGGGGAAAGGAAAAATCCAAAGTCTGCTTCGACTTCACCCGATGGAGAGGGTTCGGGCAGAAAGTGAAATCAGGAAAATTCTTAGTGCGGCCGGAATCGAAGGAGTTGAGGTGGAAAGCGTCGGAAACACTCTGGTGCTTCGGGGCGAGGCGGAAACTGTGGGTGAAAAGGAGTTTGCCGAAGAGATAAGCCGTCAAATCGTGATGGACCTGAGGTCGGAGATTCGTGTCCCGATTGAAAAGGGAGGCAGGCTCAGATTTCGGGCGAAAATCCTGGAGCTTATGAAGGGGAGCGCGCGTTCATTGGGGCTGCAGTGGCAAGAAGGGGTTCCCGGTGCTCTTCAGCTGGGAATGAATGGGATCAAGAGTTCTGTCGCAATTGAAGCTGCATTGCGAATACTCGAAAAAAGCGGAAAGGCCAGGCTCCTTTCGCAACCAGAGCTGTTGCTGAATGAAAGGGGGATCGCAGAGCTGAAAGTGGGAGGGGAAATTCCCGTTCAGTCTAAATCAAAAAATTCATCCTCGATTCAATGGAAGCCATATGGGCTTTCTTTGAGGCTGGAGCTTCCAGGGATTTCCAGGGGCATCGCGCGGGCGAAAATCACAGTAGAAATTTCTTCTCTGGACCATGCCAACGGATTTGAAGGAGTGCCGGCATTGCGAATGAGCAAGATGAACACAGAGGTGGATATGGAGGTGGGAAAGGCGATTCTTTTATCCGGCCTGATGGAGGAAAAAGAGAGCAAAAGCGGGGCGGGAGTTCCTCTGTTGGGAGATCTTCCCCTCTTTGGCAGTCTCTTTCGATCAAATGATACTCAGCGAAGCCGATCGGAGTTGGTTATCTTGATTGAGGCTCTTAAGTGAGCGCAGCGATAGAACGCATACATGGTCTTTTGTCTCAGCGTGGACTGAGTTACCAGGATCCCCAGGCCAGGCTTTTTGCTCAATCCATTGATGGAGTTACCGAGGCTCAATTGGAGGAGTATTTTGGGCACGGGCCGCTTAGGGACTTGATGCTTGACGGTCAAGTGACAGAGATCCTGGTCAATGGTCATCGCGATATCCGATACGAAAAGAGCGGTAAGATTCATGAGTGGAACTTCAGTTTTTCCAGTGAGGAGAGCTTGCGGCGATATGTGCGTCGGCTTCTTTCACCCCGTGGAAGGAAGGTGGATCAATCGGTGCCTTTTGCGGATGCAGCTCTCGAGGATGGCGTCAGGATTCACGTGGCTGCTCCGCCCGTCTCGAGAATGGGCCTTTATCTGAGCATTCGGAAGCCAAGTAGAGATCCTTGGACACTGGGGCGCCTGGAGGCGTCAGGAACCTTTAGCGCCGAAGCAAGAGCCCGATTGGCTGAATTGGTGGCTCGAAAGAAAAATATATTTGTCAGTGGTGGGACCGGGTCAGGAAAAACATCTCTACTCTCAGCGCTGATTGGAGAAGTTGATGTGCGGGAAAGAGTTATTGCGCTTGAGGATGTTAGTGAACTCCGCCCCGTTCACCCCCATTTTCTGTCATTGGAGGCAAGAGGTGCGAATCAGGAGGGGGAGGGAGAGTTACCGCTCTCGCGTTTGCTTCGAGAATCGCTTCGCATGAGACCGGATCGGCTTATCATAGGTGAATGCCGTGGGCCGGAGGCTTTGGACCTATTGATGGCGCTTCATAGTGGGCATCCTGGATCGATGGGGACAATTCATAGTTCCGGGCCCAGGGACGCTCTAGGTCGCCTGGAAACCTTGGCTCTTCTTGCCGCGGGCAATCTGGGTGAAATGGGAGTGAAAAACTTGATCGCATCGGGGATCCACGCTGTCGTGCATCTGGAGAGAGCTAACGGCCAAAGAAAAGTGCGTTCCATGGCCGAGCTGAAAGGCTTGGATGGAGGCAACTATCTTCTTAAGGAAACTCTCTTTTGAAAAAGCGATGAATTCTTTCTTGGAGTATTGAGGAATTTCCCTCACATAAAGCGACTTCTGCAGAGGCTGCTTTTACCAGCTTTAGAGCGGAAATTTTATTTTCTGCCGAATAGGCGTAGGCCGTCAGGTAGGTGCTCAGGGCCCAGTGGTAGTTGCAGTCAGTCCCGCTATTTTTTGGAATTGGAGGCAGAATATCAGGTAGTTGCATTGTCGTGCCCACGAAGCAAGCGGCTAATGGGAGCGCTATGAGTAGTCTCAGTTTCATGGGCTGATTGCCATGGCTGGAATGATCAGCCCCATAAGCACAAGAACGGCGCTTGGGAAAAAGCACAGAAACAGAGGCGCTAGAAGGAGCACTGGAAGCTGTTGGACACGGCCTTCCCATCTGCATTCGATTTCTGTCTGCAGATATTCGAGAAATCCGAGGAGTTCAGCTCGTACGGGACTGCCGTTCTTTGATGCGTTGTGAAGAATGGCGGAAAGTCGAAATAATTTTGACTCGGGGGCGGATCCTGCCTGAATAGCGTTTCGAAAGGAGGGCTCAAAATAGCACAATGCTTCTTCGCATGAGGTTTCCAAGTCTTTTCCGTGGGCGAGCGCAGATATAATGATGAGAATAAACTCAGGAGCCATGGTTTCTTCCCATGTTTCTTGCTTAGATTTTGGCCTGGTCGCTTTTTGAATGCTTGAATGGATCCAGGCTCGTCCTATTCCACAAAGTGCGAGAGCAATTGCCCACAGTACCCAGGAAATAGAACTGCTTGATGCCTCCTGAATCCACGAAGGTTCAATGATAAAAATTCCGGTCGCCAGTATCCATGGAAGCAGTGATAGGACTTGTGCCTGGGCTCGGCATTGGCTAGTGAAAGCGTGTGCTTTGAGGCGCAGGCGTCTTTTTACCTGAAGTGCTTTCTCAAAGTGAACTAAGGATCCTAGAATCGGTACCCCGGACTCGAGTGCCGAACAAAGAAAGCGGGATAAATAGTCCGGACCGGGCTTTTGCAGGAGTACCTTTCGAGTCATTGCGCGGGCACGGTCTGACACATGCGTGCTGGAGGCCAGTGCTTCCATGGCGGCATCGAGACTGAGGCCGGCTTTCAGGCCTGAGCTGATTCCCGAAATGATTTCTATTTCAGATAAAGGCTCGAGCGGCGCTTCTAGGATGGCTTTGGCCCTTCTGACAGTAAGGCGAACTGCGCAATGCAGGAATTCGTCCACTCCTCGCGGCCAGCAAATTGAAATCGCAACTCCGAGAGAGCCGCTGAATAGTAGTGCAAATGACATTTGTTCCCTTGCGCACGCGTCTTTGCGAGGCAATGCAAATGAGGCGCCACTCGGGAATCCGGGTGGTTGGAGATAATAGGTCGGGTCTACGGTCTCATCAGGAAAAGGAATTGGAATAGTTTGTACTCATGGTACAGTTTTTCTCTATGAGCAAAAAGTGGAAAACTACTCGATATAAGTTTCTGGGAGATACTCATCTTGAGCGCTTTGATTTCGAAAATGGCCTTCGCTTGTTTGTAAATAAAAACAAATTAGCTCCGGTTTTTTCCTATCAAACCTGGTTCGATGTAGGGTCGAGAGACGAAGAGCCGGGGAAATCCGGGCTCGCACATTTGTTCGAACATATGATGTTCAAGGGGACAAAAAAAAGACCACAAGGTTTCTTTGACAGAGCCATGGAAAGCGCAGGGGCAAGGGACCTGAATGCATTTACCAGCACTGACTATACCGCCTATGTGGCCAGCTTGCCCGTGAGGGAGTTAAGCTTGGTGGCGGATCTCGAAAGCGACAGGATGACTGGTTTGGCGCTGACTCAAGAACAGTTTGAAAGTGAGTTGGAAGTAGTTCAGAACGAACGCAAGCAAGTGATGGAGAATAATCCTGAGGGGCGGATGTATGAAGAGCTGCAGAAAATTGCCTTTACTTCACATGCCTATGGCAGGCCTGTAATTGGGTATGAGCAGGATTTAACGGCGATGAAGAAGTCTTACTGTGAGGATTTCTATAGGTCCTATTATGCGCCTGATCGAGCGGTAATCTGCGTGTCCGGGGCACTTGATTCTCAGAGGGTGGCGAAAACGGTTTACGACTACTATGGGCATATTCCTGCCTCTGGGAAGAAGAACCCATTGCCAAAGAAGGAGGTTCCTCAGACGGACGAGCGAGTCAGTGTTTTAAGCCTGCCAGTCCAGGTGGAAAAATCATACTTTGGTTACAAGGTGCCTGAAGGCACGAATCCCGATCATGTAGCCTTGTCGGTTCTATCCATGATTCTCAGTACGGGGCGTAGCTCGAGGTTGTATCGCGGCCTTGTTGACAAAGGTATTTGCATTGACGTGGGGGCAAGCGTTAGCGGCTCGAAGGATCCATCGCTGTTTTATCTGAGCTTCACTTGCCAGGCGGGGCGTAGGGCGGAAGAGGCTGTTGATGCAATAGACGGTGAGCTCTCGGCCGTCATTGAAGATGGAATCTCCAAGGAAGAGCTTGAGAGAGTTAAGAATAAGCTGCGCACGGAAATTCATATGGGGCTGGCCACAAATCACGCAGTGGCCAGATTTGTGGGGCAGCATGAGCTGGTTTTGGGTGATGTGCGGCACGCTTTGAAGGAGATTGAGCAAATTGAGCGAATTGATGCTGCTGAGATTCAAAGCGCGGCTGATCGCTATCTTCGCAGAAGTAACCGTTGTGTAGTGATTGGAAAGCCCCAATGAAGAAAAAAGCAAAAAAGACAAAGAAGCGGACTGGAATGGTGAAGCGAAAGCGTTCGATGCCCTCATTGCCCCCCATGATTTTGATCCCCGAAAAACACGGCCCCCTGGTGCATTTGGAATTCGCTATACTCAATGGTTCCCTTCGGGATCCTCCGGGTAAAGAGGGCGTTGCTTCCCTGACACTAAGTATGTTGCTCAGGGGAACTCGTAGTCGCTCTTCGCACGAGTTTCACCGGGCATTGGACAATCTCGGGGCAGAGATTCATCTGGGAAAATACAAAGAGAGCCAGAGAATTTATGGCGTTTGTTTGAGTGAGAAATTGCCGGCCTTTTTGGATCTTCTCCAAGAGATGATCACTCAGCCTTCATTTGACCCTAGCGAATTCCAGAAAGTGAGGGCTCAAGTTCGATCCTCGCTCCTCGACGAACTCGGATCAGACGATGATATCGCGGATAGGAGATTTCAGGAGTATATGCTTTGGGGAAGCGCCTACGGTCGCATGACTTCTGGTAGCTTGGAAAGCCTGGATCAGATCTCTGTTGAGGACTTACGTGCATTTCATCAGGAGTTTTTTCTTGCTGGGGACATAGTGGTTGGGGCTTCGGGGGGGTTTGATAAAATCAAGCTTCAGAAGCGGCTTCGGGAGCTTTTATCGCATCTTCCCCAGGGAGGATTGGGCCGATTGGAATCTGATGCTCCCAGGTTTCAGTCTGGGAAATCCCTGCTTCTTCTGGAAAAGCCCGAGAGGTCTCAGGCCCAGATCTACGTTGGGTCTCCTGGTATTTCATTCGCAAATAAGGATTATTTCGCCATGATGGTGGCCAATCATGTGTTTGGGGGATCTTCTTTCAGTGCCAGGCTTATGAAAGAGGTTAGAGAGAAGCGGGGCTGGAGCTACGGTTGTTATTCCTGGTACCGATCCGGGCGGCAGCCGCTCTATTTCGGAATGCATGCCGTTCCTAGCAATAAGGATGCGATTCCGGCTCTTAAGCTCATGATCCAGTTGTTTCAGGACTATGGTCGCAAGGGAATCACCAAGGCTGAGTTTGAATTCGCAAAGAAGAGTCTCGTCAGTCAAAGTGCGTTTTTGCAGGATTCGGTGCGAAAGCGTCTAGATAATAAGGTGACGGAAGCGGTATTAGGTCTGGAGAAGGGCTTTTACGACAAGTACCAGGGCAAGCTAAAGAGCCTCACCTATGCGAAAGTGCAGTCCGCGATTCGCAGGAATGTGGATCCCTCTAGATTATTTGCCGTGGTGCTGGGCAGCGTAGATCAGCTCAATCTTGCCACTCATGGAACAAAGGGATTTTCGAGAGTTTGGAAGAAGAAATTCGACGAGCCGGCGGCTGATTTAAAGCTTTCGGACCCCTATATTGTAGCGGGCCGCAGCATTTCCAGTAAAGCGGATTCAGCCGCCGAGCTATAAAGGTTCGACTCAGGATTCCGGGTAAGCCCTTTATTTCTCGACCTGGGAGAGGGTCGCAAAAATCCCCAACGAATCTAAGGCCCTATTCTTGGGCATTTTTTGCGTCGTCCCTTCCCGCCCATCTTTGAACTAGCGTACAATTTTAAGTAGGAGGTTCGCATGTCCAAGGAGCGGAAGAAGTCGAACAGCTCAGAAGGAGCTAAAATAGTGGTGCCGATGTTGCCTTTGCGGGAGGTAATTATTTTTCCGCATATGGTGGTTCCTCTCTTCGTAGGCAGGGAGAAGAGCATTGCGGCCTTGGAAGCGGCGATCACCCATAAGCTGGATCTCTTTTTGTGTGCTCAAAAAGATGCTTCAGTGGTGAATCCCGGTGAGTCCGACCTGTACGAAATTGGAACTCTCGGCACCATCATTCAACTCGTAAAGCTTCCGGATAATACCGTGAAGGTTCTTGTTGAGGGAAAACGCCGCGCGCGGATCATCGATTACGTGCCCAACGACCAATTTATTCAGTGTGAAGTGCAAGAGCTGGGAAATCAGCAGGACGATGCTGTTCGCCAGGAGGCTCTGCTTCGCGGGGTAAAGGGAACTTTCGAAGAATATGTAAAATTCAATAAGCGCATCCCGCCTGAAGTGGTGATGAATATCAACGGTATTGCAGAGCCGTCGAGGCTTGCAGATGTGGTGGTTGCCCATCTCACCCTAAAGATCGAGGAAAAGCAGAAGATTCTCGAGATCATCGATACTGCTGAAAGGCTCGAGAGAATTCTTTCTCTGATGCAGGGGGAAATTGAAATTCTTCAGGTAGAGCGGAAGATTCGTTCGCGAGTTAAGAAGCAGATGGAGCGTAACCAAAAAGAGTACTATCTGAATGAGCAGATGAATGCGATTCAGAAAGAGCTTGGCGAAAAAGACGAGTTCAAAGTTGAACTCGCTGAGATTGAAAAGAAGATCGAAACCAAAAAGCTTTCCAAAGAAGCTCGAGACAAGGTGAATAAGGAGTTCAGGAAGCTCAAGATGATGAGCCCGATGAGCGCCGAAGCCACCGTGGTGCGGAATTACATCGACTGGATTCTTACGCTTCCTTGGGGTGAGTATACGGAAGATCATTGGGACCTCGATCACGCTGATGAGATTCTGAAAGAGGATCATTATGGTCTTGAGGACGTGCGCGAGCGTATATTGGAATACCTATCCGTGCGTACTCTCACCAAGAACTCCAAGGGATCCATCCTGTGCCTTGCAGGCCCCCCTGGGGTGGGTAAAACCTCACTGGCGCGATCTATCGCAAAGGCTGTGGGTAAAAATTTCGTTCGGGCCAGTTTGGGTGGCGTGCGCGACGAGGCCGAAATTCGCGGGCATCGCCGCACTTATGTTGGCGCACTTCCTGGCAAGTTGATCCAGAGCCTGAAGAAAGCCGGATCTGCAAATCCTGTGTTTCTGCTCGATGAAATAGACAAGATGAGCAACGACTTCAGGGGGGATCCTGCTTCAGCTCTTCTGGAAGTGCTCGATCCTGAGCAGAATGCGTCTTTTATGGATCACTATCTGGAAGTGGAGTTCGATTTATCGAAGGTTATGTTTGTGCTGACCGCGAACTCTCTACACCAGATTCCACGGCCGCTGCTTGATCGTATGGAAGTGATTACAATCCCCGGATATACGATGAATGAAAAGCAGCACATTGGAGAGAAGTATCTGCTTCCCAAGCAAACTGAGCTCCATGGCCTGGGGAAAGATCAGCTGGTGCTTCCTGATGAGACCATGCGGGCCCTTGTTCTTGGCTATACTCGAGAGGCCGGCGTGCGAAATCTGGAGCGTGAGATTGCTGGCCTTTGCCGGAAGGTAGCGCATCAACTCGTGCGCAAGATGGGCAAAAGTGGGCAGCAGGCTACGCTTAAGGAGAGTGGAAAGAAGAAGAAAGGCAAAGAAAAGGCCGGGGATTTCACCGGGGAGAAGATAAAGATCACTCCAAAGGACCTGGAAAAATACCTTGGGGTTCCTAAATATCAGATTTCCAAGACAGATGAAGCCTCTGAGATCGGGCTTGCCAATGGCCTGGCTTGGACCGAAACCGGTGGTGATCTGCTTCAGATAGAAGTGGCGGTATTGCCCGGTAAGGGGAACCTCAAAATCACCGGTAAGCTCGGTGATGTAATGCAGGAGAGCGCGCAGGCCGCCATGAGCTATGTGCGTCTCAGGTCCGGGCTTTTCGGATTAGCCCCGGATTTTTACGATAAAATTGATATTCACCTGCACGTACCCGAGGGCGCTACGCCGAAGGATGGTCCTTCTGCGGGTATCACAATGGCAACGGCCCTGGCTTCTGCATTTATGCGGGTGCCTGTAAAAAGAAATGTGGCCATGACCGGAGAGATTACTCTTCGTGGGCGTGTGCTCGCAATTGGTGGCTTGAAAGAGAAATTGATCGCCGCCCGTCTCGGCGGTGCGGATACGGTGATCATTCCGCAGGAAAATGAAAAGGATCTTATAAAAATCTCAAAGGAGATTTTGGAAGGTCTGACGATTCATCCTGTGAGCCATGCAGACGAGGTATTGCGACTGGCTCTTGAGGTTCCGGATCCCGCAAACTTCATGAAGCCGAAAGATGTGATAGACGCTGAAAAGGCTCAGCAGGCAGAGTTGGCCAAGAAGAAGAACGATCCGAAAGGATCAGTGCCCAATGTTGCACATTAGATAAAACTATTGTTTGTATTCGGATTAGGGCGAGTTTCTTCGGGGAACTCGCCCTTTGCTTTGGTTTGGTACCAGCAGTTTGAATCGATTTTCGGTGTCTTTCGACATCCCAAGGATCATGAGATGTGGTGGATTGCCTGCGACATCCAGGATCTTCGGATCAGCTTTCAGCACCTCGCGAAAATGATCTTCCGCCGTTTTTGCATTGCCGACAAAAACTCTGCAGGAGTAATGGAAGGCGGCAGCGGCCCAGGCCGAGTCAGAAAGGACTCTACCGTAAGTTCGAAAAACATTTGAGCCTGACCTCACGAACGCAAATTGAGGATAAAGGCGAGATAGCTCATCGGAGAACAACCGTCTGGGGGCGGCTCTCGAGCCGGAAAAGAGTGTAAGCGGCTGGATTGCGGCATCTTCCAGTATGGTTACGAAACAGTTCCCATATTTATCCTTTATAAGAGAGCTTAGCTCTTTCAGTCTCTCAGCCGATCTTGTTCTTATAGCAACTTGCGCCGAAAGCCTTTGTGGAAAGGCGAATAGTATTCCAACTAAAACAGCAGCAATCATGATCGCTCTATGCAGGGCTGAGTTCCGGCAAACCTGAATCACGGCCAATACCATCACGGGCGACAAGATCAGGAAATGCCTGGATGCGGGACTTCGAGCCACAAGGAATGCGATTAGCACGCCAGCCGCAATCAGCGGCGCGCTCGATTGTTTGAAGGGGTCTCTTCTTTGCGCCATTCTCAGAACAAATAGAAACCAGGCGGCCAACAGGAGCGGGGCCGCTCGAATGATCAGGTCCGGATCGCTTGCGTTTGTCGCAATAGTCATCAGTGAGCGTTCCGCATTGGCACTCTGCCTGTCTGCAAATTCAGTAAGCATTGCGGGCAAATTGGGCCATGCAGGTATGGTGAATCCGATGGCGAACATGCAGAAACTCACGAGGGCACGAATTCTATCCCGGGCGCTGTCGAGTAGAAAAACAAGTACTAGCAATGGCAGGGAGCTTGCTTTCAGAGATACGATCAGGGCGATCAGCATCCCGATGGCAATAGGATTGTGGAAAGCGTTCTCTTTTTGGTCTCTTTTTGCTGGCTCTACCAGAAACGGAATAAGCAAAAGGCAGGTAGAAGAAACCAGAATTTCCGGGCTTGAGTGGCCGAGGTAAACTACTCCGTCCCAAACTAAAAAAGGGCTCATTTGGGCAAATATCGTCAAAGATAGTGGAACACCGATACGGAGTAAGCGTCTGCCGCAGAATATCTGGGCGAGGGCAAGAAAGGAGAAAAGCACCCAGAGCAAGGTCTGCTGGTATTCAACGGGATGGAGAAAAAAATCTTCTGAAATAGTGGCGCCAGTTCCTGCCAGCAGGTATCTCAAAAACATGACCAGCATTCCAAGCGCCTGTAGTGGTGTTCCCGGGTATTCCACGTGGCGAGGAACTTCACCGTGCAGAAGTGTCAGTGAGCTAAATAGGAACGAAAAATCCGGATCGGGGAATTCGAGAACATGAAGCGGGCTCTGCGTCGTGTAAAGGAATAGTACTAGAGCGCAAAAAGGGGCTACCACTACCCCAAGGGTTCTGCTCAGGTCTGACCTTAGCTTCATGATTTATATCATAGTGGCTGGTGGGCAGTACTCACAAGAGAGGTTCCCGCGAATCAGCACTAAACTAGGTAGGGCTCTTGAGCTTGCGCTTTCGGATACGTACGTTTTTAGGCGTTACCTCAACGATCTCATCGTCTCGAATCCATTCCAAGCTGCGCTCCAGGTTCATAACTCGAGGGGGAGACAGGGTGGTGGCTTCATCTGTGCCCGCAGCTCGCATATTCGTGAGCTTTTTCGACTTCATGGGATTTACCCAAAGATCGTTATCGCGAGAGTGTTCGCCTATGACCATCCCCTCATAGGCTTCAACCCCTCCGCCAATGAAAAGCTGTCCTCTGGGCTCAAGGTGGAAAAGCCCATACGTTACGGTTTCGCCCGCTCTGTCGCTAACCATGGCTCCATTCACACGCTCGGAAATTTCGCCCTTAAATGGTTCATATCCGTGAAAAATGGTGTTCAAAATCCCCGTGCCTCTGGTGGCCGTAAGGAAGTGAGATCTGATACCGATAAGGCCGCGAGAGGGAATTTCAAAATCAAGACGAACGCGGCCCGATCCTTTATTCACCATATTGGTCATGCGGCCTTTTCTGAGGCAAAGCATCTCGTTAACCACCCCGAAGTGCTCTTCAGGAATATCAATGAAGGCTCTCTCTATCGGCTCACTGAGTACGCCATCTATGGTCTGAAACACGGCCTTGGGTTTGCCGACTGCAACCTCGAAGCCTTCCCTGCGAATGGACTCGACGATTACGGCAAGCTGAAGCTCTCCCCGGCCTGCAACAAGAAATTCATCCGGAGAATTGGTTTGTTCAATTCGAATAGCTGGGTTTCGGAGGCTTTCTTTCTGCAGACGGAGAAGAAGTTCTCTGGACAGAAGTACCTTTCCTTCTCTGCCGGCCAGCGGGGATGAATTAACGATAAAGCCCATATTTACGGCTGGCGGGTCTACTTCAATCCGTTTCAATGGCTCCGGGTTGTCTGTCGAGGCAATGGTGTCGCCAATTTCGACCGCTTCAATGCCAGCGATGGCCGCGATATCACCGGCTTGCAAAATCTCTGCTTTCGATTGCTTCATTCCGCTGTAGGTCATCAGTTCCTGTATGCGGGCCTGGGTGCGCTTGCCATTCCGCCCCAATATCGCCACTTGCTGGCCCACCTTAATGGAGCCTTGCTGTACTCTGCCTACGCAAATTCGGCCGAGGAAATCAGAGTGGGAAAGATTGCTCACCAGGATGGCGAGAGGCTTCTCTGGCTCCACGCGGGGAGGAGGAACCACATTGATGATAGTATCGAATAGCGGCTCGAGCGTGCCCTTCAGGGCCATAGCATCAGCGTGGCTCTCGGGGCGCTCCATCGTGGCCAGGCCGTTTCTGGCGATGGCGTAAACAGTTTTGTACTCCATCTGCTCTTCCGTGGCTTCGAGGTCGATAAAGAGGTCGAAGATTTCGTTTTCCACTTCGTTGATGCGGGAGTCGGGGCGATCGATCTTATTGATCACCACGATCACCTTCAGCCCGTGCTGAAGAGCTTTGTTCAGTACGAATCTGGTTTGAGGAAGCGGTCCTTCTGAGGCATCCACGAGGAGGAGGCAGCCATCCACCATGGTCAGGATCCGCTCCACCTCTCCACCGAAATCGGCGTGGCCGGGGGTGTCCACGATATTTACTTTGGTGCCTTTCCAATGGAAGGAAGCATTTTTTGCTTCGATCGTGATACCGCGCTCCCGCTCCTGGTCCATGGAGTCCATCATGCGGTCTACGGTGGCTTCGTTATCTCGAAAAGTTCCGCTCTGCTTGAGGAGCTGGTCAACGAGGGTGGTTTTTCCGTGGTCTACGTGTGCGATGATCGCTATATTGCGGATGTTCATAAGAGGTGTGCCTAGCCTTATAGCCTTTTTTGGCTTTTGGAGCCATCTCGGTATGGGAAAAATGGCTGAAAAACAACAAGAAACGGCCCTAGAGCATACGTTTGAGCTGAGCTGAGCCGATATGCTCAAATCCCTCTGCATCGGTCTGCCTTCGATAAATGTTCGCGGCCAGTTGATCGATGTCTCTCAGGTAGTAGAGCTGTAAAAAGATGTGGGGAGAGGCTTTTAGGAGGATGGCCGAGCTATCGGAGGCGAATTCGCGAAAAGCTTCGATATTTTCGCCCTTACTGTTGCTATCGGAGAAGGTCTTTCCGTCTTTAAGCAGCCGGGTTCTCACCATGCCGCTAAGCTTTCCCTTGTCCATGTTTCCAGCCACGTCCAAATGAACCAGCCAGCCTTCATCTTTTTGCCCGATTCGTACGTTCGATGGGCCTTCAAAGCTGCCAATCAAGGAATTCAGGACGTTTGCCCGGTTGGAAAAGGACTGGGAGGCTTTGAGGGCATTCTCAAATTGCTCGATTTTTACTCGCTGGAGATGGGGGGCCACCTGATGTTGATCACGGACTTGCATAAGCTGCTGCTCACCAGAAGAAAGGCGGCCGAGGGGGCTGTTTTGCTCGAGGACAGAAGAAACCGTGGGGCGGCGGTGGCCGGGTGACGGAACGGCGTCCGGCGGGGCGACCTTTCCTGCTGTAGACGCAATCTGGGTCCGCTGGCTCACCCTTAGGCCCAGATCGGCCAAGAAGATCACCACCATTTTCCCCAGAATTTCGTCAGCTTTTTTGTACTTATCCTCCATGGTTTTGAGGCGGTAGTAATCTTCAAGATCGCCTTCAGCCAGGCTCTGGAGCTTCTCTAAGCCACTGGTAGGTAGGGGGGCAACTGGGGGTGGCGCATTGCGTAATCCTGGCCCCAGGTAGAATCCAAGGCCGAAGAGGCTCAAACCAATGATGATTTCACGTCCGCTCATTCAAGAGGGGAATATACGGGCTAGACACCGTGCCGTATATAGCCGATTCGAGCCGGAATCGTTGACGAAGCCCTGCCTCGTTGGTATCAACGGGGTTCTCCAATGAGTTGGGCGCTTAGCTCAGTTGGCAGAGCGCCACCCTTACAAGGTGGATGTCGCAGGTTCGACCCCTGCAGCGCCCACCATTCAAGAACAAAGTCGAACCAGCGACACTTTTACTGGAAAAAAGAAAAG
>CAZTCD010000033.1:0-37859 GCA_964612065.1 uncultured Bdellovibrionales bacterium | reverse complement strand
GCCGCCTGAGATTCCAAGCCCTTACCTGGTGTCGTTTCCATTTGAGGCAATACGACACTTTGATTCGCCAGGCCTTTCCCCTTTAAGGCAAGCGAAATCCTGCCTATAACTTTTATTTGCACGGCAGGCACGCGCCCCCTTGGAGGCGCGCCTGCCAGACGGGCACTCAACCGGTCTTTCGAAAATCTTCGAAATCCTTGATATCGGATTCAACCACCGAGATGCCTGCTTTTCTCTCGGTAAAGGCCACCATTGCGATCACGGCAAGGCCGAGAATCCAATGCACGGCGGCTTGGGTGCCTGTGAGCAGAAAGCTGTAACCAAACAGATAGGGAGCCAGAATGGTCACGGCCCCGAGCGCCACGTCGAGCGCCATATGCGCCTGCACCGGAATCACCTTCCAGAGAGCGATCTCGTACTGGGTGAACAGGCTGTAAACGATCAGGCCAAGCCCTCCAATCACGAAAAAGTTTCTGGCGGCCTCAATTCCGGCGAAGCCGAAGAGCGATGGGGTGAGAAGCAGAAGCAGCCCTCCCGCATAATCGAGCATGTTGTGAGTTTTCAGCGAAATCATGATAATGCCTCCAATCCTGTTGCCGTTTGGTTTCCGTCAGTCATCCAATGCATGCGCTGATCCTTGCGTGGGAAGAACCATGATCGCGTCCACCCACTCGTGTTTCAGGTTCTGGTTGTTGCTGGAGCAGCGAGTGGGGCTGAGGGGAACCCAGAGGAAATCGGGATTCGCGCCTCTCCACCTTCCGCCCACCGGCACGCCTCTGGCGTCGGTATTCAATACATAACTGTAAACCCTCGTATAAGAAGGAGCGGTGCCAGGAGCTTCCACCAGGCTTCCATCGTATTTATGCACGGTAAGGTAAGCGGTCACGATATAGGATCCCGTGCCCACAGGCTCAAAGCGCATCCTGTAAGCGGAGATCACGTGATTGTCGACAGCGGCATCCGCCCGATAGTCGATGGCCACCGGCTTGTGCAAGTTTCCGATATAGTAAAGAAGGGTTTTATGAAAGAGCGCAGGCTCGATATCGTATGGATTGTTCCCTCTCCCTCTATACCTTTCCCCGAAGAAAGCCACGTTGGCGCAATAGTCGATAGCGGTCAAATAACCCTTCTGATCGCTTACGCTAAAAACAATTCCTGTTGATGCATCATAACGGGGCTCGCGAGGCTCATTGCGGAGCACGGAGGCCGCCGCCCATCCGTTGCAATGGCCTTCCCACCAAACCCCATCATAAGAGTGGTAACGATCCTCCCAGGCCACGGCCCCAGGGTTCACTCCTGTTTTCGCGAGCACGAATCTGTCGAATTTAGCGTAGGGGCCCCGCTGCAGCCATCTTCCCTTGTAGGGCCACCAGAACCCCCGCCAGGGCAGGATGCTCGCCCTGGACGAAGCCGGGCTCTGAGGAAGAATGAAGTCCACCTCAGGCCCCTCATGGCTTTCAAGCTGCCGGAGCGTTGCGGCGGCGGCGGCCTCATCGAAAACTGCATGTTCTTCCCTCTGCACCCTCAGCACCGACGGCTCCTTGAGGGGAACCGAGAACGGATTGAAGTCGGCTCCGTTCGTGCGATGCAAAGTCACTTTCCCCGCCAGAAGGGAACCGTGAGTTACCGTGCCGTCGGGCCTCACCAGCATAGCCAGTTCCGCCTTCGTCACCTTGTGATCGGCGTTGAAGATAAAGGTTCCCTGAGCGGCGCTCTGATAGCACCAAACTTCGCTTTCCCGGTATGCACTGGAATCGTTGAAGGGACTTTGCACCGGAATGCGGTAGCAATTGGTTCGTTCGGCCGCATTCGATGCCGTGGTAAAACTTAGTAGCGCTGTAAGCCAAATCAGAATTCTTGCCATCGTGAACCCATCCTTGCTTTGGATTGAACTGTGAAAAAATAAAAGATGAAAAGATCCGGACGCCGCTCCAGGCGCGCGTTGCTCATGCCTCAGGGTTCTGCAATACGGGGACCATCACCACGCGCCCCTACTCCCGGCCCATAGAAGCAGAAGCAGTCGCCGTACGAAGCAAAATTCCCCGGCGCCCCGTTTCATGCAGGAACAGATTATGCAAATGGATTACGTTTAGAGAATCCGGTGGTGGGAGCGGACTGAAGCGTTTTTTGTAGGCCTCTTTGCTCTGGCTCCATCCCGGCGGATATCGCACGGTGCTCATGCCCCTCCCACCTGCATCCAGTTCGAGCTTTGCAGCTCCGGCAGCGAGGGCTTTACCGCCGTGGCCCAGAGTTTATCCGCCACCGCACTGCTGAACTCGGCCCACGCGGAGCCCACCCCAGAAAGAAAAAAGACCAGAAGGGAGACAAACACCACTGTCACTCCGCCCCCTGTTTATAACGCACCCGTGCTACCAAAAATAGCCAGACACCCATAGGCTTTTGGTATGTGGGCGTGGAATGATCCAGTATATTTTCGCACGGCAATAATCGTTCTCTCCGTGATCTTCGTGAGCGGTGCGATTGTGTATTCCTTTCGGGAGAGAAACTTTTACTTCATCTCCGCGTGGGCCAGCATCAAAAGCTGGCTCTTCGTGGCCCCGCTCCTCTTCCTGATCTTCGCCGCCCCTTACCCCTGGCCTTTGCTGGCGCTCACTCTCTTCGCTATTTACGGCGCCAAGGCCTTTTTCAAGATCCTTGGCATGTACCACCGCCAAACCTTCGTAAATATTTGTTATGGAGGAATCTGGGCGCTCGGCATCGTTACTTATTACGGTACACTCGAGCTTTACAACCTCATGCCCCTGATCGTGCTCGGAGCCTGCTGCCTCGTGCCTCTGGTGAGAAATACCCACACCCAGGTGATCCAGTTTATCTCCCTTACTTTACTCGGCTTCGTTTTTCTGGGCTGGAGCTTCATGCACCTCGGCCTTCTCATGAAGTTCCCTTCCGGCCTATACCAGATTCTCTACCTGATCGTGCTCACCGAATTCTGCGACAACACCTCGATCGCCACGTCTTTTTACCTTCGAGGCACCAAGTTGCGCTCCAATATCGATCCCAAGCGAACCTGGGCCTCCACCCTGGCCTCGGTGGCCCTTACGATCGCGCTCGCCTGGCTGATGCGCACGCTCCTGCCCAACGACTCCGAAAAATACTGGCTGGCAGCAGGAATCGTGGCCTCCGTGGGAGGGGTGCTGGGAGATCTCACGATGACAGCCATCCGCAGAGACGCCGGAGCCAAAGACGTGGGCCCGTTTATCATCGGCCGGGGCGATTTTCTCCAGCGGATGGACCGCCTGATTTTCGTGGCGCCGATCTATTTCTATGTAATGCACTACCTGAGAATCTTCTGAGGCACCGTGAAACCCTGGACCTACGAAAACGAACAGTGGACCCAGCTGCCGATGCACCAGAGGCACCTCCCTCTTTTTACCCGGCATTTCGACCTCACCTCCCGCGTGGTGCGCTTTCTCTGGGCCCTGTATCTGCGCGACTTCGTATTCAAAACTTATGTGCGCCTGAAAACCCAGGGCACCTCCTTTCACGATCTCTACGAGAAATACCCCCGGCTCATCATCATCTCCAACCACGCCAGCCATATCGACGCCACGAGCATCGCCGCCGCCATCCCGAAACGATACTGGAAGGACCTTTACGTGGCCGCGGCCAAAGACTACTTCTTCTCCAACCCCTTCATGACCTTCTTCTCCCAGCACTGCCTTGGCGCCATTCCGGTGGACCGCGGAGAGCGCAAGGGCGAGGCCATCAACCTGATCCTGCGGCTACTCAAGGAGCTGGACAGGATCTGGCTGATTATTTTCCCGGAAGGAACCCGCTCGGCTGACGGCAAGGTGCAGAGCTTCAAGCGCGGAGTGAGCATCTTCGCCGAACGCACCAACACCCCGATCCTCTTCCTTTACCTGGAAGGGAACTACGACCTTTGGCCCAAAGGAGCCCGCTGGGCGAGGCCCGGCAAGCTCGTGATTCATGTGGGGCCCGTGGTGGAGCCCGGAGCCATCGAGAAGGTTTACGCCGAATACCGAAAGTGGGCGCTCACGATCAATCCGAACGCCTTTCGCAAGGAAGAGGCGGGCAAACCGCACGCCTCACCTCCTGAAGACGACAAAGCCGGCGAGCCTTAGCCCTATTCCCCGATCCCGCTCTCTTCCGCCGCCGCTTTCCCCTGGAATACCGATCCTTCTTGATGCGCGTAAATGGCCGGGAGGAGCTCGGCGGCCAGGGCGTCCACTTCTGAATCCATCACCTCAAACCGAAGATGCTCCACCTCGGCGGCGCTCAACTCGTTTTCTTTTTCCACCACCTTGAGAAAGGCCCGCTCGAACTCCGGCCCGCTGAGGGTGCGAAGACGGTTTCGAACCACCTTCTCGTAAGTGGAAAGCTGAAACGATTCGAGATCAACGTCGCGCTTGTCGGCAAGCTCTGAGACCTTCTTCTCCATCTTTTCGTGATCGGCCCGAATCTGGTGAGCCAGGGTGAGCACTGCGGGCGTATGGGCCTTGGTTTCCGCCATCTTCGCCAGCTGTATCTGGCTCTGATTCAGGTGGTGAAGGTGATTCAGCGCCAGCGAAAGCTGTATGCCGCTGAGAGCCTCGATATCGTCGCCATAATTGATGAAACGGTTGTCGCGGGAGCCGGCAAAGGAATCATAGCCGCCCGGCGCAGAAGAGCGAAATACCGTTTCCTCCTCTTCCCAACCGGCTCTCGCCCTGGCCTCGATCCTCTCTTTCTGCCATCTCTTCACGAATCCGGGGCTGGTGTCCACGGTGTCTAAGGCGGAGAACGGAATCCCTCCCTGCCGCCCCACCACCATAGGTGGTGACGTGGAGCTTCTGGGCTCTTCCGAAAGGCTGTTACTGCCCCAAGGAATGCCGCTCCCTTTGGCGAAAGCCTGTGGCAGGAAAAGGCCGCTGCATAGAGCGAAAGCCGCGATGCTGATCAGATTGTTGCGGGTCATAGATAACTCCTTCTTGGCATCTGGGAATCGAAATTGCCTTGAAGGAAACAGCATTTCGCATGCCAGAGAAGCGGGCTCTACGCCGCAGCCCGGGGGAAACCTTCCCCCATCGCTCGAAAACGATTTCGGAACTTTTCCCGGCCCGGGCGCAAATCTATGCTTACTTCTTCACGCAGGGAACATTGAAGTTCATCTGGAAGAAGCCCACTTTGGCGGTGAACACGGCCCGCACTTCACGGCCGCGGCTCTGATCAAGCAGATAACCGTTCAATTGCGCCCGCATTCCGTTTTTCTTTACGGTGGCGGTGCCTCGTACATTCACCTTCTGCGATCCCTGGCAGGTAGCCACATAGTCCACGTCGTGGGCGAACTGATCGAGAATAGGCAGGGAATCGGTGTGGTGCGGCTTACCATCGGGATAAACCTCCTTGCCGTTAGCCACATATACGGTCTGCCCGCGCTGGTCTTCGGTTTTGATATCCAGGTCGAAATCGCGATCGCCGAGGCTGCCGCGGTACTCGCACTTATAGTGGCCATCCCAGCGGGGGCAGGAAGGGCCGGCTTCAGCAGAAGGAGAAAAGGAGAACAGGAGAGCGGAAACAAGGCTAAGAGCGAACATAAGATACCTCCAAGAGTTCAGGGCCCGATTCGGGTTCGGCGAATATCTTTGCAGCTGAGATTCTTACGTCAAGAGAGGGATACAAAATGGTAACGCTCCCTAGCCTTTGTTTACATAGGCCGGGAGCGTTAGGAAAAAACTACCGTGAAAATTTCCGTTCAGATCCGGAAAACCTCAATCATCCGTGGTTAAACCATTGAAATCCGCCGGAGAGGCTGTTCTGATTTCCTCTTCCTCCGAGAGCTCGGGCAGATTGATCTCTCTCTCGATCTCCGCCTTGCTCTTCTTCTTCCACTCCTTGGGCATATACATCATGCCCACGTTCAAGAGCTTCTGATTGTCCGAAAGGATCACATTGCAGTCCCGCTGGTAAGGTACCTCCGGGCATCCGAACTTGCTGAAGAAAGCATGGCGATAGGAAAACCCGCCCTGCCCTTTGATCCTGCGGCCCTGGGCTCCGAAATAGCGGAAGCCTGCCACCTTATCGCTATAGGCAGGAAGATCGCGCCCCTTGATATCGATAAAGCTCAGGAACACCACCGCATGGCCGGAGCCGGTGGTCCTATTGATATTGATGAATCCTCCGGGCCTCAGGTCGCGGAATCGCACGTTTTCGCCCAAGCCGAAGCGGGCCAGAGCATCACCGGTGCCGCTCGAATTCAATTTCGAATTCACCCAGATATGGGCCTTGATATTGGTGGGCCGCAAAGTGTTCCAGGAATCAAAGGGAAGAAATCCATAGGCACTCTTGTCGCCGGTTTCTTTCGCGTAAATCTCGAAGGCGGTGATGATGGTTTCCAGCACCCCGCTCACGCACATGGTGAGCCCGCCCCCCGTGGGCTTCAAGGTGCCCTGGTTGTTGAAGTTGATGGGATGCGTGAGCTGCTTGGTGATGTCGTAACCCAGCAGGCCCCAGTTCTTGGTAAGATGGTTCACCGCTTTCAGGACATAGGAATTGAAATATTTGGACGGTGCCGCCGGGCTCTTGGGAACCACTCTGATCCGCACCGTTTCCGTGGCCACGGGCTCGGCACTTTCAGCTGCGTAGGCCACGAAACTGAGGTCCTGGTCTCCGAGAGCGGAGAACGAATACTGAAAACGATAGGCTTTCTCCCTGGCTCCATCAGGCTCGGCGGATCCGATCTCCACTCCGTTGGACAAGACCTTCACCAACTGAACACCGTCGCTGGTGGCGATCCGGAAGAAGGCGGGAACCTCTTCCGTGATTTCCTGCTCAGGCTCCAGGTTCTGCACCTTCACGCTTTCCGCTCTCGCCTCTCCGCTGCTTGCGTGAGCGAGGGGGGCGCCTTCTGGATTGCAGGCGGTTAAAAACGCGATGCTAAATACGGTGAGAAGGGAGATGGATTGGCTTTTGGTCATCATTCCTCTTTCGGCATGCCACAGTCATAGAATGAGCAACCCTGGATCCCCGCCGGAGATGTGGGTCGCCGGAAGGGTTCGCGCACGCGGAACGGTGTGTGTTCGCCCCTGCTTACGCGCTAACCAGGAATCACTGCCATTTGGATCCGTACTTCAATTTTAGGAAGACCGGCTTTGGCTAGTCAAGCAACGCACCGAGTGAATACTCCAACGCCAACCTGCTGAAAGGTGAAAAAACGATGCTTCCGGCCCGCAAACAGGATGGATGAAATAAATTTAATCTTACAATAGGCCGCGGGTGAGCCCGAGAACGGAGAGATCAGAGGAAAGAACCGAAGCAAGGCGCCTTACGCCCTCCTCCCCCCGGCGCGAGAAAACCAATTCTCTCGGCCCCTGTTCCACCGCCATCAAAAGCCCGGAGCCGAAGCGGAGCCGGAGCGAAAGGCCGTCAGCGCTTTCTTCAATCTTTGCCTGAAGCCGGGATTCCCAGCTTTCCAGAGCCTCGAGGAGTTCGCGCCTCGTAGGCTCTCCCTCGAAAGGCACCACCACGTGAGAGAGCTTCCAGGGAAATACCTCGTCGAAAGCTTCCGGCAGCTGGTTCAGCGCGCACTTCAGATCGAGGCGCCGGCTGTATAAAACCAGGGCGGGATCAGAGGGATCCTGAAACACCCTGACTTCGTAGCGAAACAAGGAGCACTCCAGCAAACTCTCGCTCTTTTCCATGCGGGAGCGTTTTTCCGCGAGCAGCGAAACACAATTCTCGTAGATACGATGAATCTCTGCCAGGCTGGCCTCGCGAGCCAGCTCCCGGGCGAAGCGCTCGGCCTGCGCACTATGCTCTTCCGGCTCGAAATGGCGCTTTTTGGAGGAAAAGCCCGGATGCCGCCGGTAAGGCAAGCGATCCTCGCTCAGCCAATAGGCCCTTTCAAACTGCGGCTGGAGGATGAGGTGGTTCGGCATGAGCCCGCCCAAGATAATATAAACCAGGCCGCGCCCCAAGCATTCCGGCAGGCGGAAAGAGAAAAAGGATCCCCCCTTTTCCGGGAGATCCCTTTTCCTTCAGGCCACAGCCAGCTTAGCGGAGCCAGGGAGGCAGCCAGCGATCGCGGCGGCGCGGGGGCGGCTGGTAAATCGGCTCTTCGCGCGGCTGCTCACGCCGGGGCGGAAGCACTTCCCAAGGAGGCAGGGGCTGGGGATCCAGAGCATCCACGCCTTCCGGACGAGGGGTTCCGTTCGGCGGGGTTCCTCTCGCAGGCGCGGGCACTTCATAAGGCTTGTCGGAAATGACTCCCGGGGGCACCACGATCATGCCGGAGCGATAGTGCTCGATGCGAGTCCATTTGGGAGCGCCAGTTCCGCCCACCACTCCGTTCACCTCCTGCATCAGAGGATTGAAGGGGCCCACTTCGAGGTTATTGAGCGACTTCAGCTCTCGCATCGAGTGCGCCTCGATCACTTGCCCCTTGAAACCGGGGAACACATGGTATCCGGCGTGGGCGGTGCCCACATAGAAAGGAACTTTCCTGAATTCCTCCGGGGTTTTTCCGCCGAAGTTCACGAGAGTCTGGATATCGTGCACGGGAATCCCGTAATAATCCTGCTTTCTCTTCACCAGAGCCCAGCGGTAAGCGTGGCCGCCCCAGATCGGGTTCCACTTCTTCCCTTCCTTCAAAGGATTCAGCTCCTGTTCGAGACGATCCCATTCCTCGTTCATGGAAAGGTCAGGATTCCAGTAAAGGGATTTCCAGCCGAGGTCCACCAGGGCCTTCTGCAGGTCCGTTCCGTAAAAGAGCGGCTCGCCGTCTTCGCCTTTACGGCCTACCCAGGTCCAGATCTTGCCCCAGGTATCCTGCATTCCGGCCGCGCGGAACCCTTCGCCGAGGCACTTCATGGTGAGCCCCACGCAGGAGGTGGCTTCCAGCTCCCTCTCCCGTTGATTGAGCTCATTGAGAGCGGCCGTATCTCCCCTGCGCACGCGAGCGTTGAGGTCTGGCAGGAGCTTGAGCAGAACATCTTTGCGGTCGAGCGCCGTTTTGTGCTTGGGGTGGCGGTTTCCGTAGAATTTGGAGTAGCGGCGCTGCTGGTAGAAGCGATTGTGAATGTCCCAGGTTTTCTGGAGGCAGCTCGCGGCGGTTTCGGAAATGAGTTTGGCGTTATGGCGGTTTTGCGCGATCTCTTCAATAGAGAAATCGATCGGCGATGCGCCTGCGAATCCCAAAGTGGGAGCCAGAAAAAGGGCAAGCGTGAACAGGGAGCGTAGGGTTACAACAGCTGGATGCTTCATGGGTCCTCTTCTTTTGCGACAGAATCGCAATTTGATTGCGGGCCATCCCCCAAAAAAATGGAAGATGCCCGGATTCCAGGTGCACCCTACATTTCAAGGGCCGTACCAAAAGTTCAGATGCCGTGAACGAGGCGGAGGGCCTGAAAATAGGGCTGAATTCACGGTTTAGAGGGGGAGCTGGTGTACAAGGTTTTTGCACCCGCCCGGCAGATGCGCAAAAAATAGGCAGTGCCGGATGAGGTAAAATCAGGCCAGTTCTATTTTCGTGAAGGCTTGATGTCCACGCAAGCGCCGTCCATCTGCGGCTCGAAAAGCCGGATAGGCCCGTTCTCCAGAACGCCCGGAGGCACCACGATCACGCCCGATCTGTAGCGCTCGCTCCTGGTCCAGCGGGGGCCGCCCTTATTGCCCTGATCTAGAGGATTGAAAACACTCACTTCGAGATTGTAGTGGGAGCGGAGCGGGCGCTGGGAGTGCGCCTCTATGATCTTGCCTCCCTGAAATCCGGGAAAAACATGGTAGCCGGCGTGCCCCACCCCTATCCAGAAAGGCACTTTCTTGAAGCTTTCGGGCGGCTTCATCCTGAAATTCACGAGAAGATCTTTGTCGTCGATCGGCACCGGAGCTTCGCGGCCCACATTGTATTCGTTGGTGCAAAGCACGCCGCCGCTCTTGCCGGGATTGCGAAGCGTGCCATCGGGATTGCAATTGCGGCTCCAGCGGTAGGCATGCGCCCCCCACTTGCCGTTCCAGGACTTGCCCTCATCGGGAGGAGCGATCTTTTTCTCTTCCTCGTCCCACGAGGCGTTCTGGGAGGTATCCGGGTTCCAATAAAAGCTCTTCCAGCCCAGATCAATCAGGGCCTTCTGCAGCACCACACCGCTCACCCCATTCTTCACCACTTCATCATCGATCTTGTTGAAGGTACTCAGCATCCCTACCTTCTCAAAAGCGATGCGCAGGCAACGCCTGGTCATATCGATGCAGGAGATGTTCTGAAGCTTCTTGTTCGTATTGGGCCGCTTCCCGCTCCAATCCCGGCGGGAGGTCATGGCCTCATCCTGCACCCTCTCCGCCAGGCGATGCCCCGGCTTTCTCTTCTGCCAGTCCTGGAATTTCTGGGGGTGAGCCTTTTCCAGCCATGGCTCGAATTCCGCGAGGCCGGGATGAGGAAATTCCCCGTCCTTATCCTTCACCTTTCCTTTATTGAACTCGAGCAGAAAATGCTGAAACTCTTCCGGTGGAGAAAGCGTGGGCTCGAGCACAAGGGCGATAGCGAGCGCTCTCTTGTCTGGAGTGTCGAGGGCTTTGTGGCGGTTTCCGAAATACTTCGAATATTTATTCTCGTTGAAGAAACGGGCGTGTGAGGCCCAGTAGGCCTGAAGGCATTGCGCTGCCTCTTTCGAAAAGGCCGCTCGCACCTCCACCATCTTCCGGGCCTCCTCCCGGCTGAAGCAGGCATTAGTGGTGCGCGCCTCAGCGGAAAACGCAAAAAAAGCCGCAACCATCAGGCTGATTCCACAGAAGGCTCGCATTTTGGTTTCAGCAAAGCGCATCCCTTCCCTATCGGCGCAATAGCGCCCTGCCTGCACAGAAACCTGAAATCGCGCCCTCCCCCAGCTGAAACCGGGAAAGGGCGCTATCCACCTGAAATTCAAATGATTTCCGAATTCCAGCCTTGGTGGAAACCTCAGCCGCCGCACCCCTGGCCCTGGCACATATTGCATCCATGAAGCTGGAAGTGGGCGTGATCGAAATGGTTCTTGGAGCGGTAGATCACCCCCAGAGATCCGCGCATGCAGCTCACATAGGAATCAAACCGCGCACTGAGGGACTTATAAGTGGAGCCCCGGCACGTGATCGCGTGGATATCGATCGCCTCGCCTGAGTTATGGCAGGAGCGGCGCTGCTGGTGGGATTTATCCCCCCAGATCCCCCAGCTCACATACCCGCAGCCCGGGGCGCATTCCCGGTGAGCCGCGAGGAAGGGGCCAAGGATCCTGGCGTTCGAAGCTGCGGCCTGAAAGAGGCGCTCCGTGAATTCCGCTCCGTTGGGCAGATACCATCTTCCGTTCTCATAGAGACGGGCGCCGCCGCTGTAACGGGCAGTGATCCCGGTATCCGCCGAAGCCGGCTGTGAGCAGAGCTCCTTCCAGGTGCGCTTGAGCTCACGATCGATCAGGGCGAACTCGATATCCTCCATGCGAGGCTGTTCGGCCTGCGTTTCCACCAGCATCTCCTCGAGGCGAGAGCAGGTTTCATCTGCCGTGGGAAGCAGGGGATTCGCCTTCGCCAGGGGGGAAAAGGCCAACAGAGCAAGAACGGTTGTCGCAAGGTTCAAGGGTTTCATAGATACCTCCATAGTGACGTTTCTTTTCTTCCGGATTTCGCCGGCGGAAAAATGCTTCCACTCGCGAGAGCCCCCGCCAATGAGGTTTTAATGTTTCTCCCATTCGAACCAAACAGTTCACATTTCGGAAAACCTGAAAAACCCGCTCCGGAAACTTTTACAGGGACACTCACGCCTCCGTGTTGCTCTGTCAGGCTTCTATGAACAACTCTCGAAGAATGGCTCCCATCCTGGAAATACAGGCAAATCCGGCTAATAATTTTAGAAAGTTCCATGAAACATCCCCGCACCTCCCATCGGAGAAACCCTCGATGAAATTCCTCGTGAACGCCCGCCCCCGAATTAATCAAATTCTATTTACATCCTTATTCCTGGCACTGAGCGGATGTGGAACCGGAGCGGAGCCGGGAGCAGGGCAGGCAAAAGAAAGCCAGGCCGGCGAGAGCATCAAGGGCGACGAAGCCCAGCCGCCGGTATGCGTGATTGACCGCTTCAAGCAGCCGGAAGCCCCTGTTACCAACAAGCAGGACATCCTCTTCGTGATGGACAATTCCGTAAGCATGAACCGCCATTGGCAGCTGATGGCGGCCAAGATCGGGAAGCTCCTCAAAGGCACCGGCTGCAAAGACGTGCGCATCGCCGTGATGGTGGGCGGAATCGAGAAGCATACGGGCCTGCTGTTTGCGGCCCCCAAGCAGCCCAAGGTGCTCAACGCCATGAAGATGAGCGAGGCGCAGGTCATGGCCTCCCTCAAGAAAACTTTCGCCTACGCCCTCACCTACGACCAGACCGACTGGATCGCCGCGGGCGAGGCTCTTTTCTACAGCCTCTACTACGGAGCCACCACCAAGAGCGAAGCGATCCGCAAGCAGGGCTTCTTCCGCCCCGATGCCGGCCTGAACGTGATCTTCATGAGCGACGACGCCGAGATCTCCTACCCCTACCCCTCCAAGCAGATCTGGGACCTCCCCCCCAAATGCAACTGGGGCCACCACGAGAAGGTGCGCAAAACCTACTACGTGCCCCGCAAGATCACCGCGGACTCCACCTTCACCGCCCTTCGGCAGCTTAAAGGCGACATGCCGCTCGTGACCAACGCCTTCGTAAACATCACCCGCGCCGACATCCTCGTGGACAATAAGCTCGACGCCAAATGCATTTTCGATAGCCCCGGCTTCGGCTATTTCGATATCGTGAAAAGATCCGGAGGCGTGGTCTGGAGCATCCACCGCGACCGTGCCGAAGGCCTTCTGCAGGTAGGCCGCACCTCCGACCGCCGCCGCAACCTCATCCACGACTTCCACCTCTCCAAGCCCGCCGCGAAAGTGGATCCCGCATCGATCGAGGCCTCCGTGGATTCCGCGCGCGTGGAGCATAGCTACAAGCCCGACACCAATGTGGTGCATCTCGAAGACGCAGGCAAGGCCGGAAGCCTCGTGGAGATCAAGCATTGCGAACCCGTGCCACAACACGAATGGACCATCGAAGCTTTCCAGGGATCCGCCGAGGAAACCTCCGCGCAGCTCAGCTGGCTCACCTCCCAGCTCGCCACCTCGGGAAAGGTGAACTACGGCACCGATCCCGGCTCCTTGAATGATTCCGCCTCCCACGAAGGGAGCGCCACCTCTCACTCCGTTAGGGTTAGCGGGCTGGCGCCGAACACGCTTTACCACTTCCAGGCCGTTTCCACCGATGAGTTCGGCACCGAGAAGAAGAGCGAAGTAATTTCCCTGCGCACCAAGCCGGCCTGGGAGGTGAGTGAGCTCAGAGGCTCCGCCGCCCGCAACACCGCCGTGCTTCAGTGGGACACCCTCACCTATCCCACCGCCGGCTTCGTTCGCTACGGAACCAGCCCAGAAAACATGAGCTCACAGGCTCCTTCGAACGGCACCACGAAAAACCATATCGTGAACGTGGAAGGCCTGAGCGCCAATACGGTTTACTACTTCCAGGCCTTTTCCTTCGACGAATTCGCCCGTGAACGCGCCACGAACGTGATCGCGCTTCGCACCGCTCAGGATTGGGCGATCGTGGGCCTGCGCGCGCTCCCCGGCCGCCATGCCGCGATGGTGGAATGGAGCACGCCGGAGTTCCCTACCGATAGCGAGATCCGCTATGGTACCCATCCAGATTCACTCTCGTTGGCGCAAAAGAGCGCGGAAGGCATCGCCATCCCCCACAGCGCCAACCTCAACGGCCTCTCGGCCGGCACCACCTATTACTATCGAGCTATTGCCAAAGACGAATTCGGCGTGGTGAAGCAAAGCGATCTGGCCTCCTTCACCACTATCCCCGACTGGCAGCTCTCCCAGCTCAATGCCGTGAGCACGGAGCGCACCTTCTCGGTAGGCTTCACCACCACGGGCTTCCCCACCGATTCCCGCCTCCTCTGGGGAAAAACCAGCCAGCTGGGTGGCTCGGTGGTTTCCGGCAGCGGAACACAGGAGCATAGCGCCACAGTGGAAGGCCTTGAGCCCGACACTCTCTACTACTTCCAGGCCGTGGCCGTGGATTCCCTCGGCAAGGAGATGCGAAGCGCCGTAGGCAGCATCCGCACCAAGAAGGAAGTGATCCCGCTTCCCAAGTGGACCATCTCCCGCTTCGAAGGTTCCGCCACGCAAACCAGCGTGGGCCTTACCTGGCTTACGGAAGAGTATCCCACCACCAGCACGGTACGCTTTGGCACTGATCCAGCCAATCTCGGCCGCAGCATCGAGGAAACCGATCCCGCCAGAGAGCACTCGCTTGGCGTGGCGGGCCTCGAGCCCGACACCCTCTACTACTTCCAGGTGATCGCGCGCGACGACCGCGGCCAGGAACAGGAAAGCGCCGTGATCGCGGTGCGCACCCAGATGATCCCCCTCCCGGTTTGGGAAATCGAGAACTTCCGGGGAGAAACCACCCGGGATTCCGCCACCCTTTCCTGGAGCACTTCCCAGTACGAAACCAGCGGCCGCGTGCGCTGGGGAACGAATCCCGCTTCGCTGGACGGAAGCGTGAATTCCTCCGCCACCGCTCGTGATCACTCGGTAGTGATCACCGGCCTCTCACCTGGCACCACCTACTATTTCCAGGCCATCGGGAGCGACGACCGCGGCCAGGAAAAGGCCAGCGAAGTGATCTCGCTGCGCACCCAGGAAGAGCCTCTCCCGGTTTGGGAGATCTCCGCCTTCACCGCCGTACCAGATCTGCGCTCGATCAGTGCGAGCTTCGCCACCGAGGCTTACGCAACCCGGGGCAAGATCCGCTATGGAACGGCGGCCGGTGACCTCAGCCAGGAAACGAGCCTGGAATCCGCCGCAGGCCTTTCCCACGCCTTCGCGATCACCGGGCTCGCTCCCAACACCGTCTATTTCCTCCAGGCAGTGGCCATCGACGACCGCGGGCAGGAAAAGGCCTCCCAGGTGCTCGAGGTGAAAACCACCTTCACTCCTCCCGTATGGAACATAACGGGATTCGACGGCACCACCACGGCAAACCAGGCAAACCTCATCTGGAACACTCCAGGCGTGGCCACCCGGGCCGTAGTAAAGGTAGGGCTTTCACCTTCGGACCTCAGCTTCAAGACGGTGATCGTGGAGGACTTCAAGGCCACACACGTGATCGCGGTAACGGAGCTCAACCCCAATACCACTTACTACTTCAAGGTGATTGCGGAAGACGCCGACGGCGGCCAGGTGGAGAGCAACGTGATCTCCAAAAAAACCAAGACCAGAGGAAAGAGCGGGAACTAATCCCGTTCCTCGGCGCTATCCGTAGGAAGTTTCGCCGCGATCCGGAAGAGAAGACGGCGAAGCTCCGCATCGAGGAAGGCGTTGTTGCTCGCGCCGCCCTTTCTCGCATAACGAATCCCCACCTCCGCCACCAGGCCACAAGCCATGCGCGCCATGGCTTCGGGCTTCAGGCAGGACATCAGGTCGGACGCCACCGTCAGAACCGGGAGTGGCTTGCGCATGGCCTCGCGCTTATCCACATAGATTCTCTCGTTCTCGCTCAGAGTTCTGAGCTCGGCAGGATAAGCACGCTCGAGCACCCGGAGCGCCGCCTCGGAGAGCTTTCTCCTGGCGCTGGTGCGCTGCTCGTATTCCCTCTGCTTATAGGCTTTCTGGGCAATTCCAGCATCGAGCGATTTCATCTTGGAATACACCATGCTGCCGAGCTGGCTGCAGGAATAATTCTTCACCATGGTGTTGAGATGGCTCTCGGGATAGAAGTGCGCGATCGGCTCCACCATACCGCGCTTGAGCTCGTGGTTGTAATAGCAGCGCTTATCGGCCTCGAAGGCTCTATAAACAAACTTTGCTGCGTTCCAGGCAGCCAATGCCTGGTATCCGGTAACCATCACAAAGGATACCGAGGCGCCGGAAATGCCCACCTGGGCCGCCAGCTCCATGATCAGCGTGTTTTTGCCGTACCATTTGGCATAAGAAAGCGCGTATCGCCCCACAGCCGCGCCGCAAGAGCGTAGAACGGAGCCACCCGTCGAGGCCTCTTCCTCGGTAAGGCGAATGTCCTGGGCGTATTTTGGGGGAAGGATTTCTTTCCACTCTTCGCAGGTATGAACGCGGGCGGATGCCGGAGAGGAGGATAGGAGGAGAAGGGCGAGGGCTATACCAAAAGAAAAAAGCCTTTTGTTTTTCACGGGTTAACCTCGGAGTTGCCAGGGCCCGAACGGTTAAGTTCACGGAAGATAACCGAACCGAGACAAACCGTCAAGAAGGGAAAAGAGCTTTACCTGTTGTTGCCGCCCTCCTCTTCGCGGGAAAATTTTGGTACGGAGGCATCCATGAAAATATTCTTTGTTTTGGCGCTCTTTGCCTTGAGCACCGGCGCGCAGGCCCTCGACTATAACCGCTATGTGCTCGACGCCGTGGCCGCCCTTCCATCCGGCGGGAAATACTCCAAGCTCGACGATGCCACCCTAGCCCTCGGCAAATCGATCTATGCCGAAAACGACCGCATCATGCAGAATCCCCTCGTGGCCTCACCGGTTTACTGCTCCGGCGCGAGCTGGCAGGCCTTCATTCAGGTAATCTCGCGCCTGCAGGCCGAAGGCAAAATCCGCCTCAGCCGCGAGGCAGTGCAGGGCCTGCTCGTGAATATGCAACCCGATGGCACCGACTCCTGGGGCCGCTGGAATTCGAATGGTCCTGGCACGTCCCGCCTCTTCTACGAGCTCGGTCTCGGATTGAACACCATGCGCTTCGAAGACGCCAAGCCCGGCGACTTCCTCAAAGTGTTTTTCAATCAGCATATCGGCCGCTACGAACGCGGGCATTCGGTGGTTTATCTCGGGATGGTGCGGGAAAAAGGAGTGGATTACATCCGCTACTTCAGCTCCGATACCCCCGCCGGGCGCGGTATCTACAAAATGAGGCGCTCCAGCGTGGTGCGCGCCATCTTCTCACGCCTGCAGAACCCTGAAGCCCTGAACAATATCCCGCGCATGCCCCGCACCGATGCCTACCTGGCTTCCATGCTCACCCAGCCGAGCACGGAGCAGGAAATGCGAGAGAAAATCGGCCTTTAAGCGCCTTCAAATCATACCAAGGCCGGCAGCAGCAACTTTGCCCCAGAAGCTGCAGCCGGTTTCTTGAATTCCCCTCTCGCATTCGCTACAAGAGGCCCATCGAAAACATCCCAAAGGGGCCTCTAATCGCAATGCTTTCACTGATCCTTTCCCTGCTCATATCTCCCGCTTTCGCTTCGGAAAAACCCGCCAATTCCAAGGGCTACCACTGCCAAGGCAGTGGCTACAGCGCCGAAATTCTGGATGCTTTCGACGACAACTGGCAGCGCCTCTACACCACGGCGGTGATTCAATCGAAAACCTTTGAATATGCAGGCTTCGTACAAGCCGAGAGCCTCTTCCGCGCAGATCATGTTTACATCACCTGGAAAGGCCCGAACTTTGAACTGGTAGGCCGCTTTGAAGCCACCTCTCCCAACAGAAACTTCCTGGCCGAGCTTCGCCTGCCAGGCCAGTACCCCGGAATACAGCTCAGCTGCACCTATTAAGTATTCTATCCACCTATCGCCGCGTGCGGCCTTCGAGGATCTTCTTAAAACTCCTTAGCCGGATCTCTTCCAGGCTAAGGCCCGTGGCGAGCACTTCCTGCTCCGTGATCGCGCCGCAATTCATCGCCCGAAGGAAATAATTCAACAGTCCCTGGCCGGTGGCCGCATCATCGAAGATATCGCCCACCAGCGTGGCTTTCGCCGCCTGCTCAATGAAGTTCTTGAGGCGGGCGCTCGCAGGGCGCAGACCTTTGAGGAAAAACGTATAGAGAGCCGCATAGCGCACCGGCAGCTGGGCGGGATGGAGATCCCAGCCCTGGTAATACGCGTGCCGGAGCGAATGCTGGATGTGGGAAAAGCTCAGGCGCCAGGCTGCGTGCACGGAAGCCCGATTCTCCGCTTCTTCTTTCGGATTGGCGGGGCTCTTGTGCATGCCCACCGGCATCACGTTGGTGGCTCCATCAGACAGCCAAATCCCCGTGCTCGCCAGATTCACCTTCATCACGTGACGGGCAAAATCGCAGCTCGGATGATCCATCACCTGGTGATCGGCCGTGACGTTGAGGGAGGCGGTATAATCATAGGTGCCGAAATGCGCCGCCACCACTCTCCCGTTGCTGCGTTTCACCATCTCGGGTAGCGCGCACCTTCCCTCGGCATCGAAAATGCTCTGCGGAGTTTCGATCATGAACTCCATCTTGAGGGCTCCGCTCTCGAGCTTCAGGCTCTTCTCCAGAAGCTCGAAGGCTTGCACCAGCGCGCTCACATGATCGGGATGCGTGATCTTCGGAAGAGTGACCACGAAGTTATCCGGGAGCTTGCCGCCGCTCTCAGCAACGAGCGCCGTGAGGTAAAGATCGCAGGTGCGCAGCGCCCGGCTTTTGAGCTCCTCGGAAAGCGTTTTGATGCGAATGCCGATATAGGGAGGCAGAGTTCCCTGCTTCATTCCGAGCGCTGTTTCCTTCGCCGCCTGAATGGCGGTGGCGTCCTCTTCAGCATCCGGGCGCACGCCGAAGCCGTCTTCGAAATCGATGCGGAAATCCTCGAGAGCTTCTCTTTGGAGCTTATCGAGCACCCGGGCGTATACGGTGGGAGCAAGATCGGAATCGATCCCGAGCGCCTTTCCGAAGGCTGTGGGATCGGGGGCATTCTGCTTAAGGCTCTGGAGCGCCAGCTCTCCGATCCTGGCGGCGGTACCCGCCTTGAACAAATGGGCGCCTCCATAAACCGTGTGCACCGGTTGCCGCGCCGGGCTTTCGCCTGGATTCAGGCGGGAAAAATCGGCATTGGCCGAGCTCAGGCGATGGGTGATCTGCTTCATTTCATTGGCGGGGATCGTGGTTTGCATTCTAGCTGCCTCTATAGGTGGAATAGCCATGGCCGCTGGTAAGGAGCGGCACATGATAGTGCTGGGAGGGATCCTGGATTTCAAAAGTGATGGATGCGCTCGGATAGAAGGCAGGACGGTTCTGGTAGTAGGCCTTCAGATCAAAGGAGATGCGATAGGTGCCTTTCTGAACGGCAGAGCCGGGCGGCAAGAGATCCGGGCAGCGGCCATCGGCATTGGTGGCGCCCCTTCCGATCTCATCCCACTTTCCCCCACTTTCTTTTTCCAGCAATACGGGCACACCGGCGGCAGGCTTGCCAGCCGCAGTATCGAGCACATGGGTGGTGATCGGGCTCTTTCCGGCACTCATAGCGTTTTCTCCATTCGTAAGCTCATTATTTTTACCTGCTCTTCGGCGGCGTTCCTGAGCTCCTGCTCCCGGCTGTTGCTGATTCTTTCTTTCAGGATCGAGAGCATCTCTCCCGCGCTTTTTCCGGTGGCGAAAACCAGAAACACAAAACCGAACTTCGCCTCATACTCTTCGTTAAGGCGTTTCAGATCCTGCAAAACCTCTTCCTGCGCGCCTTGCACCCCGCTCTGTTCTCCCCCGGCCATTTCTTTCGTGGCAGCAAATTTCTCCTTCAGGCTGCCGAACTCCCCTATCCTCGGATGAGCCGCAAAGGCTTCCAGCCAATGCTCTTCCGGAAGCGAAAGAAAGAACCCCTTGGCCGCCTGCTGCAGGCTCTCGAGGCTGCTGAGCCGGTGCCGCTCCCGCACCAGAGCTTTGGCAAGAGCGCTGCACTGGCAGCAGAGAAGGATCTTTTCCTCCGCTGCGCTCTCGTTGAGTTTTAGGAATTCCGGATAGGACACTAATCCAGCTCTCCCCAGATCCTCAGGCGGCTCACGCCCCCGTCCGGAATGATGTTGAGCTTCACGTGCGTAACCGGGCCAAGCTCGAGCAGCTCGTCCTCAAAATAATGCTGCTTATCCGCCTGCAGCTTGGATTCCGGCAGAATCTTCTTCCAGGGTGCCTTGAGCGGGTCACGCAGCACCTCCTCGGTGGTGGCATGGCAGGCCTCGATCAGGCAGCGGTCAGGATAATTGCCTTTAAAGTGGGCGGTGTCCACCTCCACCTTTTTTACGGTACCCGCGTGGCCGAGGGCGATCACACACCAGTCATGGCCCGGCAGATCCCGTTTTCTTCTGGTTTCCCAGCCGTCGCCCATATTCACGCCCCGGCCGGGCGCGATGAGATTGTCTTTGGGGCCGAAAAACATATCGTTGCAAACGAGCACCTTCCCGCCCTGAGCCACGCTGGCCAAGTCGATCAGCTCGTCCTTCTCGAATTGCCCCCAGTCCACGCTCACCTCGCCATATACCCGGAGCCTGGCCACGCCCCCGTCGGGATAGATCCAGAGGCGGAGGTGGGTCCAGCGGGAGCCGGATCCGATCTCGAACAGATTCTGGGAACCGGGTTTCAGAGGAGATTTCGGGAGGATCTCGGTCCAGTGCGTGGTGGAATCAGGATCCCCCTCGATCTCGCAGGCTTCGATCGAGGCGAAGGGCGGGTGGTTTCCGAGGAAAAAAGAAGTGTCCACGTCCACGCCGCGGATTTTCCCCGGAAGGCCAAGCCTTACGGTGACCCAATCATTCCCCGGCGTGCGCCGGCGGCGGGACTCCCAGCCATCCATCCACTTGCCATGATCGGTATATTTATCGGGGATAAAAATCGCGCGCTCCCGTTTGATGAGATTCTCCTTTTCGGCGAAAAAATCATCAGAGCAATCAAGCACCCGCGTGCCCACCCGCTCCTCCGCGAGATTGATCCACTGGGAAGAGAAAAGATCGTTATAGGATGGATCCGGCTTCTGGCTCATGCTCTGCCCTTCATCAAAAAGCTGCCGAGCGGCCCCTCAGGGAACTGCCCGTGGTCGAAAATCGTATGCCCCCGCAAAATGGTGCGCACCACACGGCCCTTCACCTTGCGGCCTTGGTAAGGGCTCTGCTTGTGGCGATGCAAGGTGGTTTCCGGGCCAATCACCCACTCCGCAGCAGGGTCGAAGAAACAAAAATCAGCGTCGAAGCCCGGTGCGATTCGTCCCTTCCTCCCTCCGAGCCCGGCCATGCGGGCGGGAGCTGTGGCCAGCCATTCAACAAACAAAGGCAACTTGCGGAGATCAGCGCCCCTCTCAGTGAACAGAAGCGGCAGTGTGAACTGAAGAGAGGAGATACCACCCCAGGCCTGCGCAAAATCGGCCTGGCCGAACTTCTTGAGCGCCGGAGAGCAGGGAGAGTGATCGGAAACCACGAAATCGATATCGCCTTCTTCGAGCGCCTTCCAAAGGCGGAGGCGATTTTCCTCGGTGCGGATCGGCGGGCAGCATTTGAAGAGATTCTGCTCAGCGGCTGGCTGGAACTCATGCACCTGCGCATCGTTGAGAATCAGGTAGTGAGGGCAGGTTTCCACTGTTACCCTTACGCCCTCTTCCCGGGCCTTGGTGATCAGCAGCACAGCATCGGCGCTGCTCAGGTGCACGATATGCACCCGGGCTTTATGCTTGCGGGCAAGCTCGAGCACCCCGGAAATCGCGTTCACCTCCCAGGCATCGGGCCGGGAGCGGAGGAAGCTTTCATAATCAGGCCCGCCGGCCTCTCCTTTGGCTTCGCCGGAATCGAGCTCGGCGTGAAAGAGGTAGGGCAGATCGCGGGCAGCGAGAGCCGGCATCGCGCGGTCCACTTCCGCGAGCGTCATGGGAGGGAACTCCGGGATGCCGGAATCAATAAGAAATGTTTTCACTCCGAGCACGCCGGCATCAAGAAGCTTGGGCAGCTCGCTCTGGTCGCCCCCCACGGCGCCTCCCCAGAAGCCCACGTCCACCCATAGCTTCTCTCCCACGGCTTCGAGCTTGGCCCGGAGGGCAGAAAGCGAGGTGGTTACCGGCAGGCAGTTGAGCGGCATATCGACCAGAGAGGTTACTCCCCCGGCAGCCGCGGCATGGGTGGCGGTTTCGAAGCCTTCCCACTCGGTGCGGCCAGGCTCGTTCACGTGCACGTGGGTGTCTACGAGGCCAGGGAGCACCACGAGATCGCCGGCGTCTTCTATTTTGGCATGAGAGGGAGGAGAGCCCGGAAGCACGGAGCGGATGCGGCCATCCACGATTTCGATCGACGCTTTGGCGAGCCGCCCGCCCATGCAGATCTTATTTCCGGTAAGGTAGCGCACCTCACTCATGAGCCGCGCCTCCTCCGTTAATATTGGCACCAATATCGGCCCCACTCAGCACCCAGGCGTTGATCAGCTCCCGCTCCTCCTCGGTCATCTGGGTGCGGTTCACGAGCGGCATGGTTTTGGTCACCACCACGCGATCACGGATACGATCAGCATATTGGCGGAGCACTTCCGGGTTTTCGAAGATCACGCCATTCGGGGCCACGGTGAAAATTTCGTCGGTGGGCTTGGCGCTATGGCAGGACAGGCAGCGGGCTTTCACCACGGCCTGCACCTGCGCAAAATCGGGCTTTTCGCCTACCGAAGCCATAGCGGCCTTTTCGTGCAAGTGAGGGATGGCCATCATCAGGGCCAGCACAGCGAGGATCGGCGCCAGCAGCCAGGCGCCCGTCTTGCCCACATTCCACTGCAGCATCATATGGCGCACCAGGCCGCCAAGCACGCAGAGAAGCAGGAGCACGATCCAGTTTCCGGCCGAGCCATAGGCGAGAGGAAAATGGTTCGAGATCATCGCGAAGAGCACGGGAAGCGTCATATAGGAATTATGCGTACTGCGGGCCTTGGCTTTGGGAGCAGCGGAATAATCGGGAGTTTGGCCGCTCTTTGCAGCATCGAACATCTGCTGTTGACGGGGCAGGATGCGCACCCACACATTGAGCACCATGAGGGTGGCGAGGATCGCGCCGAGATGGAGGTAGGCGCCCCGGCCGGTGAAGAGCCAGCAGAGCAGCCAGCAGAGGCCCACGAGAAAAAGAAGGGAGATCGATGTGGCGAGCGAACCATGCTCTTCGGCAAAGCGGCTCTGCCAGAAAAAATCGTAAATGAACCAGCTGCCAAAAAGAAGAGCGATGCTCGTGCTCACGGCTAGAGCGGGGCTCGTGAGGGGGCTACCCGGCTCGATCAGGTAGATGCCGTTCGTGGCGTAATAGAGCAGGATCATCAGCACGAAGCCCGAGATCCAGGTGAAGGTGGCTTCCCATTTGAACCAATGCAGGGTTTTGGGAAGGAAGCCCGGGCGGAATTTCTGCTTCTCCACATGGTAGAAATGCCCACCATGCACCATATAGAGCTCGCCATCGAGGCCGGGCTTTTTTTCGGCTGGCTCCTCGAAACTCGAATCCATCCACATGAAGTAGAAAGAGTTCCCGATCCAGGAAATTCCTGCGATGAGATGGATCCAGCGGGCGAGAAAATTCGCCCATTCGGAGAAGGCGGAAAGCATAAGAGATAGCGTATGGGCGGTTGGCTACAAGTGGTAGCGAGGGCGCGTCAATTCGAATAACTGGTATTCATCAGCTCGTAGCGCCCCTCGCCGGGGGAGCAAACCGCCTGGGCCTTCAGCTTCAACTCGCGCTTGGTGCCCCCTACCTTGCCCTTGCCGCTCAGGTTCAGCACCGAGGCATCTCCGGCAGCGGTGGTCCATACCTCATCCGAGGTGAAGGATTCGGCCGTGGCTTCGATCTTATGGTGATCGGAATCGATCTCGGTTCTCGAAAAAAGATCCGCCGCAAGATCCTTGATGCGCTCCAGATCTTCCGCGCAAGGCCCGGTTTGGGGAGACGAAGGCTTGCGTAGATTCTCCACATGGATGTGTTGCGGGCTGGCCTTCGCGGCCTCGCTCGCCTTCCCCTTCTTCACCGCCGCCTGCAAAGAAGCAGAAGCACAGAACCCTACCAACACCAGCAACCCCACCGTTTTTACCGCTTTCATCACGTCTCCTGGAATGGGCCCCAAAATCGAAGGCCGGAATTTTTCTTCCGAAGGATAATCGGAAACTAGCGGGCCCGCAAAGAATCACGCACGCTTAGGAGCTCCGCGGCGATGCTGATCGCGATCTCCACCGGCTCGTTTCCGCCTAAACGCAGGCCGATCGGGCAGCGCAGCTTTTCCAAAAATGCCTCACTCACGCCCCGCTCCTGCAGCTCTCTCCTCAATCGCCCCGCCTTCGCCGTGGATCCAATCGCACCCACATAAGGCGCCTCAGGAAAATGCCGAAAGATAGATTCGAGGATCGGGAGATCAAAATCGTGCCCCTTCGTGACCACCACATGAAAAGCATTGGCGGGAAACGTATGCAGCAAAGCAGCAGGAGCTTCCCCATCGAGAACTTTTAACCTAGCACGCTCCGGCAGCCTCTTTCGCCATTCCCCCCGCGCCTCCACGCAGGTGACATGGCAATCCACCCCTTCGAGCACGCGCACCAAAGCCTGCGCCACATGCCCGCCCCCATAGATCACGACATTCCAGGAGGGCCCGGGATGGGGCTCAAATAAAAAACTCATCTCTCCCCCGCAGCTCATCCCGATGTCCTTGCCCAAATGCCAGGTGACGAAACGGGGCTCTCGCCCTCCTTCCCGCAGCATCGCCCGAGCCTCTTCGATCGCCCGGGCCTCCACCTTACCGCCTCCCACCGTGCCAAACAGCAGCCCGGCCTCGCCCACCAGGGCCTTCGCTCCCGGCTCCTGCGGCACATGGCCTCTTCCGCTCACGAAGGTGATCATCACAAAAGGCGTGCGGTCCTTTTCCAGCGCCAGCGCTTTCTCAAAAACGCTCACTGGCGCTCTCCTTCCCAAGCCGCGAACTTCTCGCTCCAGCGGCATCGGAGCACTTCTTCGCGCGTGGCAGGGAGCTCAAGGCGCGGGAATTTTCTGGTGGTATTTTTCAGCGCATCATGGACCGCCGTCCACACAGAGAGGGCAAGCAGGAGCGGTGGCTCGCCGGATGCCTTGGTGCCCCTCACATTCACCTTATTTCCGTCGTTCGGAAACAAACGCACGCGGAAATCCCGGGGCGTATCCTGCACGTTCGGAATCTTGTAGGTAGAGGGCGAATGCGCCAGGAGATAACCCTTGGAGTTGTAGTAGAGCTTCTCGGTGGTCACCCAGCCCATGCCTTGCACGAAGCCACCATAGAGCTGGCCGAGGTCAAGCGCCTCGTTCACCGGGCGGCCGAGATCCATCAGAAGATCCACCCGCCGTACTTTGGTTTCGCCGGTCTCCTGGCTCACTTCCACCTCGGAGGCACATACACCCTGAGTGTAATAGAGAAAGGCGCGGCCCTGGCCCGTGAGCTTATTGAAAGAGAGAAGCGGGAATTTGTAGTGGGCGTAATCCGAGAGAGAAATGCGCTGGTGGTAGGCCTCGTGCACGAGCCGAGGGAAAGAAATCTTTCGGCTCGGATCAGAAGAATGAAACACGGATCCCTGCTCGAACTGCACGCCGAAATAGGTGGCGGTGCCGCTCGGCCACTCGGCCCCAAGGTTGGGGTTGGTGCTATTGGCCTCAAGCTCCCCTACCTCGATCTCTCTTTCCGTGCCCAAACCGCCCGTATGCGTGGCCCAGCGGCTTTCGGGGATTTTCAAAAGCTCCAGCACCAGCTCAGACAAGCGGCGCTTGATCTTTCGCGTGGCGAGCAATGCAGCCGCTCCGTTGAGATCCGTGCCGGAGCTCGCGGCCGTGGGGCTGGTGTTGGCGTTCTTATCCGTGGAGGTGGGCATCACCTTTACGGAACTTCGCTCCAGGCCAAGTTCGGTAGCCACGATCTCCGCGATCCGCGCGTTCACTCCCTGCCCCATTTCCGTGGCGCCGGTGCTGATTTGGAGGCTGCCGTCTCGATGCACGAGCACCAGCGCATTGGCTTGGTTCAGAAAGCGGGTGGTGAAGGAAATGCCGAACTTCACGGCCGTGAGCGAAAGACCCCGGAGAGGCAAACTCGGATCCTTCCAGGCCGCCCGATTGTGCGCTTCGATTTCTTCGCGCCTCGCCTGATACGAGCTTTCCTGCTCAAGCGCCTGAAACAGTTCCGGCAGGCAATTATTCTCCACCTCCTGCCCGTAATGGGTGGTGTTTCGCTTTCCTTCGGCCGGGCTATAGCAGTTGAGTTTACGGATCTCGAGAGGGTCTTTGCCGAGATAATGCGCTACCTCTTCCACGATCCGCTCGATCGTGGCCACGCCCTTGGGCCCGCCAAAGCCTCGGAAGGCGGTATGCGGATGGAAATTCGTGCGGCACACCTGGCCCGTGACCCGCACTGCCGGGATGTAGTAAGCGTTGTCGATATGAAGCATGGCCCGCTCCATAATGGCGGTGCTGAGATCAGCATAAGCGCCCCCATCGGAATAGAGCCTCGCCTCGAGCGCGAGCAGTTTCCCTTGCTCATCGAAGCCCACTTTATATTGGACCTCAAAAGGATTCCGCTTGCCCGTGATCACCATATCATCGTCTTTGGTGAGCACGATTCGGGCGGGCCGCCCGCATTTTTGCGCTACTAGTGCCGCATAGGCGGCGATCGGAGCGCCCTGGCTTTCTTTCCCGCCAAAGGCGCCGCCCATGCGCTTTACGATGCAGGTTACCTGGTGCTGGGCCAATCCCAGGGCATGGGCCACCACATGCTGGGTTTCGGTGGGATGCTGGGAGGAGGAATGCACCTCGATCGAGCCATCGTCTAAAGGATAGGCCACCGCCACCTGGCTCTCGAGATAGAAATGATCCGCGCCTCTCAGCACGGTCTTGCCCTCCAAGCGATGCGGAGAATTCAAAAGAGCGCCTTCCACTTCTCCTCTCTCGATCTTGCGTTCCCCAGCGATAAAGCTCTTTGCCTCCACGGCGGCCGCAATCGATAGCAAGGGGGGCAATGCTTTGTATTTGGCCTTTACCGCTTTCGCGCCCTGGCGGGCGGCTTCCGGTGAAGTTCCGGCCACGATTGCGAAGGGCTCCCCGGCAAAGCGCACCACGCCTTCCGCCAGCAGTGGCTGGTCCTGGAAGATCGTGCCCCAAAGGTTGTGGCGGATGTCTTTGGCCGTAAACGCAGCCACCACTCCCGGCACCTTCAGCGCGGGAGCGGTATCTATGGAAAGCAATTCCGCGTGCGGCTCGTGGCTTAACGCCAGCTCCACGAAGAGCTCGCCTGGCAGCCGTGGGCGGTCGTCGGCGTATTCCGATTTTCCGCTTACGTGAAAGGCGGCGCTATCGTGAGGCAGGCGGCTCATGGATTCACGCCCTCACCCCGAGCTGCTCGCGGAAAAACTTCCGCACGAAATTCTCGGCCAGCAATCGCCGGAAAGCGGAGGATCCCCGGAGATCGGAAAGAGGCTCGATTTCTTTCTGCACACTATCAAGCGCGCGCTCCAAGAGCCCGAGGCTCGGAACCTCGCCTTCGAGCAAGGCTTCTGTTTTGAGCAAACGCAAAGGCGTAGCCGCCACTCCGCCCAAGGCCAAGCGGGCCTTCTCGATCCCGCCTCCCTTGCCCTGGCGAACCAGGAAGCCGGCGTTCACGGTAGAGATATCGAGATCGCGGCGCTCGGAAGACTTATAGAGCGCCCAGCGGTCCCTCGCACTCGGCAAACCGAAACGCACGCCCACAATCAATTCGCCGGAGCGAAGAGCGGTTTTGCGATAGCCGAGGTAAAAGTCCCGAAGCGGGATCTTCCGCTTTCCTTTTTTTGATATCGTTTCCACCACCGCATCAGAAAGCAGGAGAAAGGGTGGGGTATCGGCAATCGGCGAAGCGTTCGCGAGATTGCCAATCAAGGTGGCGATATTCTTGATTTGGGGCGAAGCAAAGAGATCGAGGAAGCGAGCGAATTCCGGCGCGGCTTTCAGGAGCTTCTTTCTCACTTCGGCCAAACTCACCCTCGCGCCCACGTATGCCTCCTGCTTGCTGATGCGGCACTCATAGAGGCCCGAGATCAGGTGCAGGCTCAGAAGCTTGGTCAGTTCCGCCCTGCCTTTATTCTTCGCCACTCCGAGATCGGTGGCGGCGGAAAGAAGAACCGCGTTCTTTTCCTTGGCAAGATAAGCCACCGCCTGCTTGAGGGTAAGGGGAGCGTAAAACTCATAGCCCTCGCCCTTTATATGAAGCGGCTTCTTCAGCGCCTCTCGCAATTCCTTTTCCTGCCCGGCTGGCAGATAGCGCTCTCTCAGGCTCTCGCAAGCCGAGGGCTCCACTTGGCTGGCCGATTCGAGGATCTGCTGGTAGCCCGTGCAACGGCAAAGATTTCCGGTAGTGGCGTTCTTGGCGTCCTCAAAGGAAATGCCATCCTTCTTCTCTTTTTTCTGATCCTTCTTCTTCTCCACCAATCCAGCCAGCGCCACCACGAATCCCGGCGTGCAAAAACCGCATTGGGAACCATGGCACTTCAGCATCGCCTCCTGCACGGGATGCAGGTTTTCGGGCGTGCCGATTCCCTCCACCGTGATCAGGCTTGAGCCATCGAGCTGCGCGCAAGGAGTGATGCAGGAATTGATCGGAAGGTAGCGGGAGGAGCGGCCTGCTTTTTTGGTCCCCACACCCGGCCCCACCCCTGGAAAGAAACGAAGCACGGAACAGGCTCCGCAATCCCCTTCCGCGCAAACAATTTTCGTACCGGTAAGGCCTCTTTGGTAACGAAGGTAATCAGCAAGCATCATGGCGGCCTCTTTGCCGGCCAATTCATGCCGCTCCCCATTAATAAAGAGAAGAATAGCTTCCCGCATGTAAAAAAGAGCGTAGCCTAAAGAAAAGAAAAGATCGATGTCCACTTTTTTTCAGGGTGCACTTTTCATGGAGGCGAACTTTCCCGCCCCTTTGTTCGATTTGGGTGAAGCCGATTGCTTCCGTCCTTCTCTCCTCTACGATTTTCTGCACGCGATTAGCCGACGGATCCCGGCCTCGTTTTTTCAACCCGTGGAGGTATCTATGAAAGCCCTGTTTCCCCTTAGCCTTCTTGCTCTCACCCTTCTTCCAAGCCTCGCCGAGGCAGGCTGCGCTACGCGCCGCCTCACCTTCTCTGCCGATAACTTCCGCCCCGTTCCCGGCTCTTCCGATTGGGTTTGGGGCGGAAATGCCACGGAAGGAGATACGCACCTCAGCCCTCCCTATAGCCCGAACTTCCTCTCCCGCGTGCGCACAGCCAAAAGCCGAGGCGCTGAAACCTTCGCCTATCTCGAAGGCCCCTGCGGCGATACCGATGGGCAGGACGATGGCGAGCGCGCCCGCTGCGCCAATCTGCACCGGGCTTTCAACAACCGCTACGCCCCCGGCACCCCCAACACCCCCTACGCCCGCTGGAAGCCCTTCACCTTTGCGCAGCTCAAGCAATCGGGCCGCTACGGGATCGACTATTGCGAGATCGATAATCTCGAAAACAATGTAACCATCCCTTTGATCCCCCTCTTGCGGGAAATCAAAGCCCTTTATGACTCAGGCCAGGTGCACTGCAAACTCGTGCTGAAAAACATCAGCGTGAGCGGACTCAACAGCATCCGGCAGAATATCGCCACCTCGAATGCAGGAGCCCGCTTCCTGGCTCCCTTTCATATCTTTGAGGCCAATGGCACGGGCCAGAAGGCCGCGCTCGATGCGGCCATGCAGAGGCTCAAAGGCGAAGGCGCGGTGACCATCATCAGCACCGACACCAACCATTATGGCTCGGGCTTCACTCCGGACCGCTTTCGTACCTGCGATTAATATTTCGGCTCGGGACGAATATCCCCCGTAATCGTGCTTCCGCTGCGCTTCGCTTTCCCCCGGGGCGCAGCAGCCGGCTTTCGTGACGGAGCCACGCCTTTTTGCAAGCTTCTTCGCTCCCCGAACTGATCGAGCCCGGCCTGGTAGCCGCTCGTGGATTTATGGAGCGCGAGCGTGGCTTTATCAGCCCCTTCGAGCTCGGCGATTTTTTTGTCGATCCGGGCAATCTTCTCTTTCAGGGCATCGAGGGGCTCCTGATGGCAGGAAAAGGTGCGCAAGTGCTGATCCACACCGAGACCTTCCGCAAATCCCACCCCAGGATTCCCCGGAAGGATAAGCACCTGGGTGTAAGCCACCAGCTCCGCTCGCGCCTTCCGCGCTCGCGCCAGCAGCCCTTGGAACGAGGAATCCGTTTGCGAAAGGTTTTTCCCGCTATTGGCCATGCGGGCATCCTGCGCGGAGGCCGTATGGCGATCGGTTTGGCGGAAGGAGGACGAGAGGCGGATCTGTTCTGATTTCACCTCAGCCTCAAATTTCTCGAGGCATCGGGAGGCGGCATCATCGTAATAGCTGTTCTGCCAACACCAATTCACCCCGGCCTTCACCTCACCCAAGGCCACGCAATAGCTCCCCACTCCCGCAAAGGCAGGAGAGGAAAGCAGGCAAGCTGAAAGCAGGATCAACTTCTTCATTGGCAAGGCTTTCCGTTTTTCACCATACGGTGCCCAGGGAAGATCGTGAGGCTCGCACCTGGTAACTCCCGTTTCACCCGATCGCAATAGCTGCGGCTCAGGCCATATTCGGCGATCAGCACAGCTTTCCGCTGCTGAAGGAAGGGGCGGTATTTTTTGCATTCTCCGTACTTGAAGCACTCTTCCACGATCACGAAATCGAAAATGCCCGCGGCCGTGCTGGCCAGATTGTCCGCGTTCTTCAGGCCGATCGAAAGGCCGAGGCGATGGGCTTCATTGGCAAGAAATTTATAGTAGCCCAGCATCTGGCTTCTGGATTTTTTGAATCCGGTGGAGTTATCGCCGCTCATGTCGCCATCGAGGTTATCGGGCTCCACGGCATCGCAGCCGCGCTCTTTCGCGTCCACCAGGCGCCCCACCATCACAGAGCGCACGGCAGGGCTATCCACATTCAGCCAGCGCTCCGGGGCGCCGTTCGATTTCCACTGGCCACCTTCGTTGCCACCACCCAGGGCACGCCCATAATCCCGCCCTTGCTTCAGCCCACCCATATCCGGGCGGCCTTTTTCCCACGATCCGGCGGAGAAATAGCAGATCACGTATTTTGCGTTATTGCGCTTCACCCGGGCCTTGGAGCCGGATCCGAGCTTGGGATCGTAATCGATGATGGCGGCGCCGGAGGGAATTCCTCCCTCTAGATTCCAGTTCCAGGAAAGGCCTGGGGGAATCGCTCCCCGCGCGTTGGCCTCCATCGAGGCAAAAGGCAGGGATGTGATCAAGAGCGCCAGAGGCGCAAGGAAAATTCTTTTCTTAGAGCTTAGGGGTGTGGGGTGTTTTTGCATATTTCACTACCTAATTCTCTCCCATAGCCTCTTTATCGGCCTCCAGAAGCGGCTTCTGCACAAACCGTCCGGCAGTAGGCGTTTCCTCCAAGAAACATGCGCCTAAACCCTCTTTCCCTATGGTCTTTTTCATCTCCCTGCCGGACAATCTGCCTATCCGCCATGGGAGGGCAATCGTGATGGTTCATTTGGCATGTACGCTTCTTCTTCTTTTCGCTCCCGCCTCCGCCTTTGCTTTTCGCCTCGATCCCATGGTGGTGAATGTGCCGCTGCAAAGCCCACGCGCTTCCGCCACCTATACCGTGGAGAATAATACCAGCACCAAGATCGCCCTTGAGTTCTCCGTGCGCCGCCGCGAGATCGATGAAAACGGCAAAGAGGAGCGCCCGGACGCTTCCGGATTCCTTGTTTATCCCGAGCAGCTTTCGCTTGAACCCGGCCAAAAGAGAGCAGTTAGAGTAACCTGGCAAAGCGACAAAATACCCGAGCGCGAGCTAGCCTATCGCTTCGTGGCCAGCCAGCTGCCGGTGAATTTCCAGGAGGGCGAAGCCAAAGAGAGCAGGAAGGTAAATTTAAAGTTCCTGATCGAATACGTGGCCTCGCTTTATCTCAATCCGCCACGAACCAAGCCCAAGATGAAAGTAGTGAGGCATCAGGTGAAAAAAGGAATACTCGAGGTATTGGTGGAAAACTCGGGCAGCGCGCATTTCCTTCTCGAAAAGGTGGAGATCAGCGCGGAAGCCGGCAAAAAGAAATTTGAAGCCAGCCCGCGGCAGCTCGAAGATATCCGCACTGAAAATATCCTGCCCGGCGGCACCCGCTGGCTTAAAGTGCCTCTCCCTGCCGGATTTCCTTCGGATGGGCTGAGCGTGGATGTTGATTTCCATTCATGAAGTGGCTCTTTTTGCTTTCCTTGCTTTTGCCAGGCGCACACGCCAGTGCTTCAGGATCTCCCGCCTCTCTTCTCGCGCCCCTTCTGATCGGATCGGAGAGCCTCGGGGAGATCTGGGTTTATCCAGGCAGATCCTCGGAAGACCTTCAGCTCGGTGCAGATAGTTTTTCCGCCGTCCTCGATCTCGCTCTGGAACCAAACGCCGCCATGGAGCTTAAAAAACAGCTCATCGGCCGCACTCTTGTTTCGAAATCCTGGCTGGAATCCAAGGATATCCGCGTCAGCTTTGACGAAACGCAGTTGGTGGTGAAGCTGGAGCTCCCTGACGAGCTCAGAAAACGGAGGAGCCTCAAGGTGCGGCGCTCCTGGCAGGGAGGAGAAAGGGAAACTCTCGGACCCGCCCCCTTCAGCGGCTACGTGAATGGAACGGCCAGTCAGTCCTTTCTCTATCCGAAAGCAAAATCCCGCCAACCCTTTGGAGCCAGCCTGAGTGGAGCCATGAACCTCAAAGACTTCGTGCTCGAGGGCGGAGAAACCTTCACCGAAAACCAGGAACATGAATGGACTCGCGACGACACCCGCCTCGTCCGGGATTTCGAATCCATTCTGGTCCGCGCGCAGGCCGGCGATCTCCAGCTCAATACCACAGGATACCAGAACGCCCGCCCGATGGGAGGATTGGCATTGTCCCGCCAGCATTCGATCCAGCCCTATGCCTCGATCCGCCCCCTCCATCGCACCGAGATCCATCTATCGCGCCCCGCCACCATTGAAGTATATGTGAACGGCGACTTCGTGAACCGTTTGAGCGCGCCCGCGGGGCCCGTGAATCTCGAGGATTTCCCCCTTTTCTCCGGCCTGAACGAAGTGCGCCTCAAAATCACCGACGACACAGGCCGCGTGGAATGGGTGGACCTCAACCTCCTCTACGACGTACAGCTCCTTGGCCGTGGCAAACAGCAGTTCGCCTATCAGGCGGGTGCCCCATCCCGGCGATACCGCCGTGATCGGGTATATGACTCCAAAAACGCAGCCTTTAGCGGCTACCACCGCCTTGGACTCACGGATCGCTTTACCCTGGGAGCAAATCTTCAGGTGGACCGAAATATCGTGATGGGCGGAGGTGACCTGACCTTTCTCACCCCTGCGGGCCTCTTCACCCTGGAAGGCGCAGCCTCCGATCGTGGAAGCAGCTTCGACGGGCAAGCAGCCCGCCTCCGTTACCGCACCCTCGACTACAAAAAAGGAAATGATCGGCCGCTCAGGGTAGCGGCTGAAGCGGAATTCCGCTCCGCCTGGTTTTCCGGCCTCGCAGAGCTTTTCAACTACAACGAGTTTTCCTGGAAATATGATCTCCACGCTTCTTCCCCCCTCAGCGCTACAGCAAGCCTTGGCGCGGGATTCATTTTTGAGAAAAACCGGGGCGGGAGCTCCGATCGCCGCTCCTGGAGATCTGATCTCAGCGCCCAGCTCGCCAGGCAATGGAGAGCTAGCCTTGCGTATTCCCTGGTGAGCGCCAAAGACACCGAACACCGGATCCAGCTCAACGTCAACTGGCTGGCGGAAAGCGGAAAGCACTACGGGAACTTTTCCTACGACTACCCCGCCAAAAAAATCCGCGCGGAGGCCACCCGCAATGCTTCCTCCGTGGTGGATGACTATCGCGCTACAGCCGGCATTGAAAACAGCCCCGAACGGGGAACGGCCGATGCTCTGATTGAATACACGCACGAGAAAGCCGTGCTTCGCCTGGAACACGCCTCCCGCTACCACAGAGATGTACCGGGAATCCGCACCACCACCCACACTACCGGCCTGCGCCTCTCCAGCGCTCTCGCCTGGGCCGGCTCTTCCTTCGCATGGACCCGGCCCATTTACGACAGCTTCGCGATCCTAACGGCCAGACCCACCCTGCGCCCCTTCTCTATTCCCGTGAATCCGGTAGGCGAAAGCTTCGAGGCTCACATCAATCGTGCAGGCCCAGCTGTGCTTCCTGCGCTCAGCGCCTATAACGAATCGCCCGCCACCCTCAACACCAGCACCCTCCCTGCCGGCTATTCGGCGGGCCGCGAATTCTACCTGCTGCGCCCTACCTATCGCTCCGGAATCGAGATCGAGGTGGGCGCCGACTCCACCGCCGTGGTGGTGGGCAAGCTCCTCCTGCCTAAAGGAGAGCCCTATTCCTTAGGCACTGGAAAGGTGGGCCATCAGGAATTTTTCACCAATCGCGAGGGCCAGTTCGTGCTGGAAGGCTTGGCTCCCGGATCCTACGAGATGATCCCCGATAAAGACGGCCTCACCCCCTTCCGCTTCAACCTAGGCCCAGATAAAGTGGGCATCGTGAGGCTCGCGCCACACACCTTCGAAAGGAGCCCTGAATGAGAAAACTGGCTTTTTTAGCCCTGCTCCTAGCGTTCCTCTCTATCCCTGACACTTTTGCCGATTGCAATAATCTCCGGATACAACAGCTCCCTTCGAGCGTGGATCTCACGGGAAACTCCACTCCCTCCGTCACCTTCCGGATCGATCGTGCAGGCCCTCGCGGCTGCGATTACTACGTAGCCTGCAGCAACAACAATGGGAGCGAATCAGGATCCTATATCGATCGCGCCCTAGTGAAGGGCTCCGACTCCCTACCGGTGCAGCTTTGCCTCGATTCGGCCTGTACCACCATCTGCAAAACAAGAACGGAGGCCTCTTCCGGTGAAGTGCTCTCCAACACCTTTGTGGATGGCAGTGTTAACCCGGGCTACCACACGCTCACGATTTACCCAAAAATCGGAAATAGCGACTATCCCCGCTTCGGAACCTATTCCCAGAGCTTTGAGCTGAGAGTTTATAACGGAGCCTTCAACAGCAGCGCGCAGGATGACCATCAGGCTTTCGACCTTCTCTATACCGTGAGCCGTGCCATCGATCTTTCCGTAGTGGACTCAGGAGGTGCCTTCAATGCATCCAACACCAGCAAGACACTCGACTTCGGAGCATTGAGCGCTGGAGCTCAGCGATCGGCCGATCTCATACTGAAATTCAACGCTGGCTACCAAATCAGGCTATCCTCCACGAACGCCGGAAAACTGAAGCGCACGGGCGGCACGGAAGTGATTCCCTATACCCTCACCCTCGATGGCTCGAGCGTGCCCCTCTCCTCCACCCCCACGGCGGCCCTTATCGGAAATGGAACCAGCCCGGCAGGCGGACAACGCTTTCCCATGCAGGTTACGATCGGCGCGTTTGGGGGAAGCCAGGTGCCCGGATCTTATCAGGATGAGATCACCATCACGGTGATCAGCAACGAATAAGAGCCGGACCCCTTTCAAAAGGCACCGGCTCCCGAGTAAAATTCTCCGATTGGGATTCAGGGATTCGCCACGATCTGGAAAGTGATCGTATCGCTATAGGTGCCGGCAGGGGCGGACGCATAGGGAGCCACCGTGGCATTCACGTTGGAATTATTGGTGGTGAGACCAGAAAGCGAGTTCACGTTCTTCACCTGCTGGTAGGAGGTGGAGAGGGTCACGGCCGATCCGCCATCGTAGGAAATCGTATAGGTTGTTTTCTTGGAAGCATCGGAGCCATTGCGGAGCTCCGAGCCGTTGTCCGATTTTGCATTGATCTTATATCCGGTGAGGTTGTTGGATGTTTCCGCCACGGAAGCCACCAGCACGCTCTGGCCGGCCACGATATCGAGCGAGGTGTTGTTGGATCCCGCAGGAGTTACCGAAAGATCGTTCACTAGGCTCACAGTGCCTTGAAGTAGTAAAGTGCCGGTACTGGCAGCATTTGCCTGGGTGGCGGCAAGAGCCAAAGCTCCCGCGAAAAATAGAAACTGCTTCATAACAAAAGCCTCCGCATTCACGAGTTACAGAAAGATAGTTTAGGGTTCGCGCTTCTGACCAATGCAAGCCACTAACCATAGGTACGGAGCGCGGAATCACGGGTCTTTTCCACCTATGCCTGCCCAAATCTGTGTCTAAAAATCAGACAGCTCGAAAGCTCTTGGATAGGGTGCCGGAATTGAAGGTGATTCGGCCGATGCCCGTGCCTCTAGGGAAAATCCGCTGTAAAGCACGGCTACACCCTGTATCCGGCCGGACACTCGGAATTTCAAACTCTTAGCATTGGCCCCTAAACTGCTTCCCTTTATGCGAAGGCTCATCATGAGCCGTTAGCCAAACGGATTGGACCCTGATGCCACGCCCATGCACCATCATCCTCGCTTCCCTTCTCCTCGCCCCGGCCTTAGCCGGCGCCAAGGAGAGAGATTTGCCAAAGTCCGTTCTATCCCTGCACGATGCCTGGGAGCAGCTCGAAGACACCGCCTACGAGGCCCGCGACTCCGTAACTGATGCGATCGATGCCATTAAACAGAAAGCCAAAAGCGTAAACCACGATCGCCCGCTCCTTCTCTCTTCTTATGTAACCGTGGCCCGGCAGGGCGAACGAGTGGTGCTGATCCACTGCGACTCCAGGCTCCGCCGCCTCCGTAGCCGCCAGGCCTGCGAGAAGCTCCATACCAGTAGCTTCAAAATCGGGGAGCTGAAAAGCTGCCTCGAAAGCGCTTCCGAAAACAAGCAGCCAGGCATGATCCTGAACCGTAACCTCGCAGCCTCGCTCGAAAGCGACTATTCCTACGATTTCTTCAAAATGTACGATTCGAAAGAGAACTACAAAGAGTACCTGCGCTCCTGCCGCCAACGCCTGAGCGAAAAGAAGAAGACCGGCCCCAACCGCTCCATGGCCACCGCCCCAGCCTATGCGGAGCCGGAATACTCCGATTTCAAAGCCGTGGAGATCGACCCCATCCCCTACGACTCACCGGATTCCGTCGAAGAAGGCGGAACCCTCTAAATTTTTCCCTTAAAAATTCCACCCCAAGGAGACCCTGAAAATGAAGACCCCTTTCCTCGCTCTCACCCTAAGCGTAGTTGCCTTCACCGCCTCCACGGCTCTCGCCGGCGGCCCGGGTGAAGTTCCCGTGAAAAAAGCCGATCGCTATGACGATGAAGACTCTTCCGCAGAGCCACAGGGAGAAGGTTTCCGAAACAGCCTCCGCCGTATGGGCTACCGCCTTACCCATACCGATCGCTCGGAGCCAGGCGAAGATCATCACGTGCGAGATTCCCTCCGCAAAACTGCCAAGGAAATCGGATACCGCGCCACCCACACGGATCATTCCGAGCCGGGAGAAAACCATCACGTGCGCGACTCCCTCCGGAACTTCGCCCACGAGGTAACCCTCCACCGCCCCCGAGCTTTCCATTATCTCGAGATGCGCAAAGCAAAAGGCGGCAAGGTGAAAATCCTCGCCTGCGAGCCCATGATCGAGCGCCTCGCCAACGCCCAGGAATGCCGCCCTCTCACCAAGCAGCCTCTCGATGCGAAATCCCTCTCTCTCTGCGCTGAGCGCAATGACCAGAGCAAATTCGCCCGCCGCATCGGCCGCAATTTAAACAAGCTCATGCGCCGTGATTTCGACTTCCGCCGCGTAGACGACAGCCTGCCCGACGTAAAAGGCTATGCCCACTTCCTGAACCACTGCGATTCGCGCTACGGAAGCCATTCCAAGGAACAACCTCCTGCACGCCGCCAGGCCGCCTCCCCCAAGAAGGAAGCCGCTCCGCAGCCCCGAGCCATCCCTGAAGGCGAAGCCAATCCCGACTTCAAGCCCTTCGATCCGGAAGGTGGCGACGAGCCGGTAGCCGTAGACCAAGGCGGCACTCTCTAAGAGTTTTCTCCAAAGACAGGAACCGTAGAGCCAGCTCGCGTCGGGCTGGCTCTTTTATTTCAGGCGTGTCAGGCGCGCGGGCCGTCTACCACCTTGCCCGGATTCAGCAGGTTCTC
>CAZTCD010000032.1:0-38329 GCA_964612065.1 uncultured Bdellovibrionales bacterium | reverse complement strand
GTCCTGGAATAGGCGCTGGATGGGCCGGGCGCCGTATTTGGCGTCTTAGCCGTTCTAGGCGAGCCAGGAGCGCACGCCCTCGGCCACGGAAATCGAGATTCCTTTTTCATTGAGCAGATTCTCGAGCTCGATGAGGAATTTATCCACCACGCTGAGCACGATGCTGCGATCGAGCCCTTTGAAGTGCACCACACCGTCGAGTCGGTTCAAGAATTCCGGGCTGAAGTAGCGCTGAATGGCCTTTTTGTTCGGGCCTTGAGGGGCCTCCGAACTGGTGAGGCCCACCTGCGAGGTCACGAGATTATCGTGGGCGCCCGCGTTCGTGGTCATGATAATTACCGTATTGCGGAAATCGCTGCGGCGGCCGTTATTGTCGGTGAGGAAGCCGTAGTCGAGTACCTGCAGCAGGATGTTCATCAGATCCGGATGCGCCTTTTCCACCTCATCAAAGAGGATCACGGAATAGGGGTGCTTGTTGAGGTCTTCGGTGAGCAAGCCACCATTATCGAAGCCCACATAGCCGGGAGGGGCGCCGATCAGGCGGGATACGCTGTGCTTTTCCATATACTCGCTCATATCGTAGCGAAGGAACTTCACACCCATCGCATGGGCGAGCTGCTTGGCGAGCTCGGTTTTGCCCACACCCGTGGGGCCAGCAAAGAGGAAGGAGCCGATGGGCTTTTCTCCGGTGGAGAGGCCGCTCTGGTTGAGCTTGATGGCGGTAGCCACTTGTTCTACGGCATCGTCCTGCCCGTAGATCAGCATCTTCAAATCACGCGAGAGATTCTTGAGCCGCGATTTATCGTTCATGCTCACGTTCTTGCTCGGGATCTGCACCTGCTTGGCGATGAGATTCTCGATATCTTTATCCGTGATGGAAGCACGCTGCTTGCTCTTTGGCAGCAGGCGGTTGGCGGCGCCCGCTTCGTCGAGAAGATCGATCGCCTTGTCTGGCAGGAAACGCTCGTGCAGGTATTTTTTCGAAAGCTCGGCGGCGGTGATAAGCGCGCCTTGCGTATATTTCACGCTATGGTGCTCCTCGAATTTCTCTTTGAGCCCTTGCAGGATCTTGATCGTGTCTTTTACGGAAGGCTCGGCCACATCGATCCGCTGGAAACGGCGGGCAAGCGCCCGGTTCTTCTCGAACACTTGGCGGAATTCCTGGTAGGTGGTGGCGCCGATGCAGCGAAGCTCCCCGTTCGAGAGCATGGGCTTGAGCATGTTCGAAGCATCCATGGCCCCTTCGGTAGCGCCCGCGCCGATGATGGTGTGGATCTCATCGATGAAGAGGATTGCTTTCGGAATGCTTTTGAGTTCTTTCAGCACGCTCTTCATCCGCTGCTCGAAATCGCCGCGGTATTTGGTGCCGGCGAGGAGGGCGGTGAGATCAAGCGAGTAAACCACAGATCCCTCAAGCGGTTCAGGAATCTCGCCATTGGCGATCTTGAGAGCGAGGCCCTCTGCGATCGCGGTTTTGCCCACGCCTGCTTCGCCCACGTAAATGGGGTTGTTTTTCTTACGGCGGCAGAGAACCTGCATGGTGCGTTCGAGCTCGTTGTCTCTTCCGATCAGGGGATCGATTTTTCCCTGGCGAGCTCGCTCCACGAGGTTGATGCAGAAAGCGTCGAGAGCGCCCTTGCGCTTCTGCACGGGCGCTTCGCCTTCGATTCCTTCCTCTTCCTCGGAGGCGCCCATGGCTTCTTCCTCTTTCTCGATCCCGTGCGAGATATAGTTCAGCAGATCGAGCTTTTCGATGCCCTGCTTTTCGAGGAGATACACGGCCTGGGAATCAGGCTCGGAATACATATGAATCAAGATGTCGCATCCGTTCACCTGGGAGCGCGAAGAGCCCTGCGCGTGCAGAATGCTCCGCTGCAAGGTGCGATTGAACGCAAGAGTGGGCTCAGGCCTGCCTGCCTCTTTGGCTTTTGGCAGTTGAGAAAAAATCTGTTCGATTTCGGATTGCAGCTCTTTGATGTCGCCACTGCATGCCTTTAATGCATTCAAAGCATCGGGATCCGAGAGCAAGGCAAACAAGAGGTGCTCCAAGGTTACAAACTCGTGCCTGTTTTTCTGCGCGAGTTGGAAGGCTTGGTTCAGGCTGGCTTCTAAGGATGGAGTAATCATTCCGGCACTATCCTTGTCTGGAGCGGATATTGGTGCTCCTGAGCATATTGTACCACGCGAGCCGCTTTGGTTTCCGCGATCTCTCGCGTAAAAATACCGCAAACAGCTTCGCCCTTTTGATGAACCTGGAGCATGATCTGTTGAGCTTCATCCTCCGTCTTCTGGAAAAACTTTTGCAAAACCTCGACCACAAAATCCATGGGCGTATAGTCGTCGTTGAGGAGCATCACCACGTAAAGAGGGGGTTTTTTTACCTTCTCCTTCTGGGCCACGATGCTATGTTGATTCGATTCGTCCGTCTTACGCGTCATTCCTCTAGTCTAGCTTAATTGGAAGATGGGATTGAGCTGAAAATTGTCCAGAAAATGGGCCTTTTTCATGTGCTGCGATGCAGAGTGCGCCCTTGCTTTTCTGGCCTATTTTACCCTGGATTTTCGGCCACTTGCTGGTAGCTTCTGAAGAAAGTTTTCAGCATTTTTGCCGTCGCCCAAGGGGCGCATCAAACTTTGCTTTAAGTGTGCAAATAAGAGGAAAATTCCCCCATGAGCGTTCGCATCGAAAAAGACACCTTTGGCCCCATCGAAGTTCCCTCCGACCGCCTCTGGGGCGCGCAAACAGCCCGCTCGCTGAAATTTTTCGCCATCTCCTCGGAAAAAATCCCCACCGAAGTAATCCGGGCCTTGGCGATCACCAAAAAAGCGGCGGCCATTGTGAATATGGGGAATGGATCCCTGAAGAAAGAAAAAGGGGAAGCGATCCTGAAAGCGGCGGATGAGGTGCTGGCTGATAAGCATGGGCAGGAATTCCCGCTTTCCGTTTGGCAAACCGGCTCGGGCACCCAATCGAATATGAATATGAACGAGGTGCTGGCCAACCGCGCTTCCGAGCTTCTTGGAGGAGAGCGGGGCGAGAAGCGCCTCGTGCACCCGAATGACGATGTGAACAAGAGCCAGAGCTCGAACGATGTTTTTCCCACCGCGATGAGCGTGGCCGCTGCAATTTCGATGGCGGATCAGGTGATTCCCTCGGTTAAGAAATTGCGTGATTCTCTCGAAGCTAAATCGAGCGCCTTCTCGAAGGTGATCAAAATCGGCCGCACCCATTTGCAGGATGCTACTCCGATGACCCTCGGCCAGGAGTTCTCCGGCTATGTGGCTCAGCTTGCTCAGGCCCTTCGCCATCTCGAGAGCAGCCTGCCGCACTTGCACGAGCTCGCGCTCGGCGGCACCGCTGTGGGCACGGGCCTCAATGCGCCGAAAGGCTATGCCGATGCCACGGCGAAAGAGATCGCCAAGCTCACCTCGAAGCCCTTCGTAACAGCGCCGAATAAATTCGAAGCGCTGGCGGCTAACGATGCTGTAGTGCATGCTCACGGCGCGCTAAAGGGCCTCGCCGCCTCTCTCTTCAAAATCGCCAACGACATCCGCTGGCTTTCCTCCGGCCCTCGCGCCGGCTTGGCCGAAATTTCCATTCCCGAAAATGAGCCGGGCTCCTCCATCATGCCGGGCAAAGTGAATCCCACCCAGTGCGAGGCGATGACCATGCTTTGCGCGCAGGTGATGGGCAATGATGTGGCGATCTCAGTAGGCGGCGCGAGCGGGAATTTCGAGCTCAATGTGTACAAGCCGCTCCTCATTCATAACTTCCTGCAAAGCTGCCGCCTGCTCGCCGAAGGCTGCGATTCTTTCCGCCAGCATTGCGTGGATGGTATCGAGCCCAATGGCCCCCGCATCGAGGAAAATCTCCGCAAGAGCCTGATGCTCGTTACCGCCTTGAATCCTCATATCGGCTACGACAAAGCCGCGCAGATTGCGAAAAAGGCGCATAAAGAAGGCACCACGCTTAAGGAAGCCGCTCTGGCCCTCGGCCACCTCACGAGCGAGCAGTTCGATGCTTGGGTGAGGCCCGAGAATATGATCGGGAATGGAGGCTGATGGAGGCCTCTTCCGCCAAGAATCCCGCTCCTTTTTTCTGCGCGGCCCCTTGGCTGGAGAGTGTTCTCTATAACGACGGCTCTTACCGGATCTGTTCCCGCAACAGCCGGGTGTTCGGCGATTGGCGAAAAGAGAGCCTGACCGACCTTTGGGCAGGGGAGGGGCTTAAAGAATTTCGCCGGCAGGTGAAAGGCGGCCATTACCCCGACCACGATTGCAGGGCCTGCCATCAGGCGGGCACGGCCCAATCGCTCGGCCGCGTGCTCACTACCCCTCTGGAGAATACTCTCCGTTTCCTGGTGCAAAGCTATCTGATCCTTTTCGAGGATTATCTTGATCTGCAAAAAATCGAGGAGCTTTTTACTGGCAGCCTCGGGCAGGCGGAAACAAAGAAGCGCATTCTTCATTTCGAGGAGAAAATCAAATTCCTGCTCTTTCGCTTCCGCCTCGAAGGGCATGCCGAGCATCTGCCGAAATTGAAAAAGCTGCAAAAGATCCTCGCGATCGTGAAGGCTTATCACGAGGGCGAAGAGGCGCCTCCGGTGGTGGGCCCCTTCCGGCAGGTGCAGCTGATCGCCAAGTGCAATGCTCGCTGCGTGATGTGCCCCGGAAAATTCAGTGGGGAGATCGTAACCGGCGGGAGTATCACTCCGGAAGAGCTGGAGCAGGCAATGGATGCCTCTGCAGACATCATCGATTTCTTCTGCAATGGCTCGGAATTTCTCCTTTTCAAGGAATGGCGTGAGGTGGCTCTGAAGCTGAAGGCCAGCGGGATCGCGAGCCTGCGCCTCTCCAGCAACGGAATGTTGCTCACAGAGGAGGCCGCGAATTTTCTTCTCGAGCACGATCTGATCGGCCATCTCAATCTGAGCCTCAACGCGGGCACAAAAGAAACTCTCGAGCGCGTGCAAAAGAACGTGCGCTGGGATCGCTTGATTCAAAATGTGGAGAATCTTTTGAGGAAGGCAGAAGAGGGGAAGATTTTCTTCCCGATCAGCTTCTCCTTCATAGTGATGCGCTCCAATTTTCACGAATTGCCCGATTTCCTTCGCCTCGTGGCGAGGTGGAAGAGATCCTGCCGCACGCTGCAGCCCCATGTGATGATCATGAGCCTCGAGAACGCTGGCGAAAAAGACTACCGCCATTTTCTCTATGAAGAGCATCCGGCCTTCGCTCCCAGAGATCGCTTGAAGCAAGCCTTTGAGGAAAGCCTGAGGATTGCCGAGGAGGAAGGAATTGCTTCCGTGCTCTATAACTTCGGTTCCTACTCCACCCTTGCCGAATTCGTGAAAGGCGGCTGCCCGGCGCCGGAGTTTTTTCACCACGAAAGCGCGGATAAGGAAAATCTGGAAAAGGCGGTTAGGTTCGGGCTGGAGCCCTTTTTTCAAGCTGAGCTTTCAGAGGGGCGAGAAAAAATCCGCGGCCATTTTGAAAGTGCCTTTAAGCGGAACGCAGTTTTTCCCATCGGTACTGAGATGGCCGCGATGGAGGAAGCGATAGCTTTGGCTGTGGGCCGTCTCTCACAGGTAAATCTGGAAAAAATTCCGGATCAGGTATTTTCTCCCTTTCGGTGGCTTTTGGAGAAGTTTCCCGCTTACCGGAAATTTCTGGAAAGTTATTTTGTTTCCTGGCGGGGAGAGCTTTGCGTGAGGCTTGGCAAAGAGCTTGGTCAGGAGGGTTGGCAGATTTTCCGGGAATTCGTGGGCTTCGATCGGGAGGCATTAGGCGATCACCATAGCGAAAAATACCTGCAGGTGCCCGGACAGGTGAGTCTCGATAAGCTTTCACCTGGCTCGAGAGTGCTGGGGAAGGATTACCAGGTTTGGCGATTGCCGTCGAAGGTATCAGGAAGGTTCCAGCTTGTGCGAGGGAAAGAGGATAGCGCTGAGAGGGCCGCGATCGAGGCCGGGGCCGAATTTGTCCTGGGCGCTTTTCTCTTCGATCTGCACCCAGGGAGCGAGGAGTAACAGCGATTTCGCCGCCGCCCGTGCGTTGCGAATCGGTACAGTGGCCTTAAGGCCGGGCCCTAAAACAGCCTGGTCTCGAGCTTCGCTCTCAAATCCGGCAGCATCTTCGCGGCCCAGGAATGCTCTTTGAGCTCCTTGGGGCTCAGGCTTCTTTCGTGGCGGAAGAAGCCTGCCACGGCTTCCACTTCTCCTGAAGTGAAACGGCGAAAACTTTCCACCGCCATATTCGGCAGGATGTTCAGAAAGCGCGACGTTTCCTTCCGGTAGATCTCGCTGAAGGCGAACGTTTTCTTTTTATACTGCGCTGGAGTGAGCTGAATCGCGAACTCGGCAGCGCAGTTCCAAGCAGGGGAGTAGATCTTCATTTTAGGCCCAAAAGCTCGGTGAGTGGCTAGGCAGGCGTCCTGGTGGTGGGGGTGGCCGTATTCGCCCATGGGGCCATGGGTGAATACTTCTTTAGGCATTCCGTTTTCTTTCACCAGCTCCCGGATTTTTTGCGCGATTTCATCGGCCGGAAGGCGGTCGGGGTAAATATCAGGATAGTTCCAGTGGCTCACGGCTTTCACTCCCAGCAAGCGAGCGGCTTGCAAAAGTTCCTGATGCCTTTCTTCTCCTCTGCCGTCGGCATTGCCGTCGGTGAGGCACACAAGATGCCAGGGAAGATCCCGCTTGGTGAGAAGGGGCCCGGAGAAAAAAATGGTTTCGTCGTCGGGATGGGCCACCACGAGAAGCCTATATCCTTTAGGCGCTTTGGCTTTCATGGGTTGAGTATACCTGAAGAGAGGGTGCGGGGAGGGGTTAGTTTAAGCTGAGCGAATCGATCAAAGGCTGTTCAGCTCCAAGCAAGCTCTAGCTGCTTTCGCTCCAGCACCCGCAAAACGGCTTCCGGAGAGTCGGAGAGCTTTTCGGTGCGGATTTCCCGGAACTGCTCTTCCGGTATAGGCGGTAGAAAGGTGTCGCCTTCGAAGGGCCAAAGCACTTCCGTAAGATAAATGCGGCCGGCCAGTGGGATGGCGAGCTTGAAGATCTCGGCCCCGCCGATCACGAAGATCTCCTCGGCTCCTTCAGAGCGCCTGGCCCAGTCGAGAGCTTCTTCCAGGGAATGGCAAACGGCTCCACCCTCTACCCGGTAGTTCTTGTCGCGAGTCACCACGATATTGGTCCGCTTTGGTAAAGGTTTACCAATGCTTTCAAAAGTTTTGCGTCCCATCACGATGGGATGGCCCAGGGTGATCTGCTTGAAGCGTTTGAGGTCTTCCGGAATATTCCAGGGAAGGTGATTGTCTTGCCCGATCACCCGGTTTTCGCTCATTGCTACGATCAAGCTAAGGATTGCCATAATGCATTAAACCGCGATGGGGGCCTTGATCGCCGGATGGGGATCGTAGCCTTCGAGAGTGAAGTCTTCGTACTTGAAGGAGAAAAGGTCCTTTACCGCAGGATTCAGCTTCATGGTGGGAAGCGAGCGAGTTTCCCGGCTGAGCTGAAGCTTCGCCTGATCGAGGTGGTTCAGGTAGAGGTGAGCGTCGCCCAGGGTATGTACGAAATCCCCGAGCTCGAACTCGCAAACCTGCGCAATCATCATCGTGAGCAGGGCATAGCTGGCAATATTGAAGGGCACACCGAGAAATACATCCGCGCTTCGCTGGTAAAGCTGGCAGCTCAACCGGCCGCGCTTCTGGCTCGAACCACCGGCAGGAGCCACATAGAATTGAAATAGGGCATGGCAGGGAGGCAGCGCCATTTTGTCCACCTCGCCGGGATTCCAGGCGCTAACAATATGGCGGCGGGAATCGGGATTGTTTTTCAACCCATCCAGAAGTTGCTGGATCTGATCGATCACGCGGCCATCGGTGGTTTTCCAGGAGCGCCATTGCGAGCCATATACGGGACCCAAATTGCCGTTCTCATCGGCCCACTCATCCCAGATCGTGACTTTGTTGTCCTTCAGGTACTGGATATTCGTATCGCCCCTCAGAAACCAAAGGAGCTCGTGAATGATAGAGCGCAGGTGCAGCTTTTTGGTGGTGAGGGCAGGAAAACCTTTTTCCAGATCGAAGCGCATCTGGTGGCCGAAGATGCTCAGTGTGCCGGTGCCGGTGCGATCTGTTTTGGGGGCGCCTTTTTCGAGTATGGTTTCCAGTAAATCAAGATAGGCGCGCATGTTTTTATCTGAATCGATCTCGGGGCCGAAGTCAATTTTTGACGCGAGCGCGCTTCATAAAGTAGCCTGACACTATGAGAAAAATCGTTTTGGGAGCCTTGATGATCACCGCACTGGACAGCTGCGCCCGCTTACCCTCTCCTCCAACTCCGGCCGAGCGCCCCTATACCCTGGAAGCCCATGGGGAAAAGAGGGTGGATCCCTGGTTCTGGATGAAGGAGCGGGAGAATCCGGAGGTGATCTCGTACCTCAAAGCCGAGAACGACTATCTGGAGAAAGTGCTTTCCCCGGTGAAGGAGCTTCGGGAGAAAGTTCTGGGTGAGCTCAAGGCGCGAGTGAAGCAGGATGATTCTTCCTATCCCTTCCTGTTGCGCGGGTACTTTTACTACCGCCGCTATGAGCCGGGAAAAGAATATCCCATCTACGCTCGCCGCAAAGGTTCCTTGCAGGCACCCGAGGAAATTCTCCTCGATGTAAATGAGCTCGCCAAGGGCAAGGACTACACTTCTGTTCCATTTCCCGAAATCAGCCCGGATTCAAAGAAGCTGATCTATGCCGCCGATTTTCAAGGGCGGCGTTTTTATGATCTTTACGTGCTCGATCTGGAAACCAAAAAGATTATCGGCCGCCCGATCGAAAAAACCACCGGCAACGCGGAATGGGCCAACGATTCGAAAACCTTCTTCTATGTGAAACAGCATCCGGAAACCTTGCGGGCGCAATGGGTTTATCGGGCGCAGGCCGGTGGTGACCAGGGGGAGATGGTTTACGAAGAGAAAGACGAAACCTTCGGCGTGGGTGTATCCCGTTCCCGCACTGATGCTTTTCTTTTCATCGCCTCCTATTCCACTCTGTCCAACGAGTGGCGCTATCTCGATGCCAATAAGCCCTTTGATTCGCCACAGGTGTTCCATCCCCGCGAACCCAAGCACGAATATGCTCTCGAAGATGGGGGCGATGGTTTCTATATCGTGACCAATTGGAACGCCAAAAACTTCCGCCTGATGAGGGCGCCCCGCACGGCCACCCCCAAGGCGCGCTGGGTGGAGGTGGTGAAGCACAGAAAAGATGTGCTCCTGGAAGGTGCCACCTTTTTCAAAACCCACTATGTGCTTTCGGAAAGAAAAGACGGGCAAACTCTACTGCACGTGGTGGACCGCGCCTCGAAGAAAGGCACGCTCATTTCCTTTCCCGATCCGGTTTTCGTGGCCAGCGTGGATGCGAATCCTGAATACGATTCCGGCTTCCTGCGCTACCGGTACGAGAGCCTGAATCGTCCCTATACGATTTTCGACTACTATTTTGTTTCCGGAAAAAGCGAGCAGCGCAAGCAGCAGGAGGTGCCCACCTTCGATCCCTCTCAATATGAGAGCGAGCGTTTCTGGGCAACGGCCCGAGATGGCACCAAGGTGCCAGTTTCTCTGGTGTACAAGAAAGGCTTTCAGCGGAACGCCGCCCATCCGATGCTCGTGTATGGATACGGCTCCTATGGGGCCAGCATGGAGCCCTGGTTTCAGCGGGACATTATCAGCCTGCTCGACCGGGGTTTCGTTTATGCCATGGCCCACATCCGGGGCGGGCAGGAAATGGGGCGCCATTGGTACGATGACGGCAAGCTCCGGAAGAAGATGAATACGTTCACGGATTTCATCGACGTAACGGACGCTCTCGTGAAGGAAAAGTACGCTGACCCCAAGCGGGTTTATGCCGAAGGAGCAAGCGCCGGTGGCCTGTTGATGGGGGCCGTGGCGAATATGCGCCCGGATCTTTTCCGTGGCATCAATGCGGGTGTGCCCTTTGTAGACGTGCTTACCACCATGCTCGACGACAGTATTCCCCTGACCACTTCCGAGTATGATGAATGGGGAGACCCCAGGGACAAAGCTCAGTACGATTATATGGCCTCTTATTCACCCTACGACAATGTGAAGGCCCAGGCTTATCCGCATATACTGATCACCTCGGGCCTGCACGATTCTCAAGTGCAATATTGGGAGCCTACGAAATGGGCGGCAAAGCTGCGTAAGCTGCGTAAGGGAGACAGCCTGGTGCTTCTGTTCACCGAGATGGAAGCCGGACACGGGGGGGCTTCCGGGCGCTTCGAGTCGCTGAAGCAGACGGCGATGGAGCAGTCCTTTTACCTTCTGCTCGACGGGCAATTGAAGTGAGCGGGGGCGAGGAGTTTAAGGACCTCTTTTCCACTCAGGCGGGCGATTATGCCCGCTATCGGCCCCATTATCCTGCGGCCCTCTTTCGCCAGCTATCGAGGCTCTGTGAGCAGCACGAGCTGGCCTGGGATTGTGGTGCGGGAAACGGCCAGGCGGCCGTGGCTTTGGCTCCTTTTTTTGCCAAGGTGATGGCCACGGATCCCTCCGACAAACAACTGGCTCAGGCCGTGCCCCACGAGAAGGTGGAATACCGGAGAGCCACCGCCGAAGATAGCGGGTTGGAGCGCGAAAGCGTGGACCTCATCACCGTGGCTCAAGCTTTTCACTGGTTTCGCCAGGAGGCGTTTTTCGAAGAATGCAGGCGGGTGGCCAAACCATCCTGCTTGCTGGCGGTATGGTGCTATGAATTGGCGGAGATCAGCCCGGAAGTGGACGCAGCCGTGATGCGGCTCTATCGCGATATTCTTGGGCCTTTTTGGGAGAAGGAAAGAAAGCTGGTGGAAGAGGGTTACCGGAATGAACGCTTTCCCTTTCCGGAGCTGGGAGCGGGAGAGGTTCCGGATTGCACGATGCATGCGGAATGGCTGATGCCCGACCTCATCGGCTACCTAGGCACCTGGAGCGCGCTCCAGAAGTATGTGAAAGAAAAAGGCGAAGATCCTCGCCATTCGCTCATTCCCGGGCTGCAGAAAGCCTGGGGAAATCAAGCCTTACCCAAGACCGTGTCGTGGCCACTTTCTCTTCGAGTGTTTCGTGTGAGATAATCAAAGCAGGGGGGCTGCCTGCTTCGTTTTACTTTTCTAATCTTCGCCTTTCTTCCTGTTCTGGCCTTTGCTGAGCGCGATGAAGGCACTCAGGATCCGAATCCCGTGCGGGTGAAACAGCTCCTGCCCGGTTGGAAAAAATCCTGCGACGAATCCAACGATGGCTTTGCCTGCGGAAATCTGGGCGCGCTCTACGCCCTCGGCAAGATTGTGCCAAAAGATGAGAGCCAGGCCTTTCAGTATTACGAGAAGGCTTGCCGCTTCGGCCAGGCGATCCGCTGTCTGAGGGCTGGTGTGATGGCGCTCAACGGAAGGGGATTGACGGCTTCCTCCCTGAAAGGAGCCGAGCTGTTCCAGCTGGGATGCCGTCTTTTGGATTCCGATGCCTGCGTGAATTACTATGCGGTTACCCATGGAAGAACGATTCTTTGGTCGGGCGATACGGTAAAAATGCCGCCCACCCTCAATCCCGTGAAAGCGGAGCCGGGCGCCTTGCACAATGTGATCACGGTGCTCACCATGGCCTGTGAGCAGGGTTTGACCAAGGCTTGCGGAAATCTGGGCGGGATGATCGAGGAAGGCGACGCCACTCCCAGGAATTTGGGAAAAGCGCTCGAGTATTATACCAAGGCCTGTGAGCTCGGTGAGGCTGAGCGATGCGCCCGGGCCGGGCGATTTGTGGCGAATGGGATTCCCGAACCCGCCCCTTCACGCGAAAAAGCCGCGAAGCTGTTCGAGCGCCACTGCGAGCTCAAGAAGCTGGCCACTTGTCCCTTGGCTTTCAGGGCCAGAAACGGCCTGGGAATCGAGCTCACTTTGGAGAAAGCGCCGGCTCAACCGGCCCATGACTCCGTTCCTGCGGTGACAGTTGTAGCCAAGAAGATTGGGATCGCAGGTGAATCTGCCGAATCGGTACGACAAATGGCTCAAGCTCCGAAAAATACCCCGCCATGGTCACGATATCCGCCCGATTTGGCCGTGGGGAATGAGGCGCTCCCCGAGGAGCTGCAGCTCATGATGAAGAAATGCAATGCCGGCGACGGGCGCACCTGCGGAAACGCCGCAGCCCTCCTCTGCGACGAAAGCGGAAAGCCCAAGCTTTGGGCGGAAACCGCCCGCCAGCTTCTGGAGAGGGCGTGCTATCTCGGGCGAGGCCAGCGCTGTGCTGATCTGGCCCGGATGCACAAAAACGGCTGGGGCACGGAACCTTCTCCCGAGCGCGCCAAGGCCGCTCTCGATCGGGCGTGTGAGCTGGGGCATAAGATCAGCTGCGCCACCAACTGACCGTTTCTTAAAATCGCCAGAAAAGATCGAGGCCCACGGTCTGGCGGTTGTTCTTGAAATCGAACCGCTTCACGGTATTCGCGCTCAGGTTAGCTGCCGCATGGAAACTATTGCTCACGTAAATGAACGAAAAGCTGAAACCAAGATCAAACTGATCGCCCGCCACGAATTTGGGCCCCAGCAGAAGGCGGTTCCAGCTCTTCAGTACCCATTCGGTAACCGTGGAAAGCTCCACGGAGCTGTCTTTTTCCTTTTCCTTGTCGGTGAGGAAAACAGAGGTTGGTACCTTGGAGGTGAAGCTCAGCTTGGTGTGTGTTACCACTCTCGAATTGGAGATGGAGTCGTAGTGAGCCTCCGCCGCCCAGGCGCCTTGCCCGGTTTCCAGGAAACGCGCGCCTTGCACGTAGATCGCGAGACGCATGTCCTCATTCGAAACGAAGCGGTATTTGATTCCTCCCATAGCCACCTTGTAAAAAAGGAGAAGGTAGGTGGCGTCGATCTGCAGATCGTTTTTCAATCCGTACATGATATGAGAAAGGCCCACGAGCCATTCCCGGCGGTCGAGAGTGGAGGCGGTTTGCCCGAAAAGGTATCCGCCGTAAACGAGCGGCTTATAAAACGATGCGAACTCGCGGTGGCCCTCGCGGATCAAATCGTTGCGGCCAGGGAGGTTATGCTCTTTGCGCGTGAGATCGATGGCCTGTACGAAGTCGCCGGCCCGGATCAATGCGCTTTGCGTGTGGCTCTTCACTCGGCACAAGCACTGCTTCTCACCATGATGAGCGTAAGATTCGGCAAAGCCGATCGGTTCGGCCGTTTTTTCCTCGATCTTCCTGGAATCGCTCTGGGAGAAAATGGCGAAAATCCTGCCAGGGCTGCAATCCTCTCTTTTTTCCGCGCTGATGAGCACATCGCGTGAGGTGAGGATCTCCGCCAAGATATTATCGGTGCGGCCGGCTGGGGCACTTAGAGCAATGCTCGAAAATGCAAACAGGAAAAGCCCTGCTATAGTCCCTTGAATCACGTTCACAGGGTTTCGAGGCGGAAGGCCACCCAGGCATCTCCGTGCTCGGGAAACTCCTCTTTTCCCGTGGATACACTCTTGTCCTCTGCCCACGCTTTGGCCAGGGTTTCCTCGCTGAGGGCAGTGGGGGTTCTCCCTTCTTCGGTGAGAATCTCCGAGGCCAGGCCGCCTGCCTGGAAATGTACCCGGATGCGATCGGTGAGGTTGAGTTTCATCTCTTTTCTTCGCTGCTGCACGCGGTTGATCAACTCGCGCATAAGCCCTTCTCGTTTCAGATCCGGAGTGAGCATGGTGTCGAGCTCCGCCACCATGCCTTCAAGAGCGCCTGCGCACTTTCCTTCTGCGGCTTTGCGATCGATCAGCAGGTCTTCCTTTTCTAGGGTTTCGCCTGCCACGGTGCCTTTTCCAGCGGCTTCAAAAGCGGCGATCTCTTTGGAGCCCCATTTCTTGAGCTCCTCCTGCACTTCCCGCATTTTTTTTCCGAGGCGTGCGCCCAGCCGCTTGAGGTTGGGCTTCACGCTTTCCACCACAAGACCGGTGCCGTCTCCGAGGAAAACGAGTTCTTTAAGGTTCAGCTCCTGCAGCACCATCTGCTCCTGGGCACGGAGTAGTCCGGCCTCTTCCTGGCTCAGTCCGGCCAGGCTTAGCTTATGCAGCGGCTGGCGAAGGCCGATCCGGGCCTCGGCGCGCAGCGAGCGGCCAAGAAGGATGGCTCTCTGAGCGATCGCCATCTCCTGAATGAGCTCGAAATCGCTGGTCTTGAGGGCCGCTGGTAACGAATACAGGCGCTCGTGCACGCTCTGAAGATTCTTCAGAGTCTTCATTTTCTCCGGAGCTACGCCTTGATTCAGGGCCGCGTTCAGATAATCGGCGAAGAAGGGAAGATAAGGAGCCAGCAGAAGCCCGAAGCGGTCCAAGACCTCGAAGAGAGTGGCGTAGGCCGAGAGCTTGTCGGCGGAGAAAGAATCTCCTTTGGCTTCCCAGTAACGGGAGCGGTTCATTCGGATATACCAGTTGGTAAGATTCTCGAGGAAGCGGGCGAGGTGGGGGAACACATTGGAGAGCTCGTAGGCTTCCATTTCCTTATGCACTTTGATTTCGGTTTCCTGGAGAAGCGCCAGGATCCAGCGGTCGATCTTGGGCCTGTCGCCCACTTTGGGGGCGGCCTTCGCTTCCGCTGGAGTGAAGCCATCGATATTGGCGTAGCTCACGAAGAAGTTATAGGAGTTCCAGAGCGGCAGAAGCACGGCGCGCATATCCTCCACGAGGAATCGCTCGGTGAAGCGAAGCTCCTCGCCATAAACCGCCGGGCTCTTCATCATATAGAGCCTCAATGCATCGGCTCCGTACTTCTGGAGGATCAACGTAGGGTCCGGATAATTTTTCAGGCGCTTGCTCATCTTCTTGCCGTCTTCGGCGAGCACCATGCCGTTCACCACCACATTGCGGAAGGCGGGGCGGTCGAAGAGGGCGGTGGAGAGCACGGTGAGCGTATAGAACCAGCCGCGGGTTTGATCGAGGCCTTCGGCGATGAAATCGGCCGGGAACTGTTGCTTGAACGCCGCTTCGTTTTCGAAGGGGTAGTGCACCTGGGCGTAGGGCATGGATCCCGATTCAAACCAGCAATCCAGTACTTCGGGCGTGCGTTTCAGGCTGCCTTTGGCCTTGCAGCTAGGGCAGTCGGAAACGATCTCGTCCACGAAATGAGAGTGAAGGTCTGCCACGTGCTTGCCGGCGAGCTTGTCCAGCTCCTCCCGTGAGCCCACCACATGCATGTGCTGGCACTGCTGGCAGATCCATACGGGGATGGGAGTGCCCCAGAAGCGATTGCGGGAAATGCACCAGTCGCGCGCGTTCTCGAGCCATTTCCCGAAACGGCCGTCACGGATATGAGAAGGCACCCAATGGATGGTTTTGTTGTGCTCCTGCATCCGTGCTTTCACCTTTTCTACGGCCACGAACCAGGAAGAAATGGCTTTATAGATGAGAGGCGTATCGGAGCGCTCGCAGAAAGGGTAATTGTGCTGAAGGGTTTCCTGCTTGAGCAGGCGCCCTGCCTCTTTCAGGTGCTTTACGATGAGCTTATCGGTTTCCGGATCTTTTACATGCTTGCCCTGCAGGTTGAGAGGAGAGGCGGAAACTTCAGCTGTATAATTACCTTCGAGATCGGTGGGATCCACGAGCTCGATCTTCTCACGCTGGCAGGCATAGAAATCGTCTTCCCCGAAGGCAGGGGCCATATGCACGATACCCGTTCCGTCTTCCTGGCTCACGAAATCGCCAGCGATCACGCGGAAAGCGCCTTCGGCCTTTCGGGATTCGTAATAGGGGAAGAGGGGAAGATATTTCCAGCCGAGCATTTCCTGGCCGCGCTTCTCGTCTTCCTCGCGCGAAAGGTCTAGCTCTTTCTCGTAGGCCTTGGCGCGCTCGCGCAGCACCCAGGCGAATCTGATCTCTTTGCCGTTCGCGCTGAGGGCTTTGAGAAGCGGATACTTCACGTAGGTGAAATCATGGTGCACGGCCAAGCCCAGGTTGGCCGGCAAGGTCCAGGGCGTGGTGGTCCAGGCCACGAGCGCCTCATCTGGGGCGTGATCCAGGGGGAAAAGCACCGAGATCGCGGGATCCTGCACGCTCTTGTAGTTCTGGGAAGCTTCGAAGTTCGAAAGAGGAGCGGTGAGGCGCCAGGAGTAGGGCACCACTTTTTTGCCCTGGTATACAAGCCCCTTTTTCCAAAGCTCAGCGAACACCCACCACACACTTTCCATGAATTCTGGATTCATGGTTTTGTAGTCGTTGTCCATATCGGCCCAGCGGCCCATACGGTCCACGGTATCGCGCCATTCGCCGGAGAATTCCATCACGATGCTGCGGCAGGCTTCGTTGAATTTGCCCACCCCGAAGGCCCGGATGGCGAGGGAGCCCGAAAGATTGTGGCGTTTCTCCATTTCGAATTCCACGGGCAGGCCGTGGCAATCCCAGCCGAACCGCCGCTCCACATGAAAGCCGCGCATGGTCCAGTACCGGGGCACCATATCTTTAATGGTGCCGGCGAGCAGGTGGCCATAGTGGGGGCGGCCGGTGGCGAAGGGAGGGCCATCGTAAAAACCGAACCATTTGCGCTCGCCTTTAGTGGAAAGGAGGCGATCAAAAACGCGCTGTTCCTTCCAATATTCCAGCACGGCCTCCTCCATGGCGGGAAAACGATATTCAGTGCCAAAATCCGGAAAGAAAGCCGCTGGTTTGCTCATGCCGAGCACAATATCAAAAACAGACGTTTTCTGGTATGCCTCGGGGATGCAGAAACGTGCGAAAGGAAAGGTGTCTGCCTCGGAACAGGAGCTCAACGCTCTTCTCGAGGCCTACCGGGCCTATCTTGCCCAGCATAAGCTGAAATTCACGGCCCAGAGGGAGACTATTATTGCCGAGTTTCTGCGGGCTGGCGGGCATATTTCCGCCGAGGAGCTCTTTCGGATCGTGAAAAAGAAGAATTCCGGTGTGGGCCTCGCCTCGGTTTATCGCACCATCAATAGCTTGGTGGAGGCTGGACTTGCTGTGGAGCGGCGATTTCTCGACCGAACCTCCGTTTACGAACTTCACCAGCCCGGCCACCACCACGATCACCTGATCTGCATGCGTTGCCGAAAGATCTTTGAGTTTGAAAACGACGCCATCGAGGAGCAGCAGAAGAAAGTGGCAGAAAGCCTCGGCTTCTCTCTCAAGGATCATAAGCTCGAGCTCTATGGCTGGTGCCAGCGCACCAATTGCCCGAATCTGTAAGTGCCCCGCAAATTGAGTAGGAAATTTTATTCTCAGCCCACTACGGAGCTGGCCCGTGCCCTGTTGGGAAAGCGGCTGGTGAGGGTTTGGCGGGGCAGGCGGCTTTCTGGCTTGATCGTGGAAACGGAAGCCTATCTCGGCGTGAGAGATCGGGCGGCCCATAGCTGGAATGGCAGGAATACCGAGCGGGTGCGTTCGATGTATCTGCCGGCCGGCCGTGCCTATGTGTATTTCGTCTATGGCATGCATCATTGCGTGAATGTGGTTACAGAAAGGGAAGGTGTGCCGGAGGCCGTACTCATTCGTGCGCTCGAGCCTGATTCTTCTCTCAGGGAGAGGTGCGATGGGCCAGCGCGCTTGTGCAAGGCATTGAAGATCGACAGGGCCCTGGATGGGGCGGACCTGCAGGGGGAAACAATCTTTATTGAACAGCCCGGGGCTGTTCGTGACAAGGAAGTGATTGGGTGTGGGCCGCGAATCGGTATAGACTATGCAGGTGAGGCGGCGGGCTGGCCACTCCGCTTTTTCTGGGAAGGCAATCCGCACGTTTCCCGGAGGCGTTAGTTTTGAGGATGTTAGAGGATGAACCAGGAACCTATCGGAACTTATAAGGCCTTCTGGCTTTTTTACGTAAGCCAGCACCGGAATAAGACCAATCGAAATCTTCATTTCGCCGGTACTCTGCTGGTGCTCTTGCTCGTGGGATTTGGGGCGATTTTCAATCCCTGGATCCTTTTGGGGCTGCCCGTAGCGGGATACGGGTTTGCCTGGGCCGGGCATTTTTTCTTCGAGAGAAATGTTCCTGCCACTTTTCAGTATCCATTCTGGAGCCTGATCGCTGATTTTCAAATGTTCTTTCTGATGTGCCTCGGACGCATGGACCGCGAAGTGAGGCGAATGGGAGTGCTGGGTGCCGAGCACTGAAGCCTTTTGGCTTACTCGGCCGAAGAGAGCACTCTTTCGATCGCAGCAGCTCTTTGAGCCTGAGCTTCCACGATCTGGGCTTTGGCCGATTGGGTGATCTTCCAGCCCAGAGCCAAAAGAAGAAGAGCGAAGAGGAAGTAGATTCGAGCGGAAGTTACGTTGTTCATAAAGTCTCCTTGCCTATACCATTGCAGATAAGAGCCCGATTTCTAACTCATTGAAATTTCAGGAGTAAAAATCGAAGGCCTTTTCGGCTGCTGCTATCCCCCTGATTTCTCAGTTGCCCCGGAAGAGGCATGTATCCGTTCCGAGAGGATGCAAAGCGATAATCCCGACTGATCCTATTTAAGTGCCCGTTTTAGTTGATTTAATATGTCTGCTAAGGTAAAAAGCCTGGGTTCGCCCCACATTGTGGCTCCATGAGGTTCCTTTGCTCCAAAAGCTAATAGACAGCTTGCACTACCAGTTCCGAGATTCGGAACTGCTTCGACTTGCGCTCTCGCACAAATCGCACGCCAACGAAGGCCGCAAGCGCGGGCTCAGTAAAGAAGAGTTTGTGCGCGTTCACAATGAACGGCTCGAGTTTTTGGGCGATTCCGTTCTTGGTCTCGTGATCTCTGATTTTCTTTCCGAGAAGTTTCCTCACGCGGACGAAGGCAGGCTTTCCAAGATGCGCTCTTCTCTGGTGAAAGAGGAAACCCTGGCCAGAATCGCCCGTTCGATTCATCTGGGCGAGTTTCTGCTTCTCGGAAAAGGCGAGGAGAGCACGCACGGCCGCGATAAAGATTCCATTCTTGCTTCCACCTATGAAGCCGTTCTCGGTGCCATTTATCTCGATGGAGGCCTGACGGCCGTATTCGAAACCGCCCGGCATCATTTCGAGGGTTTCGTCGCGGGCGACAAGCTCGAAGGCCTGCAGCTCGACACGAAAACCCTGCTGCAGGAGCTCTGCCAGGCACGATTCCGCAAATCGCCTTCCTATAAGGTGGTGAGTGAGCTTGGCCCCGACCACGAGAAGCAGTTCGAAGTGATGGTGGCGATGGGCGAGCACAAACGATACGGAAAAGGCCGGAATAAAAAGGAAGCGGAACAAGCGGCCGCCCGCTTTCTTCTGGAGAGCCTTCAAGGCGAAGTAGAGCGTGAGAAGGTGCCCCATGGCTCCCGAGCCTAAAAAATTTCGTACGGGCTTCGTGGCTCTCGTGGGCCGCCCTAATGTGGGAAAGAGCACCCTTCTCAACACTCTCGTGGGAGAGAAAATCGCGGCGGTTTCCCCAAAGGCTCAAACCACGCGCCGCCGCTTCCGTGGCATCCGCAGCGACGACGATTCCCAGATCATCTTTGTAGACACTCCCGGCCTTCACCGTGCTCCTGAGGGGAAGAAACTCAATGAGTTCTGCGTGGCGGAGGCCCTCGATTCCCTGAGGGATGTGGACGCCGTGGTTTATATTGTGGATGGTTCTCGCCCGCTCAAGGCCGGAGAGGCCGCGGAAACCGATGAGCGTTTTTTGATCGACAGCCTGAAAAAAACCATGGCGCAAAAGGCGCGCCCTCTCTTTGTGCTGCTGAATAAAAAAGATTTATGGCAAAAAGGGAATGCTCGGTTTGGCGGCCAGGATGATCTCAAGGCCATGATGGCGGAGCTTCCGGTAAAGCAGCTGTTTCCGGTTTCGGCAAAGGGAGGCGAAGGCCTCGAGGCATTCATGAGCGAGCTGAAGCAGGTGATCCCGGAAGGCCCGGCTCTCTATCCCACCGACGAGCTCACCGACCAGAACCTTCGCACCGTGGTGGCGGAACTGATCCAGGAAAAGCTTTTTTATCTGCTGGGAGAGGAACTGCCCTATTCCTGCGCCATTGAGATCGAGCAGTTTCACGAGCCCGAAGAGGGTAATCCCAAAAGGCGGCACCCGGAGATTCACGCTGCCATTCATGTGGAGAGAGAAAGCCAGAAGCCCATGGTGATTGGGAAGGGCGGCGCCAAGATCAAAGAGATCGGCCAGGCCGCGCGGGAAAGCATCGAACGCCTCCTGGGCGGAAAAGTGGTGCTCAAGCTGTTCGTGAAGGTTACCCCCAAGTGGAGCAAAAACCCCGAGCAGCTCCGCCAGCTTGGCTACGTTCTGCCCGATAACCGGGGCTGATCGTCCTGCCGTATCTCTCAGGATACAGTATTCAATAAAAACGGCACTTTGGCCGATTAGGTCTTGAGGGGTTTTCTTGCCAAGACCAAAGCTTCCACTCCTGTTTATCGCCTTTTTTTCGCTCGTTTGGAGCGTGCCCGAAGCCTTTGCGATCACCCAGGCGGAGGCCTTGGCCGAAGCGGCGGCCGTGAATCGCAGTGGTTCCGACCAGAGCCTTCAGAACTCCACCACCAGCGCCATGCGTGCCATGCTCGAGCTCAATAACCAGAATCGCCCGGGGGCCGTGAAAAACGGTTATCAGGCGTTCGGCGAATTTCGCACTTCGGAAGATCTCGATGCCGTACGCATGGAGAACCGCATCCGCCAGATCGATCTTTTCACGAACAACGTTTCGATTCACACCCCGGTTCCCTCCTGGGCGAAGAACCGCGAGGTTTACACCACCACTTTTGCCCGCCTGGATCCGAAATTCCTTCATAAGGGGGAGGCGGGTAAGGTGGCCGATGAGTTCGAGCGCAAGAGCGGAATGAAGAGGGAGGCCTTTCTCAAAAAGCTGGCCCAGGCCTCGGAAAGCACGATTTCCTCCGATGATCCCAATCTCACCGAGAAAGTAATCGGGAAATTCGCCTCTTTCGTGGACGACATTCCGAATGCCGAATTCCGGAATAACGTGAAGAAGCAGATCGATTCCACCTCCAGAAAATCGCAGGCTAAGCTGATTCGTGACGGGGCAAGGCATATCTGGGACGTGCTCGCTTCTTATGGCGGCAGCGTGGCCCCCAAGATCGCCGCTCTCGTGCCTTCGGGGAGCACGGAATCCAATCGGGAGCCGGCTTCGTCTTCCTCTCTGTCCGCCTCCACTGCTTTTACTGGAGAGCTTCCCGGGGAGGGCGGGCGGCGTGCCGAGGATCCCCTTGCCTCGTCCAAAGGAAGTTTCCGTGTGGAGATGGCGCCACAGGATGCCGATCTGAAAAGCCTCGACCTTACCGGAGATCCACTCGGAAGCGCCATGCAGGCAGCGATCGACGGGCAGGGCGAGCTTACGATCTTCATGCAGGTATCGCGCAAATACCGGGCGATGGCGCCTTACCTGGGATTGAAAAGAGATTAGTGCAAATTGGACTCTGATGGGAAAATGGGAGCTGGAAAAAAGGAGAATGGACCTATGAACCTCATGAAGTTGGCTATGATGGGTGGCGTAGTGATGGGCTTGCTGTTCCTTGCCGGATCCGGTTGCAGCAAGAAGGATAAGGAAGCCCGCGCCTATGCGGAGAAGCTGAGGCAGAGGCTCGAGCTCAAGGAAAAAGAAATGACGTGCAAGGTGGCGGCTCTCGAGAGGAAGTGCAATACGGGAGACACTGCTTGTGAAAACGAGAAAACCCTGGCTCTCGCCGAATGTAATAAAATCGGCGCGGAGGCAGACAAGCTCTTCAACAGCACCGTGACCGTGACCAATACAAATACCAACGTGATCACCAGCTCGGCTGTTGCTACCGAAACGGGTACCACCACCAACTAGGCCAGGAGACCTTTGGGGCCCGGGAAACTCTCCGTAATTACGCGGAGCTGCGAGCGTTCCTGAGGTTTTAGAAAAGCCTGGAATTTCCGGCCTTTATCCGTTAGGTTGGGCGCCGGTATTTCCATGTCAAACCTCAATCCTCCATCCCGTTCCATGATCTCCCTCGTGGGCCGCCCTAACGTGGGAAAAAGCTCCTTTTTCAATGCTCTTGTGGGCAAGAAGAAAGCGCTCGTGCTGGATTTTGAAGGCGTAACCCGCGATCGAAGGATCGAGATCGCCAAAGTGGATGCCCTTCAGGACCGCTTGGTGAAGGTTTGCGATACCGGCGGCTGGATGCCCGAGCAGTGGAGGAAGGGCCGGGAAGACAAAGAAACCCTCCGCAATATCGAAGTGCAGATCCTGAAAGCGCTCGAAGAGAGCGCCGTGATCGTGCTGATCATGGACATTCGTGAGGGGGTAACCTCCCTCGATAGAGATATAACTTCGTATATCCGTAAGCTCGGTGTTCCTTTCGTGATCGCCGCCAATAAGGCCGATGAGCCGAACCAAACCTATGAGCTCGCCGATTTTTACGAGCTTGGCGCCGAAGATGTGATTCCGATCTCGGCTGAGCATAAGCGCGGCATCGTGGATTTCTGGGAGCGGATGGAGCGCTTTCTCCCGAAAGAGGCGGTACACGCCACCAATGAAGAGGGCCTGATCCGCGTGTGCATCGTGGGCCGCCCGAATGTGGGCAAAAGCTCGCTTCTCAACCGTATCGTGGGCGAGGAGCGATCCGTAGCCAGCTCCATACCGGGCACCACCACCGATCCCGTAGACGTGGAGATCGAACGCAAGGGGCAACGGTTTCTCGTGGTGGATACTGCCGGAATCCGGCGCCACGCCAAGAGGGAAAATGACGTGGAAGACCTGGGCGTGCTGTATGCCACCAGGAATCTCGAAAATTCCGATATTGCGCTTCTCGTGATCGATGCCGAGCAGGGGATTACTACTCAGGATTCCCGCATCGCCAAGCTAGTGGAAGAGAGCGGCTGCGGAGTGATCATCCTCGCCAACAAATGGGACAATGCCCCTCACCATATCAAGAGCGATTCGGCCGAGGGAGTGAAGAAATTCCGGGAGCTCGTGGAAGCGGAATGGCCTTTTCTCGATTTTGCGCCTCTCGTGGCGATTTCCGCGGAAAAGGGCAAGGTGTATGGAGCCGTGGAAGGCACGGATTCACTGGAGCCCGAGGGGCCCTGGAATCTTCCCCGGGATCTTGATGGGATTTGGGGCCTGGCGCTCGATCTGATCGAGGCTCGCAGCCGCAAAGTGAGCCCGGAAGAGCTCAAGGAAGTGGTAGACGAGGCCTTCGCCGTAGGCCCGAGTTGGGTAGATGATTTGGGAAATTTCCGAAATCTCCACCAGGTAGGCCATCGACCGCCTCAGTTTCTAGCCCAGGTTCGCGATGCCAATAAGGTACCAGAAGCCCTCCGCCGTTATTTGAAGCGTGCCGTTCGCGAACGATTCGGCTTCCGTGGAAACCCCATCCGCTGGGTGTTCCGGCATAAGCGCGGGCCGATGTAGGGTCGTGGTATACGACGAGCCTGTTTTTAGGCTGCCTGCTCCTAAAGTAAGTTAAAAATCTAGGCCTAGTCCGATGCCTGTTCCAAATGCATTGAAGCTTGAACTGCCTGTGGTGGATTCAGGCCGAAGTTTGGAGATGGAGTAGTAAACTCTGGGCGAAAGGAAGAGTGGTCCTCCGAAGTAGAAATCGTAGCCTGCCTCTATTCGAATGCCTAAGCCAGAATAGCTTTCGTTGCGCAGGGTGGACGATGCTGTGGTAGCGGTTGTGGCATTCGTATAGTCCACTCCTAGCCCTATATGGAAATCGAGCGCGTATAACCGAGCTTGCAGTGAGAAGCGAGAGTAGTTGATGGATTCCGTGGTGGTAGTGGAGTTGGCTGAGTTATTCCCCTTGTTGCTAGCTACCCCGAAACGAAGTCCAAGCCCGTATCCGTTTGCACGTACCTGAATTTCTCCGGCTCCCCCGATGCCGCTGGTAGAGAAATATCCGGTCTGACCGGAAGAGTTTTCAAAAGACACGGAATCGATTGCACCGTCCAGCGAGATCCTTACCGCCGATCCGGGTTTTGAGGCAGCATCCGCGGGGCGTGCTTCCGCTCTTCCTGTTGCTAACAGGGTCAATAGGAGAGCTGCTTTTAGATAGCTCATTGTCAAGGCATCACCTTCAGTCCCACTGGTGTTGCTAGCGCGGCGCTTGAGATCTGACGCACGAAACCGCAGGAGCCGTCGATTTCAATAAGCACGTTGCTTGTGCCATCGGCTATCAGAAGGTTCCCGTTTGGGCGGAAGTCCAAGGCGCGGGGGTCGGCCAGCAGCGAGGTATCGCTAAAACTGCAAACTGTGGTTGCTAAAGTGGAGTCGGAGTAGATTCTAATCGTGTCTGTTGTTCCATTGAATGCTGCCGCGATCTTTCCGCTATTATCTCCGGCGCAATCGCGTACGTCGGTGGTGCCTCCGATGCCGGAAGCTGCCGTGGCAATCTGAACACCGGCATCAGTATAAGTTCGGACGACGTCGGTGCCGGTAGAGCAATGCACGAATCCACCGCCTGCGATCTTTTCGATACCGGAGCCGGTGGTCTGCAGGGCTTTAGGCCAGGATCCGGTGGTAACTCTTGTGCCAACAGAGGTGAAGCGTTCCACGTTGCTGGTTTCCACAACCAGAATATCTCCGCTTTCCAAGCGAGTTACGTTAGCTAGAGTGCCGGAAAGTTGGGAGCTTAAAATTAAGTTTGAAGCGCTGGAAGGGCCGGCGGTCAAATTTGCTTTCATTACTCTATCTACGCCTTCAACAGAAACAAGAATGTTTTCGGAGTCAAAAACACCTATTCCAGCGGGGGCGTCGGTAGTAGTGCCGTCGAGTACGAGGACCTCGCGGAGAAAGTTTCCATTCGGGTCAAGCAGGGAAACAGCTTGGTTAAGCGTGCTCGCTACCACGATATAGTCTGAGTAGTTCGACGTTGCGGTGGATTCCGGAGGGTTGAGAAGGGCACCGGGTGGAAGCTTGCCACAGCCTATGAAGAGCGTGGCTACAGCGATCGCCGCCAAAGAGAAGGAGTATAGTCTCTTCGCTCTCGCTGGAAGAATACGAGCTATTCCTGGCTTGGTTGAATAATCCATTATTCTAATTCCGCCTTGAATTCCTTTCGGCTGTATAAACATTGATCATTAGAAAAATGTGGGAATGTCACTTTTCTATGATGGAGATGCGGAAAGTCCTCAAATTTCATCCTGTTCAGGGCAGGTGAGGTAACCGCATCTAATACGAGACTGGCCGGGCTTGAGGACCAAGAGGCGGTTTACCCGGTGAAGTTTGTCTTTATTTTCCCGACCGTACCCTCAGGTAGTCGACTGCGCCGCACACCGTGTGCGTATTCTCCTGTAATTACCTGACTTTTTCCTTTCTGCGCCTTGAGCCGTCTTCCTAGGGAAGCTAAACTGGAACTCATCCAAGGGAGTTCCTATATGAAGCGTTTGATTGCACTGTCCTTCCTTCTCACCGGTTTTATGTTCATGCAGGGCTGCGGCCCCAAGGCCTTCACCAAGGGTACCTACGATGATCCCAATCGCGTGGAGCTTCTCGATGATAAATTCAACGAAGCGGATCTCCAGCAGATGGCCGAGAAGATCGTGGATGCGATGCTCGCTTGCCCTGAGATCAGGGATTCGAACGCGCGCCCTACGATCGCTGTGGGCGCTATCGCAAACCGCACCGAAGAGTTCATCGATCTTGAAAGCCTGAACGAGAAAATCCGCACCCAGCTTTCCAAGAGCCGCAAGGTACGCTTTATCGATCGCGGTTCCCGTGGCGATATTGACGATGAAGTGGCTTATGGAGAAAGCGGCCGGCAAAGCAAGGAAACCGCCAAGAAGCATGGCAAGCAGATAGCCGTGGATTATTTCATGAAGGGCGCCTTGGCTACCAACATCCAGCAGGTGGGGAACGATAAGTTCATTTACTACAAGCTCACCATGAATCTCACCAATACCGAATCCTCGGTGATCGATTGCACCGAAGAGCATGAAATCCGCAAAAAATACCGTAAGCAATCGCTTGGTATTTTTTAAAGGCTGAAGTGGCGAGGGCGCTATGAAAGTGCTCCGGCTTATCTTTGCGAGCGCTGCCCTGTTTGGCTGCGCTCTGCTTTTTTCTTCCTGCTCCGGCTATACTCGCGCCACCAGAGCGGGCCTGGAGGCCTTCGAAAGGAGGGACTTTCAGGCCGCGGAGGAGGTGTATGCCGATGCCGACGAAGACGGCATTGACCAGCTGGTCTATCTTCTGGATCGCGGCACGGTACGCTACAGCGCCGGAAAATACGAAGAGAGCATCAGAGACTTCAAGCTCGCCAACGAGCTTTCTGAGATCAAAGACTATACCGCCATCGGCACTGAGCTCGCCACCGTGGCCATCAACGATAAAATCCGTCCCTATAAGGGTGAAGAGTTCGAGCATGTTTTGATCTCGGTTTATCTCGCGCTGGATTTTGCGGCTTTGGGCAAGGAAGAGGAAGCGATTGTGGCCTGCCGCCAGGTGAACCGCAAACTAGAGCGGCTTCGGGATGAGGCGAAGAGGCACTACAGCCTGAATGCATTCGCGCAGTACCTAGCGGGCCTGATGTTCGAGAAAGAAGGAAATTGGAACAACGCCTACATTGATTATAAAAAGACCGCGGAGCTGGTTCCCGATTTTTCCCGCATTCACCGGGACCTGCTTCGGGGGGCTTTGCGCACGGGCAATCATTCCGAAATCCATAAATGGAAGAAGACTCTGGGTCTTTCGGAAGAAGACGTGAAGGCAGCGAGAGAAAGCCTTCGGTCGTCGGGCTCGGTGGTTTTGCTTTACCAGAACGGTATGGCGCCAGAGAAGATTCCTTCTCCGTCGTGGTATGAGATCCCGGAATTCCGTGCCCGGCGCAATTCTTGGAAGGCTGCTCGCCTTTACCTTGACGGAAAAGAAGTGGGGCGCACCGAGCTGCTTTACGACGTGGAAAAGGTGGCCATGCAGAATCTGCGCGAAAAATACGCGGGCTTGATCGCCAAGCGCCTGGCCGGAGTGGTGGCCAGGGAGGTGATTGGAAGCCAGCTGGACCGAAAGGCCGAGGGGTTGGGCACTATCGTGAAGATCGCGATGTATGCCGCGAGCCAGCCTGATTTGCGCTCCTGGCTCACGCTGCCCAGGGATTTTCAGGTGCTGAGAGCGCAAACGACGCCCGGCAGGTACCGGGCGTCGATCCGCTTGGAAAGCGCCTCAGGGGCTCTGGGAGAGGAGAAAGACCTGGGCGAAGTGCACGTGAAGCAAGCGGGCGATATCGCCTTGCTAAGCTATCGTTCTCTTGGCCCGTAGCCGGGGCTTAGTTGGTGGCCATGCAGGCCGCACGGCGGTTCGCCATCTCCTCGGAGGAAATGCCCGTGGTAGGAATCGCCAAAAGGCAGCTCCTCTGTGCCTCAGAACGTGCCAAATCCCGTTCCATAAACATCCGGGCTACTTTTTCGCCTTCGTTCTTGGGGCCGCAGCCGGTGCCGGCCAGAAAGAGCAGTCCCATTACTGCAGTGAATGCCAAGGTGAGGTTTTTTGCTAACGTCATTGTCTCCTCCTGTGTGTTCCGCTTTCCATTCCAGTGCCCATCACGGGTGTTCATCCGTGATGAGTCCCAGCTTGGGCATCATCGCCCGGTAGCGCCTGGAAACTTGTTTGAAAATGGTGTCTTCGCGCTGTTCCTCGAGCGCGGTTTGCATCACGCTTCCGATCATGTCTCCCTTGGAATAGCTCTCTTTGTCGATTCCTTGAAACTCGCTCTTGGCAGGAATCATCTTGGAGCTTGTGGCGGCTACAGCGATAAGCGCGGCTTGATCGGATTCGCTGCCCGAGGTTGGAGTAGGAGCGGTGGCTGCGCCAGAAGTTTCCACTCCCGTTACGGCAAGAGCGGCTGGCTTGCGTTCTGTTTCGGCAGGTGCCACGGCTTTGGCCTGCAATTCCGTTTTGTCGGCGGGCAGCTTGGCCATGATTTCCGCGATCTTTTGCACGCCCTTGGCGATCATTCCATGCCGCATCGTGGAGGGAACCTGGTCGATGGTTTTCTGCACGTTTTTCCGGAAGTCGTCGTTGGGGATCTCTCTCAGAAATCCTTCGAAGCGGGAAATCACTTTATCCACCATCTTGGGATCGCTCGGGGAGATGGTGCTCTCCGAGGCCTTTGCCATAATTTTCAGGAATTTTTCCCGCTTCATGCCGGTCTGCTTTTCGAACTCCGCCGCTACTTTTCCAGCCTCTCCCTCGCGAAGAAACTTCGGATCCAGCCTGGCGAAAGTTGTTTTGTAATTCTCCACACTGTCGGGCACGTATTTGGCGCCTGCGATTCCGGCTTTGTTTTCCTTCATGGCCGTAGTGTAGATTTCGTTGGCGCGAATTTTACTCTTCATCCGCGCCAGATCGAGCTCTTCGGAATTGCGGTATTGGCCATAGGCTTTATAGCCGTGCTGAATGGCGCTGGTGCGCTTCTGGGCTGCAAGGTCCATCAGGCCCTTCATGGCGTTCGTGGTGGAGTTTTGCAGGCTGGCGTCGGAGCCGGTTTTCTGAACGGCGGCGGCGGCAAGAAGGGCTTCCTCCTGACTCATATCCGCGAGGGCAGGCAGGGAGGCAGCTGCTCCTATAAAAATCAATGAAATCGGATAGATACGCATTAGATTCAAGCGCAGGTCTCCACTCTCCCCTATATCGGACTATCCCCCCGAAAACTGAAGTTAAATAGTCTGGAATGTAAAGGTGGGAGCACAGCCGACTAAAGGAAGGTCGTATCCTGCGAGAGAAACGACTCTCCGTGGCTTCAGGCTACATAGCGAAGGGAATCTGCGATCACCATGCGGGCGGCCCGGCGGGAAACGATCCAAGAGGAAAGAAATGTGATCAAGCTGAGAGTAATAGCGGTGATGAGCCACGAAAAGGGCGCCATCGAAAATCGTACCGGCATGGGTGTGCTCAGCACTCCGGCACTGAAGGTAAGCCCGGCGTGGCTCAGAACAAAGGCAAGAACAATCGTTACTAAAACTCCGGCCGCGCAGGCCAGAATTCCGAGCACAAGGCCTTCAAAGGAAAACAGCATTTCAATATCTCGCTGCCGAAAACCAAAGCTTCTCAAGGTGCCGATCTCGCGGATTCTTTCGTTGATGCTTTTCATCATCGAATTAGCCACGCTGAGAGCAGCAATCACGGCCACCACCGAAAGAAAAAGGCCGCGAAAAACCCTGAGCACCTCGAGCCCGCCCTTGGCGATCGCCGCCACGGGATGGTCTTTCCACGGCAGAATTTCGATATCGAGACCAATCTCCTTTGCTTTTCGTTCCGTATCGGAAACAAAAGCCGGAATCATGGCGGGATCTTTCAGCAGTACCATATAGCGGGAAAGCTGCTGGGTGTCGAAGAGCTGCCGGGCGAGATCGAGTGGCATGTAGATCACTTTGTCGTTGAATTCGCGCAGCTGAAAATCGGTTACGGCCACTGGCGGAATGTTCAGGGCATTCACCTGGCTGCTTTCCGTGGTAACGGAGAGCTGAAAGGTGGGAGCTGGGCACTTCAGGGGCCTCTCTTCAGCGAGGTAAGAGCCATCAGGCTTTTTCAGAATTTCGGGATCGAACTCACAGCCCAGTTTTTCTGCCAATCCGCTGCCCATCACGAGGCCACCTTCTTTGGCGCGGAAAAGAGGCACGCCCGCAATGGTGTTCCATGCCCACTTCTTTCCGCGAATCTTCAACGCCTGGTTTTCTTCGAGGCCGGAGCCGATGAACAGTGTATTGGTGGTGCCGTTAGACATCAGGCCGGTTACCAGAAGAACGCGCATCGAGGCGCTCACGCGGCTATCTTCTTCGAGGATTTTCTGGATTCCGCTCTGGGTTTCTGGGGAGAGAGAATACCCCCAAAGGTCTTCGAGCAGATGCACGGCGGCTCCGGTTTTCTCGATTACAACGTGGCCCACCATGCCCTTATTGACGTAGTGTTCCTCGTTATACTTCTGCAGAGAGGCGAGGAAACCGTCAAAAAGCGAAACTGCGGAGAAGCCGCCCAGAATGGCAAGCAGGGTCGCCAGGCTGTGCCTCCAATTGAGGAGCACATTCTTCAGGGCCAGGCGGGCCATCAGCAGAAATCTGGGGGTGGCGGCGTTCAAAATCATTCTCTCACTTCATCAGGGAGTTCACATTGAAGAGGCCTTTTGCGTGAGCTTCCTCTTTGGGGTTTTTGTATTCAATCGTGGTCACGTTTGCGCTGTTCAAAGCATCCCGGATCTCCATGGTGCTCACGAAAGGGAACTTCTTTCCCTTGATCACAACGTGGTTCCCATATTTGAATTCCGCGATCTTGAAGGGCTCTCCGCTCAGTGTGAGGAACTCGGCCTTGAGTGCCACTTTGTCTTTTCGGGAGATCCAGTACCGGATCTTGTCATAGGTCACGTTCTTGGCTTTCGCTTTGAGCTCCAGCTTCCAGGATTTTTCTCCTTTCACGGTATCTTCACCGGCGGAAGTGGCTTCGTAATCGCGGGCGTACTGGGTGGAAGCGATATCGCCATTGGCCGCCTGTCCCATCAGCTTCTGCCGGGGCGAGATGTTCACGGGTTTTTTCAGGCCCGGTTTGAAAAACCAGAGAGTGCGATCGTTGAAGAGCACCAGTTCGCCTTTCTGGCGGGCCGGTGCTGTTACTTTGGCGAGAGCGTCGTTGCCAAGCACTTTCACCTCGTAGGAAACGCGGCTGGTTTCTCCCTTCTCGGTGGAAATCACTTCGCTTTGCCAAGTTAGCCCTTTGAGATCTCTGGCGGCGCCGCGGGCGCTATCGGAGCTGGAGAGGAGATCTGCCGGGCTCGGATCAGCGGCAAAAGCGTTAAAGGAAAATGGCAATGCCAGCAAAGTGGATAAGAGAGGGATCTTGAGTTTCATCTGAGGGTTCCTCCTAAGAGATCAGCAGGGCGCAAACGCAAGCGGCTCGAAACCGCCAGCCAGGTAGCGATTCCCACGAGCAGCAGAATGAAGGCCCCGGATATAAACGCGCGGCTCCAAGGCAGAATCAGTACCAGGAAAAGCCCTCCCGCCACTCCCGGTGGGTGGTAAAGAATCTCGGCGCGGTTCACCAGTTGAATGCTGGCAATGCCGATGACGGCGCCAATCAAAAGAGATACGAAAGAGAGAAGGAGGCTTTCCTGTACATAGAGCTGGCGAAGGTGCGATCGTCGGAATCCCATCGATCGATACATTCCGATCTCCTGAGACCGTTCGAGAATTGTCATGGTGGCGGAGTTCAGGACAGAAAGCGTGATGATCGCCGCCATTACCAGGCTGCCGGCCAGGATCAGGGTATTGAGAAAATCCACGGTGCCCACATAGTAGGGAGAGAGGCGCTCTTCATTCCATTGAAGCACCTCGAGGCCGTTTTCCAGGCCGCCGAGCTTCGCCTCGAGCTCCGCCTTCACGACGGCCAGATCGGACGGATTTTTCAGCCATACTGCATACTGGGTGATCCGATCGGTGCTGTAGAGTTTCTGCAAATGATCCACGCTGGCCACTAGCCCGGAACTATCCGTTTCAGAAACCCCGGTGGTGAAGATTCCGCCCACTTCGCCATCTACGGCGCTTAGCTGGCCTGTCCATGCACCCGCCAGAAGCTGCACGTTGGAATCTTTTTCAAACTGGGAGCGCCTCTCGGCCGGATCCGCCGTGCAATCCGGCAGGGATACCGTGCCAGGTTCCAGCTCTCCCAGCATTCGGGTTTTTCCGAGAGCTTTGGAGAGGCCTTTGCTGAGTAGAATTGCTCCCTCTTCTTTTCGGAAACTCCACAAGCCTTTCCCTTCGAGGAGGTATTGAAATCTCGGCATCCAGCTTTTCACTTCAGGATGCTCGCGCAAGGCATGGTCCACTTGCGGTTCATATCCTTGGGCCACGAAGGGCAAGCTCAAGCATCCATTGCCGATCAGGCCCTGGCCGCGGATTTGTTTTTCGAAGCGTTCGATCCCGGGCATGGTGGATAGAGTGCTTTCAATCTCTCGCTGAGATGCCGGGCCAATGCTGTAGCGCTCGGGATTGGCGGAAAATTTCTCGAAGCCATGCTTGGCGAAAACCGCCAAATGGCCTGTGTGCACCACATACACAGTATAAACGCGGAGATAGTTGGTGGCGCGATGGGTATAAGCCGCGAGCAATAGGATGCCGGCGAAGCCAAAGGCGATAGCAGAGCCAGTGGCCAGGTTTCGCTTGTGATTCCTGCCGAGATTCTTCAGTGCCAGGAGCCAAAAGCGGTTCATGCGCCGGCCGTTGCCTCCTGCCCGAGTTGCCCGTCTTTGATGGTCACGATTCGCTTCACCCGGCTCACCACACGATCATCGTGGGTGGAGAAAAGAAAAGTGATCTTCTTTCTGGCGTTGAGGCTTAGCATCAGATCCAGAATTTTAAGAGAGGTGTCGGAATCAAGATTGGCCGTGGGTTCGTCGGCGAGCACGAGCAAAGGATGCCCGGCCAAAGCTCGAGCGATGGCCACCCGTTGCCGTTGGCCACCAGAGAGCTGATCCGGAAGATTTTTCGCGAGTTGATCGAGGCCCACATCGGCGATTGCCTCCATCACGCGCTCCCGCCTTTCGGCTTTCGGAATAAGAGGATTGATCAGTAGCGGAAGCTCCACGTTCTCGAATACAGAGAGTACAGGCACGAGGTTAAAGCTCTGGAAGATAAATCCGATCTTGCGATTGCGAAGATCACTTCTTTTGTCGTCGGAAAGGGCGTGAACGTCCACGCCGTCGATCCAAACTTTTCCTGAGTCCGGCTGATCAATGCAGCCGATCATATTCAAGAGGGTGCTTTTCCCGGAGCCGGAGGCGCCTATCAGGGCGGTAAACTCTCCTGCATGGATTTCGACCGAAACAGAGCGGAGCGCGGGAACTTCCACCTTTCCCAGGCGATAGCTTTTGCTCACCTGCTCGAGACGAATGATCGTGGCGTTGGATTCTTTCACCACGAGTGACGGTACGCCAAGGTGGCCGCGAAGTCCACCACCCCTTTGAGCTCCTCATTTTCGGATCCGAAAGCCGCGCCGAAACTGCCCAAAATCGTGCTGTTATCCCCCAGGGCATACTCATGGCTGAGATAGGCTGAGCCCGAGGAATCCTCGAGGGAATGGAGGTAGCGCAGATAAATGGTCCAGTCTCTGACGGAAAAGCTGTTGGGCGATCGAAAGGAGGAAAACAGATATTGCTGCCCCGGGAAATCCAGCCCGGGTTTCAGGGTCGCCTGAAGGCGCGACCGAATCAGGAGGGCCTGAATGGGATCGGTAGAGGTGAGGGCAGAGATCACGGCTTGCCTTTGCGGGCCGGTCCATCCGGCTTCCTGAAAAAGATATTCGACCCGCAGGTCGTTGCCATTTTCAAAGGCATAGCGAACGCCTGAGGCCAAAAAAGAAAAGACTTTATCGTCTCCTCTCTTTCCTTGGCTCATCAAGGTGTAGCGGCCGGTGGAATCCAGGGAAGGATACCAGGCAAGGCTGCCTCTTTGATGGCTGGCATCGGCATAGATCGAAAACCCTTCGAGAGGTTCCAGGTTCAGTACCTCGCCCAGCCAAAGGCCTGCTTTATCTCTCCAGCCAAGAACTAGAGCGGCATAATCAGCGCCCCCTCCCCAGGAGATTTCTGTTTTCAGCAATGCTTTTCGCGAATAGCTCTCGTAGGCATCCGGCTCCTCATCTCCATTATCAGAGAGCTCCACCAGGAGCACTTCGCTGAACGCAGCAGAAGGGGCATAGGTGAGGCGAAGCAAGTGATGGCCTTTCACCGCATATATGGTGTCTTTCACCTGCACAGTATCCCGTATGATCCGGTTGCTGGGGCTCGCGCTTTCGGCCGGGCCCCACTGGTAGTTCTGCAGGCCATAGCTCAGCGTGAAAGAGTCGGAAGCGTTCCAGGAGGCAAACCCTTCGCTCCACCGAAGGCGTAGGTCCGTGTCCCAGCTCTCCAGCCCTCCGGCCTTCACTCTTTCGTGCAGCAGGATCAGGCGGGGGCGGGCGGTGAGCTTCCCGCTTTCGGAGCTTAAGTTCCAATCGGGGCGAACTTCAGCGGAGAGAGTGCGGTCTGGCTGGCGGAAAGTGAGGTTAAGTGGATTTAGCCTGCCTTCAGAAATCTCTCTCGCACTGGCGATCCCCCACACTGAGGTATTAGGCTCGAAGTTCAGCTCGGTGGCATAAGCCAGGATCGGCAGAAGCAGGGAGAGAAGCATGGCGGGAGACTATCTGAAAGCGGGCCGAAATAGGCAGAAAAGCTCCTGTGTATCTGTAAATTGAGAGCACACTCCTCTTCTAAAATGCCCGCTTGGCTGCACTTCGTAAGGGCAATTTAAGCGTAGCTCACTCGGCGCCGAACCCGGAAACGTGCTAATTTTTTCCTATCTACTGGAATCGGCTTCCTCTTTGAGATACTTAGGGAAAATGTCTGCTGAGCTCCTGCCTTCACTGCGGGGATTCGCCAAAGGGAGTGGCTTATTCTGCGGCGCACTACTGATCGCGATCGCGGTTTTCCGGGGGCATTCCCACAGTGGATCCTGGTTTCGCCATTTTGGTGTATTTACGATTACATTCTTGGTGTTCGGGGGGCTTCTGCTTGGCGCCTCTTTGCGGGCCCGTGGGGACAGAGCGCTGGGCCGGATTCTCTCCCTTAGCTCAGGCATTTTCTTCGCCTACCTCGCTCTGCTCGGGGTGAACTACACGGCCTATCTGGTGCGTTCCGCGAATGCCATCGAGAGTGATCTCAGCTGGCGCGCTATCTTCGAGCCGGCACGTGAACCCTTTCTCAGGAAACTGCAGCCTAATATTGAGCGGAGCTTTCACTACGGAGGACAGCGAATACGGCTGCACACCAACTCTCTTGGCCACCGCGATGATGAGCTCGCGTTTCGTCCCGGCGTGCGTAATGTGGTGCTGAGCGGAGACTCTTTCACTTTCGGTTTTGGTGTGGATCAGGAAGATAAATTCGACCGAAAAATGGAGAAACTGGCTTCGCGTGACGGCGTAGCGCTCGACGTTTACAATATCGGCTACGCCGGCTCCTGTGCCCTGCATACCGAACGAGAGTTCCGGGATTTCGCGCCGGAGCATGCTACCGACTATGTGTACGTCTTTCATTCCAACGACGTGATGGAATTGATTCATGCCGAGCGAGAGCTGACTGTGCACAAGGGCGTTCTCGTCGAACGCTTCAAGCCTGATGGCCGCGCATTCTCCAGCGCCGAACTCGACGATATGCTCGACCTGCTGGGAAGAAACGTGGTGGAGGCCAGGTTGGGGAAGTCTGCGACCGGGCTGCGGTGGTGGACTGATCTCCTTTCTTTTTCGCTAGTGAGAAAGGCAACAAGCGTAGCCACTGTGCGCAATTGGTATCTTGCCAGGAAGAAGGCCGCGGAGGACCGGGCCACGCCACCGACTCTGGCCGATAGAGTCAAGAGTGAATCCGCTGCCAGGCTTCCCGATTGCGACGGGCTGCCTTCTCTGTCTGCCGAACGTACTGCGCTCGTGAAGCGTACGGTCGGGCTCGTCGGCGAAATGGCGGCGACAGCAAAGCGTCGTGGAGTTTCGTTTTGGGTGACTTTCACCCCTTCCGCTGATGAGGTGCGAGAAAAGGCTTATTATCCCGAGGTGCAAGCTGTGATCTGTGGCTTGAAAAAGCTAAAAGTGACGTCGCTCATCGATGCGATTCACTACCTTCGAGAGGAAGATTATATTCCGTTGGATGGGCACTATAACGCCAAGGGCACAGCGCTTCTGGGAGAGCTGATGTACCGGCATGTGCTAGGAACGAAAGGCGGCCGGAATGAGCGGGATCTGGGCGCACGTTAACTCAATCGCGGTCAAAATGAAAACACCTCTGGATTCTCGTTTACGATCTGGCTTCCAACGAAACGAGATCCGGAAATATTGAGGTGGTTATCGTCGCTGAACAAGACGGTATTATCTCTATTCATGCTGCATTTTTCTGAGTCGCAAAAGAGCTTTCTGGTCGATACCATGATCACTTCGGGGCGTTTCGATGCCACTTCTCGGAAGCTTTTCCTTACCGAGCCGAGTCTGCTGTCAGCTTCAAAGCTAGCGGCCGGCTCAGAGCACTTTCTTTTGTCCGCGGCGAATCTGCGAAATCCTTTGCATTTATCCGGGGCAAAGGGAAAGTAAGGCAGGTCATCGGTAAGGATAATGGATCTGCCTGGCCTTGAGATATGATCGATCACCTTAAGTAACTCAGCTTCAAGGGTAGAGCCTGATGGCACTTGCGAAAGCCGGGGGATCCACGCCATCGTCAAAACCACAACCTTGATCTGTGTATTGTTCCTTATGTATCTAAAGATGTCGTCATAGTCGGAAATTCCCAAGAACGGAGGATTCGATTTTTCATAATAGACCACATTTTTGTTCTGAAGGGCTTCCGCCATGCCTAGGAATAAATGTTCAGCATGGCTGTCGCCGACTAACGCAACGTCGATTTTGCTGCTCGGCTTTGATTGCATGCATCTCGTATAGAAATCGGTTTTTTCGGCTTTTTCGGCAATCTCCTGCGGTGTGCATAAGTGATATTTTTTCCAAGAGTATTCCAGCAACGATTCTTGTTCTTTATCATCACCCAAAACTGCGTAAAGCTTTGCGTCGGCTCGCGAGGGGAATCCATCGTACTTGAAAATGGTAAGACCACCCAAGCCCAGCAGAAAAACGGCAGCGAAGAGGAGCGGCCCGGTTGCCTTGTGTTTTAGGGAAAATCTAATGGGGCGTTCTATGAAAAAATAGGTAAGCGTTGCAAATAGGAGGGCTGCGCCGACAGCGGCCGTTCTGACAATGATTCCTGGTTCCTGTCCTCCGATGATTCTTGGGAAGGAAAGAAAAACCCAATGCCATAGATACAGGGGATAACTAATCAACCCCACTCCAACCATGAGTCGGTTAGACAATAGAATCCGGTTTATTGCGGCTCTTTCGCCCGAATGAATTACGAGTATTGAGCCCAAGACCGGGAGCAGGGCCCATTTTCCCGGAAAGCTCATTCCGGCGTGGACACGCAGGAATCCAAAGAGGATGAGCCCAAAACCCACGGCGGAAAAAAAATTCGGATAGGAGGAGTATGGGCTTTGGTGATTTCTGTCATTTTTTTCGGGCCTCGACAAGGACAGCAGGCAGCCCGCCAGCAGCTCCCAAAATCTGGTGAGTGGGCTGTAAAACGTGGCAGCGGGATATGCTCTAACGTAGTAAAGATTGACAGCAAACGACGCAAGAGCCAGGGCCCCGATCAGATAGAATCGCGTTTTTCGATTTTTGCAAAAAGCCCAGAGAAGAATGGGGTAGATCAAATAGAATTGTTCTTCAATTCCGAGGCTCCACAGATGAAGCAATGGCTTTGTTTCGGCGGCTTTGTCGAAGTATCCGGATTCACTCCAGAGGGCGAAGTTTGATACGAAGCTGGCACCCGCGAGGATGTGTTTTCCCAGAAGCTTGTACTCATGGTCCAGCAAGGTGAGCCAGCCGAAAATTGCCGCGAACGCCAAGGTTGCTGACAGTGCGGGAAAAATTCGCTTTATTCTTCTGTTGTAAAAATCGAGGAAGCTGAATTCGCCTGAGTCCAGTTTCTCCAGAATGACTTTAGAGATCAGGTAGCCGGAAATGACAAAAAAAATGTCAACTCCGGTAAAACCTCCTCGCAGAGCATCGGGAAAAGCGTGAAAAATCACTACTGACAGCACTGCGATCGCTCTCAAGCCGTCAATGTCTGGCCTATATTTCATAAGATACTTGGATCAATTGAGGTCAGGTTGATTCTACTTTCGATGAATCCGGATCAACCGTACGAAAAGTCGAGAAAGATTACAATGAATGGCGCGAAACCAAGTTTTCGCTCCTCGGAGGGAATTCCGCCTAAAATTCCGCTGCGATCTCAAAGGTGAGCCAGTTCTGCCGCTCAAAGAAGATTTGGTTTCGGTAGTCCGATCCGCGGAAGTAAGCCAAGCCAAAACGGAACGGCCGGTGCGTGGTATTGGGCCGTTTCAGATAGCCCGCGCCGAGGAAGAAGGCGTACGTAAGCTTCTGGTTGGCCACGCCGGCCCGGTTGGCGTCGGCCGAGGCGATCAAGGCAAGAGAGTCAGGGCCCGACAACGCATACCCGAAATCCACCCCCAGTCCTGCCCTAGGCTGGTCGGCCTCCGGAGTGCTGGTGTTGTTGAGGCCGAGATTGGCCTGCAGGTGGAGGTCCCAATCGCTGGTCTCGGTGGGGGCGGGGAAGGTTTTGCCCACGATCACTTCGTTCCAAAACTGAGAATATCCCATGGGGGTGAGGAAGCGGGGGGAGTTGTCTACGAGGTGGGCTGATAGGTGGGCCACGCGAAACATGCCGATCCAGCCATTACTCCAGGCACGGCCGATATAAAGGCCGAAATAGCCGTCGAAGGTATTGGTGGCGAAGGTGAGCTTGCCGCCACTGGTATAGCGCAC